>CAMWBA010000074.1 GCA_947172355.1 uncultured Bacillota bacterium
GAGAGGGAGCCTATGCACAAATCCAAAAATTTAACACAATATCAATAGACAGACAGAGAAAATATGGTAGAATAAGGGGGAAAGCTGTATGAAGCTGGTACTGGCCAGCAAGAACGAGAAAAAGCTGGTGGAGATGAACGACATTTTGTCCCATCTGGGGATTGAAGTCTGTTCCGAGGCGGAGGCCGGGGTGGACCTTGAGGTGGAGGAGACCGGGACCACCTTTGAGGAAAACTCCATGCTCAAGGCCAAGGCCGTGATGGAGGCCAGCGGCCTGCCCGCCATCGCCGACGACTCGGGCCTGTGCGTGGACTGCCTGAACGGGGCCCCCGGGGTGTACTCTGCCCGGTACGGCGGCGAGGGACTCAGCGACGAGCAGCGCTATCGGATGCTGCTGGAGAACATGCGGGGTCAGATGCCCCGGACGGCCAAATTCGTCAGCGTAATTACCTGCTGCTTCCCCAACGGCGACGCGTTGTCCGCTCGGGGGGAGTGCCCCGGCACCATCGCCTACGCCCCTATGGGAGAGGGCGGCTTCGGCTATGACCCGGTGTTCTTCGTCCCGGAGCTGAAAAAGACCTTCGCCCAGCTCACCGCGGAGGAGAAGAATGCCATCTCCCACCGGGGAATCGCCTTGAAGCTGTTCAGGGAACAGCTGGAGCGGTATTTGTCGGGCAGCGAGAGCGATCCGGGGAAGAGCGTGGGCGTAACAGGAATTATTCGTGGAGAGGATCAATAAATGGATTTAACAAGCAAACAGCGCTCCCAGCTGCGGGGGCTGGCCAACCGCATCGACACGATTTTAATCGTGGGCAAGGAGGGCATTGGGGACAACCTGGTCAAGCAGGCCAACGATGCCCTGGAGGCCCGGGAGCTGATTAAGGGGAAAGTTTTGGAGAACTCCCTCCTCTCCCCCCGGGAGGCGGCGGAGGAGCTGGCTCCCCTGACCCGGAGCGAAATTGTCCAAGTGATTGGAACAAAATTTGTGTTATATCGTCCAAGCCATAAAAAGGACAAAAAGGATAAAATTGTTTTGGTCAAGGGACGCTAGGCGCTGGAGGACTTCCGGCGGGGGGTGTACCGGGGCCATCCGGCGGCGGAGCCTTTGGAGGAACAATGGCGGAAGTATGTCAATACACAGTCTGCAAATAAACGGTGAGAGGGTGGATTCCTGTGAAAATCGGAATTTTTGGCGGAACCTTCAACCCGCCCCATCTGGGGCATCTGGCGGCGGCCCGGGCGGCCATCGACGCACTGGAGCTGGATCGGCTGTATCTCGTCCCGGCGGCGATCCCCCCCCACAAGGAGCTGCCGGAGGGCACGCCCGCTCCGGAGCACCGGCTGGCCATGACGGCCAAGCTGGCCGGCGCCCTGCTGCTGCCCAACGTGGCGGAGGTGTCCCCCATGGAGCTGGAGCGGCCGGGCAAAAGCTACACCGCCGACACCCTGGAGCAGCTGCATAAGCAGATTCCCGGCGCGGAGCTGTGGCTGCTCATAGGGCGGGATATGTTCCTGACCCTCGACCAGTGGTATCACGCGGCGGATGTTATGGCCCAGGCGGGCATCTGTGCTTTTGGACGGAGCGTGGAGGACAGCCAGGAGGACTTTGCCCCCTATCTGGAATTTCTGGAAGAATCTTTCCCGGATGCGCAGGTGGAGATCATCGACGTCCCCGGGCTGGTGGACATCTCCTCCACCCGCCTGCGGGAGCTGCTGGCCAAGGGGGAGGGGGCGGAGTACCTCCACCTCTCGGTCTACGGGTACATTCTGATGAACCGGCTCTACGGCACCCACGCCGATTTGAAGCATCTGGATATCCCGGAGCTGCGGGCCTGTTCCTACTCCATGGTACTGGAAAAGCGGGTACGCCACATCCGGGGCACCGAGGAGGAAGCGGTGCGTCTGGCCCGGCGCTGGGGGGCGGACGAGACCATGGCCCGCCGGGCGGGCATCCTCCACGACTGCACCAAGTATCTGGAGCTGGAGGAACAGCTGGAGCTGTGTGAAAAATACGGTGTGGAGCTGGATGAGCTGGAGCATCAGGCGGTAAAACTGCTCCATTCCAAAACCGGGGCGTGTATTGCCAAGCATGTTTTTGGAGAACCTGAGGAGGTGTATCAGGCAATCTTCTGGCACACCACCGCAAAGGCGGATATGACCACTCTGGAAAAGATTCTCTATGTGGCTGACTACATGGAGCCCAACCGGACCTTTGAAGGGGTGGAGCGGCTGCGGGAGCTGGCCTATCGGGACTTGGATGCTGCCCTGCTCCTGGGGGTGGAGACCACCATTCAGGAGATGAAGGACCGGCGGCGGCCCGTCCATACCAATACGCTTCAGGCCCAGACGTGGCTGAAGGAGCATGGCGTAACAGTTGAAAGGTGAGACAATGAAGGAAAATCAAGGCGGAAAGCGGAAGGCACCGGGTATCTTTCCGGTGGGAGCGTGGTGGACGCGGTATCGGGCCTGGGCCGCCGGACTGAGCCGGGGACAGCGGGTCCGCTATCGGGTGTGTCAGGTGCTGGCGATTCTGGCGGTGCTGTTGGCGGCGCTGGCGCTCTATCTGCACTCCTGGATCCGGCTGCCCGACGTACCCAGCGTGCCGTCCCCACCGGACAATCCGGGGCCGTCGGACCAGAGCAGCGGTTCCCAAAGTTTGCCCGGTGACCTGGAGTACGAGGGGGCGGAGCTGCCCCAGGTGAGCCGCAGCGGCCAGAAGCCCGGGTACTATACCTTTTTGGTGTGCGGCCAGGATGAGGTCAGCGGAGCCACTGACACCATGCTCCTGTTCACCTATGACACCAAGGGGCAGAGGGTGTCCGCCATCAGCCTGCTGCGGGACACCATGATTAACACCAAGGCCAACAGCAAGCGTTTGAATACGGTGTATGCCCGAAACCGGGGGAGCCAGAGCCTGCCCGAGAAGGAACGGGTGGAGAACGGGATGTCCGCCTTGAAGCAGGAGGTGAGCAAGCTCACCGGCATTTACCCCAACTTCTATGTCCTGGTAGAGTGGGATGCCATCGGCGAGTTGGTGGACGCCCTGGGCGGGGTGTATTTCGACGTTCCCCCGGGCATGGATTACGACGACCCCTATCAGGACCTGCACATCCACCAGGAGGCGGGCTACCGGCTGCTCGACGGCCGGGACGCCATGGAGGTTATCCGCTTCCGCAAAAACAACGACGAGAGCGTGGTCCTCTACGACGCGGGGCGCACGCAGATCCAGCGGGACTTTCTGGCTGCAGTGCTGAAAAAGTGCCTCACCCCTGAAATTCTGCTCAAGCTGCCCGCCCTGGTCCAGATTTTTGTGGACAATGTAGACACCGACCTGACCATCGGCAACATCCTGGCCTTTGCCCAGCTGGCGGTGGGGATGGATACGGAAAACGGGCTGAATTTTGTCTCCATGCCCTTCGACAATGCCGCTTACAGGGGGGCATCCCTGACGCTGGCCCGGCAGGACGAGCTGCTGGAGCTGCTCAATGACGGTCTCAATCCCTATCAGGATGAGATCCAGGCCAGCGATTTGCAGCTGATGTACCGCAAGCGGGGCGGGGGATACGACGTAACCAACGCGGAGCTGGCCGACCCGGCAATGGGCCGGGTGACGGTCTCCCCACCCAAGAACAACGAGCCGGAGGAGACCGTGGGGGACGGGACGGAGAAGCCGCCGGACCCAGAGGACACAGACGGTTCCCAGGCAGAGGAGGACAGCGCCCTGTCGGATTTGGGGACCATCGACCCGGGTGATATCTTCCCGCCCACCGGCGCTTTGGAGGAATGGAAGGAGCCGGCGAATTCCCAGGAGGCGGCGTAAGGTGTGGGCTGTATGCTCCCCGGCAGAGATAGAGAAATTTAGGAAAGGAGACAAGGAAATGGAATCCTATGAACTGGCGATTTTGCTGGCCAGAGCGCTGGACAGCAAAAAGGGCGGTGATCTCAAGGTCCTAAAGACGGAGGGACTGACCACCCTGGCGGACTATTTTGTCATCTGCACAGCCACCTCCAACACCCAGGTAAAAGCCATGTCCGATGCCTGTGAGGAGGCGGCGGAGAACAACGGCGAGCGGGCCCACCACATCGAGGGCCACCGGGGCGGCACATGGCTGCTCATGGACTTCTCCTCGGTGGTGGTTCACGTCTTTACCGACGAGGCCCGGAAGTTCTATGATCTGGAGCGGCTGTGGAGCGACGCCGAGGAGATGGACATTTCCAAGGCGCTGGACGAAATGCCCAAGCACCAGAACTGGAGAAAGGACCGGTAACAGAAACCGGACAGTCGAAGCGGTGGCAAAGCCGCTTTTTCGAGAAGGCTGCGGCCTGCGTATCGCACACGCTGTCCGCTTTCGGCGGACAACTTCCGCGCCTGTGGACGAGAACTTCTGCGGAGGACTTTTTTGGCAAGCGGAACAGCCCCGGCGTCCAACCTATGGATGCCGGGGCTGTTGCAGTTCTTGGAATGGTTCCCCACAGATGATGCGCAGCGCCTTTTGGCGGTTGACAATCCGGCTGACCGGCTGACTGCCGCCGAACTCCCCGTCCAAGGTCCAGGGGATAGGCCGGGGACAGAAGAACGTAAGCTGCCGGGCCTGAAACTGGACCAAGGACCCGGAGCGGTCCGCCGGGGACAGATTGACCAGGGCCTGGAGTCCGTCGGTAAAATCGGTGAGGTTGAGGGGTTTTTTTACCAGTGTAATTTCAAATTGTCCGTCATCCAGCACCACCTGCTCTGCCTTGGGGGGCCGGAGCCCGGCGATGGACTGGGAGTTGCTTACCATGCCGAAGTAGAAGTCATCCTCCAACTCCTGACCATCATACTCCACCTTCATGTGGTAGGGGGCAATGGTGGGCAGAGAGGCGATGCCCGCCATGACATAGGCCAGGTGGCCAAAGGTGTTTTTCAGCTCCTGGGGGGTGTCGTAGGCCACCTTAGTGAAGGCACCGAAGGCGGCCACATAGACAAAAGGCTTGTCATTGAGCAGCCCCACATCCATGAACTGAGGGATGCCGGTGCCAGCGGCCACCAGGGCGGCCTCCCGAGGTTTGCGGGGCAGCTTTAGGGTGGCGGCGCAGTCGTTGGTGGAGCCGAAGGGGATATAGCCCAGGGGGGGCGGGCGGTCCAGCGCCATCAGGCCGGCGGCCACTTCGCTGAGGGTGCCGTCGCCCCCGGCGCATACCACCCGGTCATACCGGGCACCCAGTTCCTGGGCGGTGCGCTGGGCGTCTCCCTTGCATTGGGTGGGGTAGGCGGTGGTAATCCAGCCCGCTTTTGCAAATACGTCCAGCACGGCGGACAGCGCCCCCTTCACCTGTCCAGTGCCGGAGGTGGGGTTATAGATAAAGAGCAGCTGGTTCATAGAGACTCCTCCGGGGAAATGAAGATAGTGATACATATTATAAATTGCGGCAAGGAAAAATCAAGACTGTGGAGAAAACTTTATTCCTTCTTAACGCCCCAGACAAGATGGGGCTTGCGTCCCGGAGAAAAAACGAGTACAATAGGGGGCAAACTGTTGTTGTTGAGGTGTGTTTTTCCGATGAATCGAACAACCTTGGCCGCCGCCTTTCCGGTGACGGTTCCGGTGCTTATGGGCTATCTGGCCATTGGAATGGCCTTTGGGCTGATGCTCCAGTCCATTGGCTACGGTGTGGGCTGGGCAGCGCTGATGAGCCTGACCATCTATGCTGGGTCCGGTCAGTATCTAGGGGTCTCGCTGCTGGCTGCGGGGGCCTCGCTGCCCCAGGTGGCCTTCCTCACCCTGATGATTAACTTCCGCCATCTGGTCTATGGGCTGTCCATGCTGGAGAAATTCCGGGGGATGGGCTGGCGCAAGTTCTATATGATCTTTTCCCTCACCGACGAGACCTATGCCCTGCTCTCCTCCGCCCAAGCCCCGGAGGGGGTGGAGGAACACGATTTCTTTTTTTGGGTGGCTCTGCTGGACCAGAGCTATTGGGTGCTGGGGTCGGTCATCGGTTCGGTGCTGGGTGCGGCCCTTAGCTTTGATACGACGGGGGTGGACTTTGCCATGACCGCCCTGTTTCTGGTCATCGCCGTGGGACAGTGGAAGGCAGCGGGGAGCCACCTGCCTGCCCTGCTGGGGGGCGCGGCCACCCTGGCCAGCCTGCTGCTGGCCGGCGCGGAGGACATGCTGCTGCCCGCTCTGGCCGTGATTGTAATTGCCCTGACCCTGCTCCGGCCCCGGCTGGACCCGGATTGGAACCGAGAGGAGGAGAAATCATGCCCCTAACACCTGCCCAGACCCTGGCCTCCATCGCCGTGATGGCAGGGGTGACCTTTCTCACCCGAGCTTTGCCCTTTCTTCTTTTCGACCGGGGGGAGCATCCTCCCAAACTGGTCCTCTACCTGGGCCGGGTTCTGCCCCCGGCCATCATCGCCATGTTGATTGTATACTGCCTGAAGGGGGTCACCTTCTCCGCCATGGGGGGCTGGGTGCCGCCCCTGTCCGCCGGCCTGGCCGCCGTCCTCCTCCACATCTGGAAGGGCAACGATCTGCTGTCCATCTTCGGGGCCACCGTATTTTATATGATTTTGGTCCAAGGTGTATTCGTATGAAAGAGGCGCGTTCTATGGCCAAGCATGTGTTGATTACCGGGGCATCCCAGGGCATTGGGGCGGCTGCGGCCCGGGTCTTTGCCCGGGAGGGCTGGAAGGTGGCGGTCAACTACCATTCCAGCCGGGAGGAGGCCCAAGCGCTGGTTCGGGAGCTGTGCGTCCTGGGAGGGAGGGCCGTTCCTATCCAGGCAGATGTATCCGATCCAGGGCAGGTGGAGGCGCTGGTGCGGGAGGCGGAGGCGGCCCTGGGCCCTTTGGACGCTGTGGTCTGCAACGCAGGGGTCGCCCTGCCCCAGCAGCTGCTCACCGACACCACCGGCGAACAGTGGCGGAGCCTCATGGCGGTGGACCTGGACGGCATGTTCTATACCCTCCGGGCGGTCATTCCAGGTATGGTGCGCCGGCAGCGGGGGGCGATTGTGACGGTCTCCTCCATGTGGGGCGTCACCGGCGGTTCCTGTGAGGCTGCCTACTCCGCCGCCAAAGCGGGGGTGGTTGGCCTGACCAAAGCCTTGGCCAAGGAACTGGGTCCCTCCCACATCCGGGTAAACTGTGTGGCGCCTGGCGTCATTGACACCGGCATGAACCGCCATCTGGACCCGGATAGTTTGGCCCAACTGGGGGAGGAGGCGCCCCTGTGCCGGATCGGACAGCCGGAGGAGGTGGCCGAGGCCATTTGCTTCCTGGCAGACTGCCGGGCCTCCTTCATCACCGGACAGGTACTCGGTGTGGATGGCGGCATGGCGGTTTAAGGGAAAACGGGAAAAATCTTTGGAGAAATTTAAGGGTTTTCCTCCGGATTGATGGTTGTAAATCGGCATAAAACTTGATATAATAAATCACTTGCCGAATGGAATTGACCAAATTTTCCAGAATGTTGGAGGGAAAAGGATGA
Source organism: uncultured Bacillota bacterium (assembly GCA_947172355.1). Taxonomy (GTDB): domain Bacteria; phylum Bacillota; class Clostridia; order Oscillospirales; family Oscillospiraceae; genus Lawsonibacter. The sequence goes on from CAMWBA010000074.1 coordinate 7,476, forward strand.
GCCGCTCTAACAAGGAGGTCGGCGGATACCGGGGCCGGCGGACAATAACGGATATTTTGCGATTCATCGCCGTCCTTCTGGCGGTGGTTGTGGTGGTTGTACTGGCTGGGATGTTTTATCTCCAGCGGTACGTGGTGTATACCGATGAGGGAGCCAAGCTGGAGCTGCCCCCATTTCTGCAATTTCTCCGTCACAGCGGCGAAAAGCCCTTGGACAGCTCTGTTTCTCCTCCGGATCTGGGGAACGTCAGCTTTGTGGAGGACCCCAGCGGCAGTCTGTCCGAGCCGGGGTCCAGCTCAGAGGAGCCGGATCCCCTTCCGCCTGCCGTGCCGGGTTTTGTGATGGAGCTCCCCCTCCGCGATGTAACGGGGGGGCTGGCCGCCGAAAAACTGGAGGCGGCGGGAGCCGAGGGACTGATTTTGGAGATGAAGGACCGGGAAGGGATGCTGGCCTGGCACTCAAACCAGGAGGTGGCCGGCCGGGCCAACGTGAACGGGGAAGCGTCCGTTAACGAGGTGCTCCAACAGTGGAACCAGGGAGAGATCTATACCATCGCCCGGCTGTGCTGTTTCCGGGACAACAGCGTGCCCTATTACCGCAACAAGATGGCGTTGCGTCAAGGGGAGGGCAATTGGCGGGATGAGCTGGGCCTGCGGTGGATGAGCCCCGCTCAGGCGGACGCCCAGGCTTATATTGCCGGGCTGTGCGGCGAACTGGCCGCCCTGGGCTTTGACGAGATTGTTCTGGAGAATTTCACCTTCCCAGTGGGGGAGCGGACGTCCCGCATCAACCGAGGAGAAAACTATGATTCCGCCCGATTCTCCGCTGAGCTGGAGGAGCTTCTCACCCAGGTGCAGACTGTGGTGGAGCCCTACGGCACAAAAATTTCCCTCCGGGTCGAGACACAGGTGCTGGAAAACGAACCGTTGAGCGGCCTGTCGGTGGACTTGATGGAGCGCTTTGGCGTGCGCTTTTGGACGGATCATACGGGCTTGCTGCGGCTGAGCGCCCTGCCCGGCGACATCCCGCAGCGCGTGGTGGAAATTGTGCCCCAGGCGGAGGAGAACCGCAGCCAGTTCCAAGCGGTGATCCCAACAGAAGAGGAATAAGACAAGGCGCCGCCCGGCTGTTTTCAGCCGGGCGGTTCGGTGTTTGGAAACAGAGGCGGTTCTGAAGTTCAACCAAATTTAGGAAATTTTTGGAAACGATTTTGTGGAGGGTCCTGAAACAAGGGGGAAAATGTGTGAAAAAATCAGGCAAACCTCGGGAATTGTCTGGGTAAAAAGGGTGAAAAAGACCTTGATTTTTGGGGCAAATGTGACTACAATGAGAAGTAGCAAATTCCTCCATTCTAGCATTTGAAAAGGTGGTGAAAACATGGCATTGGAAGCGATTCAAACGGTTACCCAAGCCGAGGCCAAAGCCAAGGCGGACCGGGAAGCCGCTGCAGTCCAAGCCAAGCAGCGACTGGCCGAAGCCCAGCGGGAGGCGAAGCAGACTGTGGAACAGGCCCGCCAACAGGCCAGGGAAGAGGCCAGGCAGATGATGGCTCAGGCGGAGGAGAAAGCCGCCCAAGCGACCCAGGCGGAGCTGGCGCGTGCCGCCCAGGACTGCGAAACGCTGAAGCGAAATGCCCGGGAGCGGCTGGAGGAGGCCGCGCAGCTCATTGTTGGAAGGGTCGTGGAACGGTAATGGCGATCGTAAAAATGAAACGCCTGCATATGGTGGGCATGGCCGGCGACCGAGAGGAGCTGCTTCGTCTGCTCCAGCACATGGGCTGTGTCGAGGTGGTCCAGCCCGAAGCCGACCCGGACGACCCGCTTTGGGAGTCTCTCACCCGCCCGGAGACGACCGGCCTGGCTGCCGCCCATGAGGAGAAAAACCAGGCGGAGCGGGCACTGGAGGTCCTCAAGCGGTATGCCCCGGTCAAGAGCGGCCTGCTGGCCCCCAAGCCGGGACTCCGGGAGGGGGAGCTGCTCAGCGAGGAGCAGGCCCAAAAGGCCCGGGAAGCGGCCCAAGAGGTCAACGCTCTGGACCGGCGGCTGGCCGCGATCCGGGCGGAGCTGAACAAGCTGGAGGGCCAAAAAGCGGTGCTGGAACCGTGGGTTCCTCTGGACCTTCCCTTAGAGACGGACTCCACCGGCCAGGTGGCCGTCCAGCTGGGCACCCTGCCCGCCAACCTCCCCATGAATCAGGCGGAGGGAGAGGTCCAGGCCGCCGGCGAGCTGGCCCAGTTGACCGAGGTCTCCACCGACCGGGACTCCCACTACTGCATGCTGGTGTGCCATACCAGCCAGGCGGAGGGTGTGCTGGAGGCGCTGAAGGCCCTGGGGTGGTCCCGGGCCAATCTGCGGGATTGGACGGGGACCGCGTCGGAAAACCTGGGGCGTCTGGGCCAAGAGACCAAGGCCCTGAAGGAAGAGGCCGCCTCCATCGAGGAGAAGCTGTCCGGCATGGGCGAGCGCAACGCCCCCCTGCGTCAGCTGTCCGATCTGGCCGGAGTCACGGTGAGCCGGGAGGAATCCCGCAGCCGCCTGGTGGACATGGGGCAGACCTTCCTGCTGGAAGGCTGGGTTCCGGCGGAGCGCTGGCCGGAGCTGAACAAGGCTCTGGGAGCCTATCCCTGCGCCTGCGAGGTGAGTGACCCTGCCCCGGAGGACTATCCCCAGGTGCCGGTGCAGCTGAAAAACAACTGGTTTACCAAGCCGCTGAATATGGTGACGGATATGTACTCCCTCCCGGCTTACGGCTCGCTGGACCCCAATCCCCTGATGGCCCCCTTCTTTATTCTGTTCTACGGGATGATGATGGCGGACATGGGCTACGGTATTTTGATGATGCTCGCCGCAGTTGTGGTTATCAAAAAGGCCCAGCCGGACGGGGCCACCATGCGGTATATGATGCCCCTGCTGGGGCTATGCGGGGTGAGCACCTTCCTGTGGGGGGCGGCCACCGGCGGCTTCTTCGGGGACCTGATCCCCCAGCTGATGGCCCTTCTCAACCAAGGCGAGGTGGCGGACTACGCACTGCCCAAGCTGTTCGACCCCTTGGATAAGGCGGTGAACGTGCTGGTGGGCGCGCTGGTGCTGGGCGTGGTACAGATTTTCACCGGCATGGCGGTCAGTATGTACAAGCAAATCAAGGCGGGAGAGACCATGGCCGCGCTGTGCAATGAGGGTGCCTGGTTCCTGGTGTTCCTCCTGGCCGGCGGCGGTTTCGCCCTGGGCCAGCTGAATGTGGGCCTGATTGCCGCAGTGGTAGTGCTGGTCATTACCCAGAGCTACGGCAAAAAGGGCCTTGTGGGCAAGGCGATGGGGGTCTTTGGCTCCCTCTACAACGGAATCACCGGCTATTTCAGCGATATCCTGTCCTATTCCCGCCTGATGGCCCTGATGCTGGCCGGCGCGGTGACCGCTCAGGTGTTCAACACCCTGGGCGCCATGACCGGCAATGTGGTCGCTTTCTTCATCATCGCCATGGTGGGCAACGCGCTGAACTTTGCGCTGAACATCCTGGGCTGCTTCGTACATGACATGCGCTTGCAGTGCCTGGAATATTTCGGACGGTTCTATGAGGACGGAGGAAAGCCATTCCGTCCCCTGGATCTAGATACCAAATACTACAAGGTAGTAAAATAAGAGGAGGAAAAAATTATGGTTATGGGTAATGAACTGGCTCAAATGATGGAAGTCTACCAGAGCGGTACGCTTTTCGGCGGCTTTGGGGGCCTGGCTCTGGCCCTGTTGGGCGCGGGCCTGGCGGTGGGGCTGAGCTGCGTGGGCTCCGCCAAGGGCACCGGCATCGCTGGCGAGGCCGGCACCGGCCTGCTCAGCGAGGACCCCAGCAAGTCCGGTAAGGTCATGGTCCTGCAGCTGCTCCCCGGTACCCAGGGCCTGTACGGCATGGTGGTGTGGTTCTTCGCCATCAACAGCATGGGCCTGCTGGGCGGCGATTTCACCGCTCTGCTGTCTGAGATGACCATTTCCCGCGGCATGGCTTACTTTGCCGCCTGCATGCCCATGGCGCTGGGCGGCCTGCTCTCCGCCATCGCTCAGGGCCGCGTGGCTGCCGGTTCCATCAACATTTTGGCCAAAAAGCCGGACGACTGGTCCAAGGGCCTGATTCTGTGCGGCATCGTGGAGTTCTACGCCATTTTGTCCCTGCTGGCCTCCATGCTGATGCTGCTGCAATTCTAAGGGGAAGAACATATGGAAGGAATCGAAAAAATCACCGCCAAAATCGCCCAGGACGCCCAGGCTGAGATTGCCAAGCTGGCGGCGGAGACGGACGAGAAGGTGAAAGCCATCCAGACCAACGCCGCGGCTCAGGCCCAGGAAGAGGCCAACGAGATTGTGGAGCGGGGCCGGAACGCCGCCGGCGAGCGGCTCCAGCGGCTCCAGTCCGCCGCTCAGATGGAGCGGCGCAAGCTGGAGCTGGCCGCCAAGCAGGAGATACTGGACGAGGCGTTTGCTTTGGCGCTGAACAAGCTGTGCACCCTGCCGGAGAAGGAGTATGTCGCCCTGCTGACCAAGCTGGCCCTGGAGGCCAGCACCAGCGGCAAGGAACGGCTGATCTTCTCTCAGAAGGACCGGGCAGCTGTGGGCAAGCAGGTGGTAACCGCCGCGAACGAGGCCCTGGTTAAAGAGCGCTCTCCCGCGCTGCCTGAGGAGGTCACCAAGTCCAAGGTTGGTGCCTTCGTGGATAAGCTGGTCCACAACACCACTGCGGTGGTCACCGGCACCGGCCTGACCCTCAGCGAAGAGACCCGAGACATCCAAGGCGGCTTCGTCATGGTGGACGGCGACGTAGAGATCAACTGCGCCTTTGAGACCCTGGTCCGCCTTCAGCGTGAGCAGATGGAGAAGAAGGTTGCCGACGAGCTGTTTCATTCATAAGGAAGGGGGCATTACTTTTGTCCCAACGCAGAAAAGATACGGACTATCTGTCCATCTCCGCCCGCATTCGGGCCATGGAGAACAAGCTGCTTACCCGGGAGCGGATGGACCGGATGATTGAGGCCCGAGACGATGCCGAGGCCATGAAGCTGCTGGCCGAGTGCGGCTATAACGACGCCGCCGGGCTGGACGCCGCCTTGGCCCAGGCCCGCGCTGAGGTGTTCAAGGATATGGGGCAGGGGGCGCCCGACCCCCGTTTGGTGGAAGTATTTCAGATGAAATACGACTGCCACAACGCCAAAACCATCCTCAAGGCCCAGGCGGTGGGCTCCGACCCGGAGCGGCTGTTGCTGGCCGGAGGCCGCTATGACCCCGTGCAGCTGTGGGACGGCTGGAAACGGGAGGCCCTCAGCGGCGTCAGCGAGGTGTTCCGCAAGGCGATGGAGCAGGCCAAGAACACCTTGGACGAGGGGGGCGACCCCCAGCGGGCCGATCTGATTCTGGACCGGGCCTGCTACCGCGAGATGGCCCAGCTGGCCCAAGAGCTGAAAAGCCCCTTCCTGGAGGGATATGTCCGGCTGTCGGTCGACATAGCCAACCTGCGCGCCGCCGTCCGCGTGGCCCGTATGGGGAAAGAGGGCGACTTTTTGCGTCAGGTGCTGCTGCCCGGCGGTAATGTCTCCGAGCAGGCCATCGCTGCCGCCCGGGGCGACGCCTTGGGTGAGGTGTTCCGGTCCGGGCCGCTGGCCCATGCCGCCGAGTTGGGGGCCAAGCTGACCCAGCCCGGAGGGGGCTCCCTCACCGCCTTCGAGCGGGAGTGCGACAACGCCCTCACCGCATACCTGGCCGCCGCCCGCCGCATTCCCTTCGGGGAGGAGACGGTCATTGGATACCTGTATGCCAAAGAACTGGAGTTCACCGCCATTCGGGCCATTTTTGCCGGCCGGGCGGCGGGGCTGGATGGAGATACCATCCGCGCCCGGCTCCGGGAGACCTACGTATAAGGGGGTGGGTAGATGTATAAGATTGCCGTAATGGGCGATAAAGACAGTGTTCTGGGCTTCAAGGCCCTAGGGCTGGAGGTCTGCCCTGTGGACTCCCCCGAGCAGGGCCGGGAGGCCCTGCACCGCATGGCGAAGGAGAACTACGCCATCATCTATATGACCGAGCAGCTGGCCGCCCAACTCTCCCAGGAGATTGCCCGCTACAAGGATGCCCTCACCCCCGCCATCATTTTGATTCCCGGCAAGGAGGGTTCTCTGGGCATCGGCATGGCCAATGTGAAAACGGCAGTCGAACGGGCTGTCGGAGCAGATATACTCTAATTTTCAATTTGTCCCAAATCGTAGCCCAGCGCAGCGGGTCCGATTTGGAGAGGAGGCGCAACGAAGCGGAGCGGATACCCGGCGAGAGCCGGGTGGAGCGAAGCGGAGTTTGTGCCGGCGAAGAAAGAAGGTATAACAGCCTATGGGAAAAATCGTTAAGGTCTCCGGCCCGCTGGTGGTGGCCACCGGCATGGAGGAGGCCAACATGGC
>CAMWBA010000075.1 GCA_947172355.1 uncultured Bacillota bacterium
GGGTGAGCTGGGGAGAGGGAGACATCGCCCTGCGGAATCGGTCGTCCGCCTCACACCAGGGGCAGGCGGACAGCCCCCGCAGATACATATGGGCGCTGTTTTTGGAGCAGCTGACCAGAGAGGACTCGTAGTTCCGCAGCGCCTTGTGCCACTCAACGGCGGAGGGGCGCTGCTTGGGATCCAGCCGGCCATACATAAAGGCCCGAGTAAACAGATCGGCAATTTCCGGCGGCAGGACGTTCAGCGGCGGGACCGCCGGGGACTGGGGCTTGTTGCCGGGCTTGAAGCAGTAGCTGTCCCGCTTGATGGCCTGGTTCCCCACGCCCGGGGAGGCGGTGGAGGCGGATTCCGTCTCTCGAATGCCGTTGAAGGGGGTGAACCCGTTCATCAAGAGCTTGAAGATATGGATGGCCAGGGCAAAATTGTCCGTCTCCGGGGTGAAGGTGGGCAGCGGCGCATTGGCGTAGGCATCCTCCTTGTAAGGCGCGCATTTGGCAATGAGCTCCGGGGCCACATAGCCGTCTAAACACACATTGCAGCGGTAGGTGTAGTTTCCGGTTACAATGTGATAGCTGTCGGTGTCCAAAAAGGCGACGCGGCAGGTGTTGAGGTCAATTCCAATGTTTTTGGGGTTGAAGTCGCCAAAGACAAAGCCGGCCCGGTGGACTTCGGAGATCACAGCGCAGATATTTTGTGCGATAATCAGTTTTGCCTGATAGGAGATGTTTCGCTTGGGAGGATAGGAATAGATGGCGCCGAGTTCGTCGGTGATCTGGAGCCGGGGCATCACAAAACCCCGGAAATTCCGGCCCAAATCATAGACGAGATCCAGCGGCCAAGCAACCTGGGAGAGAATGGCGGAATTGGGCGGACGGCTTGCCATAATCTGCAATTTCTGCTCCAGCTCCTGGGAGATGCGGTCCGGATGGTAAAGTTTGACCACCCGGTCGGCGACGTCGGTCAGGCCGTAGACAGCCCCCTCACCGCCGCTGCTGAAGGGCTTCGCATCCAAGCGGTACAGTGCGCCGGAGGAACCTTTCAAGGTCATGTGGTATCACCCCGCTCATTTGTTTGGTCCGCCTGACCCCGATGTCTAAACCAACGCACCAGAAAAATTCGTTTTTCCCTGCCGGACATGGGGGGGTCCTCTTCTTCCGTCAGGTTGGACTCCGGCGTCTCTTCCGCCGGTGTGCCCGCCTCCGGCGCAGCTGCTTCCGGCGGGTCCGCGGCTTCCGGAGTCTGTTCGCCGGCGGAGCCGCCAAAGAGATGGGGGTATGCGGTCCGCTTCCAAGACTCTTCGTGCTGCTTCTTCAGCCGCTGCCAGTCGGGCTCCGCGTAATAGTCCGGAGGCTGAAGGGAGGTCTTTACCTCCGGGTTCACCAGAACCACCACCGTTTTGTCGTCGTTGACCTGGGCGTCTGGAATGCGCTCCAGAAACCCTCCGATTTTCGCCTGGACCGCAGCTTCCCCCAGCTGCACAATGCCAAGAGCGCCAGGGTCCATAAAATACCGCGCCAGAGCCACATAGATGCTGACCGGTTCGCTGCGGATGTAAAAGGGAAACAGCGTTTCAAACATCCCGTCGGTGGCGAGAAGCACGCTGGCCACAGGCTTGGGATATTTTTCAAAGACCCACATGCCCACTCCGAAGTAGAGCGGGAAGACCCGGCCCTCTGTGTCGCGCTGCTGCTGCGTGACCGCTTCATAGGTCCCGTCCGCATTTAAGGCCACAATTCCGCTGTCGCCCGAGTGACCGTAATACAGGGTGTCATCCTTGAGCACCGCCAGGGAGAGGGTGGTGTCGTACTGGTCCAGAGGGTGTCCGTTCTCCGCTGCGGTCCGCTCGATGGCGCTTTGGGCCTGGGCGAAGGCGCTGCGGAGGGTGTCCAAAAGCTGTTCGTCCGTCCACTCCTGGATGAGCCGCTGTGCGCAGCATTCTGCCGCCGTTTTGACAGCCAGCTTGGAGGCAATGTCTGAGTGAGCCTCACTGCCCAGACCGTCGGCCACGGCGGCAATGACCAGACCGTCGCCGCATTTGACAATTTGGTGGGCATCTTGACAGACGATATTATGTTTGATGTGGTAGGTCCCCTGCTGGGTAATTCCATAGGCATAGATCATAGCTCAGCCTCCGCCCCGTTGTGTTGTTACATCCAATCGGCATCAATAACCTTGTCCACATTGTCGGGCAAGGCCTGGCCCCGAGGCTGCTGGCCGGGAGAGCTTTCCGAGATGGAACGCATACTCATATGAAGCCAGTCGAAGAAGCCAGTGAAGTCGTAGCCGTCCAGAGCCAGAACCCGTTTGCCGTGCCCCAGACGGTTGAGCAGCTGGGTGTCGGCCCCCTGGACGGCCAGGGACCACAGACGCAGCTTTTTCTCACGGTCCAGGACAGCGATTTCCTCCGCAATGTCGTCAATGGAGTCGAAGGGGTATCCGTCGGTAATCATAACAATCCAGGGACAGTAGGGCTGTGCACCGGTGCGGCGGTAGAACCGGCCCCGCTCCACCACCATGTCAATGGCCATGCGAAGGCCGCCGTTCATGTCGGTTCCGCCGCGGGCCTCCAGCGCCACCGGCTCCATGTAGTCGATGGGAACAAAGTCTTGGATGACGCGGACATTTGAGTTAAATTCCACAACAGCTACATCCAAAATGTCCCTTGTGGACGGGTCCTCGCAGACCTCCTGCTTAAAACGGTTGATTGCGGAGACAAGAGCGTTGATCGGATTCCCTGCCATACTCCCCGAAGTGTCGAGAAGAAGAAGGCAGGCCATGTGGGGTTCGCTGGCGTTGACAATCATGGGGGCATCTTCTTGAAAGGTTCTCTGCTGAAGTTCTTCCGTCATTGTTGGTTCCTCCTGATAAAAGATTAGGGTTTCCAGATGGAAGGGGAGTTCTTAGAAACTTTCCCGTGAAAGTATAGAGTAATTATATGGTAAACTGTGTTTGGTGTCAAGTGTGGTGGCCGGTTTTTGATGGCAATAGGAAAAAACGGCTGCGGACTATGGTCCGCAGCCGTTCAATATCCCACAGCTCCCGCCAGGAGCATAAATGCCGTTCCCAGAATCAGGTATAGCCCCACCAGAGGGAGAAAATAGCGCAGCCACGTTTGGTAGCTTATGCCGGACAGGGCCAGACAGCTGACCAATGTGTTGGAGACAGGAGAGACTAGGTTGACCAGCCCATCGCCCAACTGAAAGGCCAGCACAGCCGACTGCCGGGAGAGGTGGAGGGCGTCGGCCAGGGGGACCATCAGGGGCATGGCTACCGCCGCATGTCCGGAACCGGAGGTAATCAGGAGGTCGAGGACGGCGTTGGCGTAGAACATACCCAGCCGCTGTGTCCAGGGCGGAAGATGCTCCACCAGCTGAAGCAAGCCGAAAACCACGCTGTCTAAAATTCCGCCCTGGGTCAGAACCAAGCGCAGAGCGGCGGCCAGACCGATGGTCAGTCCGCCGGACACCATGGTTTTACACCCCACTGTAAACAGTCCGCAGATTTGATTGGCCCCAAACCCGGCGGCGATTCCACACAGGATGCCAAGTACCAGGAAGATGGCGGCAATCTCTGATATCCCCCAGTTCCAGGTTCCCACGCCCCACATAACCAGAGCCAGCCCACCAAACAGCAAGGCCAGCACCAGCCGCTGCTGCCAGGTGGGGGGAGGCTGTTCCGGCAGGAACTCCGGCGCTTCGGAGGAGCGTGAGGGGCCGGCTCTGCCGAGAATATAGCCACTGGTGACGGTGACAAGAGCGGCCAGCAGCAGCCAGCGCAGCCATGCGCCGGAGTAAAGAGGCAGCTCTGCGATGGTCTGAGCAATGCCCACCGAAAATGGGTTGTAGATCCCTGCGGCGAAGCCTGCATTGGTGCCCAGCATTACCATTGCCATGCCGGTTTTGGCATCGTACCCCAGCGAATTTGCGGCCGCCACACCCAGAGGGAGCAGAATAATGGAGGCGGTGGTCAGTCCCATGGTAAAGCCAAAGACCGAAAACACCCCCACAAAAGCGGGGATCATCCAGGCTCTCCGCCGCTGAAAACGGCGCACCACCCAGGCGCACAGGGCAGAAACAGCCCCGCTTTTGAGGATAATCTCAAAGGCACCGCCCAGAAAGAGGACAAAGAAGATCAGCTTTGGGGTTGAGCCGGTGGAAAACGCCTCGAACAGCACAGAGGGCAGGCGCCAGGGGGCCACCGGTGAGGGTTGGGTATAGGCGAAGCTGCCCGATACCACCACCGTCTGGCCGGTAGCCGGGTCGAACACCCGCTCATAGCTGCCGGAGGGGATCAGCCAGGTCAGAGCTGTCGCCGCCAGGAGCAGCGCGGCCAGGATGCAAAAGACATGGGGCGGCTGTTTTTGTTTGCCCATGGGTCTAGTTCCTTCCCCGCCGGCCCACCGGGCCGGTGCTGTTTCGGACCACCAGGAAGGGGCGAAATGCCTGCTTGGGCGGCGCTGGATGGTCTTGCTCAATGAGAGACACCGCCAGATCCACCGCCGCCTTGCCCAGTTCCGGCATAGGGGTGTGGAAGGTGGTGAGGGCGAGATCGGGATAAAGACTGCAATAGATGTCGTCGTGTCCCAGCACCGAGATGTCGCCAGGGACGGACAGACCGTGAAGGCGCAGCGCATTGATGGCCCCGACCGCCATATAGTCGCTGGCACACCACAGCGCGGTGGGCAGGGTCCCCTGGTTCAGCATACGCTCCACCCCCTCCATCCCAGCCTGCATGGTGTTGGCGGCATGGCCGATGCGGAGAATGCGGGGGGACAGCCCCCGGTCCTCCATGGCCCGGGAGAAGCCCTCCTCCTTTTGCAAGATGGTGAGATTTTCTGGCTCATAGGTGAGCAGGGCAATGTCCCGGTGGCCCAGTCCGGTCAGATGCTCCACCGCCAATGCTCCGCTGTGGCGGTAGTCACACAAAAGGGAGTACGGCTCCTCAGGGGCGGTTTTACCGCCGATAAAAATGACCGGTGTGGGACCGCAGGCGGCTTTGATATGGGATAGGTCGCTGGTGCAGGGGGCGACAATTAGGGCGCCCACCTGGTTGCTCACCATCATGCGGCAGTGCCGCTTCTCCAGATCGGTGCTGCGGTGGCTGCTGCCCAGCATGACACAGTAGCCCAGAGCTGCGGCGGCTGTGCTGACCTCATTAAAAACAAGGTCATAGGCTGTGTTGTCCCCCATAGCGGGAACCACCATGCCAATGGTGCTGGCGCGCTGGAGATAGAGATTTCGAGCGGCCATGTTGGGGGTATAGCCCACCTCCGCGGCAATTTTTCGGACCCGCTCCTTGGTGGCATCGGAGATGTCAGGGGCGTCCCGCAGGGCTTTTGAGACGGCTACATGGGACAACCCCGTCATCTGCCCTATTGTCTTGAGTGTTGGGCGGTTCGGCATCCTGATACCTCCAAAAAGTATAAAGATGCTCCTATTATAGTGGGACTCCCAGGGAAAAACAAGAAATATTTTTACGTTTGAAAACAAAACGATATGATTTGTGGGATATCATCAAAAAATATGTTAAAATTTGGTACTGTTGGCAAAAAAGACCAGAGGGGAGGGCGGCAGGCCCTCTCCTCTGGCTGTTTGCTGGATAGATGGAAGGTTAACGGATGGTCATTTCCTTGACCTCGGTCCCGAGCAGGGCGGCGAACTGTTCCAGAGACATGGCCCCCAGGTCCTCGCCGGAGCGGTGCCGGACGGAGACGGTGCCGTTCTCCATGTCCCGGTCGCCTACCACCAGCATATAGGGGATCTTCTCCAGGGTGGCTTCCCGGATCTTCTTGCCGATCTTCTCGTTGCGGCCGTCTACCTCCACACGGAAGCCCTGGGCGTCCAGCTGGGCGGAGATTTTTTCGGCGTACTCGCCGGCCCGGTCGGTGACGGGGAGCAGCTTCACCTGGACAGGGGCCAGCCAGGCGGGGAAGGCCCCGGCAAAGTGCTCGGTGATCACGCCGATAAACCGCTCGATGGACCCCAGCACCACCCGGTGGATCATCACAGGCCGGTGCTTCTGGCCGTCCTCGCCGGTGTACTCCAGCTCGAAGCGCTCGGGGAGCTGGCTGTCCAGCTGGATGGTGCCGCACTGCCAGGTCCGGCCCAGGGAGTCGGCCAGGTGGAAGTCCAGCTTGGGGCCGTAGAAAGCGCCGTCGCCCTCATTGATGACAAAGTCCTTGCCCATGGCGGTGATGGCCTGTTTCAGGATGTCCTGATTGCGCTCCCACTCCTCCACGGTGCCGATGTGGTCCTCAGGCATGGTGCTGAGCTCGATGGTGTAGCTCAGGCCAAAGACGGAGTAGACCTCGTCGAAGAGACGGACCGTCTCTTGGATCACGTCCTGCATCTGCTCCCGGGTCATGAAGACATGGGCGTCGTCCTGGTTGAAGCAGCGCACCCGGAACAGCCCGTGGAGGGCTCCGGACAGCTCATGGCGGTGGACCAGGCCGATCTCCCCCACCCGCAGGGGCAGCTCCTTGTAGGAGTGGGGCTCGCTGGCGTAGACCAGCATCCCGCCGGGGCAGTTCATGGGCTTGACGGCGAAGTCCACCTCGTCAATGACGGTGGTGTACATGTTGTTCTTGTAGTGGTCCCAGTGGCCGGAGCGCTCCCACAGCTGACGGTTGAGCATGATGGGGGTGGAGATTTCCACATAGCCGTACTTCTTGTGGACCTTTCGCCAGTAGTCCAGAAGGGTGTTTTTCAGGGTCATTCCTTTGGGAAGGAAGAAGGGGAAGCCGGGACCCTCGTCCCGGAGCATGAACAGGCCCAGCTCTTTCCCCAGTTTTCGGTGATCCCGCTTCTTGGCCTCCTCGATTTTCGCCAGGTACTCGTCCAGCTCATCCTTCTTGGGGAAAGCAATGCCGTAGATACGCTGGAGGGTCTCCCGGTTGGAGTCTCCCCGCCAGTATGCGGCGTTGCAGGCGGTGAGCTTGATGGCGTTGCCCTTAATCCGGCCGGTGGAGTCCAGGTGGGGGCCGGCGCACAGGTCGGTGAACTCCCCCTGTTTATAGAAGGAGATCACCGCATCCTCAGGGAGATCATGGATCAGCTCCAACTTGAAGGGCTCCCCCTTCTCTTCCATAAACCGAATTGCCTCTTCCCGAGGCAGCTCAAAACGCTCCAGCTTCAGCTTCTCCTTGCAGATCTTGCGCATCTCGGCCTCCAGCTCGGCCAGCTGGCCCTCGGTGAAGGGCTCGGGGGTGTCGAAGTCGTAGTAGAAACCGTTGTCAATGCTGGGGCCGATGGCCAGCTTTACCTCTGGGTGGAGCCGCTTCATGGCCTGGGCCAGTACGTGAGAGCAGGTGTGCCAGTAGGTGCGGCGGTATTCCTCGTTTTCAAAGGTGTAGATGTTTTCCTCTGCCATTTTGATGGTCCTCCTTGTATTGGGGGCAAAACAAAAACGCTTCACCCCGGATTGTTTCCAGGGGTGAGGCGTGTTACGTCCCATGGTTCCACCCTAGTTCGCCTTGCGGCGCACTTGTGTCTTTCTGTAACGGGAAAGTCCCGTCCCGGTTGGCCGGGCGGCTCAGGAGTGGTACCGGGCAGCGCAGGCACAGAGCGCTTGCAGCACGGGGCGCTCCTCTCTGGGTGCTTTTTACTGGCCTCTTCTCCGTCAAAGCCATTTTAACGAGGCCACTATATCACGGAAGCAGGAAAAAGTCAAGGGAAAAGATCGGGAAGGCGTGTCCGCAGCGAAGATTGGCCGGCGTGTATCCCCGGTAGAGGCGGGGAAAACACAGATAACATGCCCCGCCTGATCAAGAAAAGAGGGCATTGGAAGAGAATGGAGCCCCGGCTGAACGAAAAAAATCCAGGAAAGGAAAGCAATTCTTCCTCACCCCCTTGCCAAAGAGCAAAAAATAGGGTAAAATAAGTCAGCTAAAAACGCTCAAATAGTTTATATAATGGAGGATGATTCCTATGGCAATGATTTCTGCCAGCGATTTCCGTAACGGCGTGACCTTTGAGATGGACGGCAAGGTGATGCAGGTCGTGGAGTTCCAGCACGTGAAGCCCGGCAAGGGTGCGGCCTTTGTCCGCACCAAGATGAAAAATGTCATCACCGGCGGCGTGACCGAGACCTCCTTCAACCCCACCGCCAAGTTTGAACAGGCCTTTGTGGAGCGCAAGGACATGGAGTACAGCTATAATGACGGCGACCTGTATTACTTCATGGACCCCGAGACCTTTGACATGATTCCCATTGGCAAGGATCTGTTGGGCGACAGCTTTAAATTTGTCAAGGAGAACATGACCTGCAAGGTTATGTCCTACAAGGGCAGCGTGTTCGGTGTGGAGCCCCCCAACTTTGTGGAGCTGGAGGTCAGCGAGACCGACCCGGGCTTTGCCGGCAACACCGCCACCAACAACGTGCTTAAGCCCGCCACCCTGGAGACCGGCGCTGAAATTAAGGTCCCCCTGTTTGTCAACCCCGGCGACAGGATCAAAATTGATACCCGCACCGGCGAGTATCTGGAACGCTGTAAAGCATAAGCGAGGCGTTGCCTCAGGGAAGGAGACAACTATGACTATTTCCGAGAAAGTAGCCTATTTGAAGGGCCTGGCCGAAGGGCTGAACCTGGACACCGAGAAGTCCAAGGAAGGCAAACTCATCTCTGTGATGATCGGCATCCTGGAGGAGCTGGCCATGTCTGTAGAGGACCTGGAGGAGAACGCCCTCAACTTGGGCGAGGAGATCGACGTGCTCTCGGACGACCTGGCCGATGTGGAGGAGGTCGTTTTTGATGAGGACGAGGACGATGAGGACTATGACGACGACTGGTTTGAGGTAGAGTGCCCCGCCTGCGGCGCGGACATCCTGGTGGACGACGAAGCCTTGGCCGAGGGCGAGGTGGAGTGCCCCGTCTGCGGCACCCGCTATGCGATGGAACTTACCGAGGACGAAGAGGACGAGGAAGAGACTGAGGACACCGAAGAGGAGTAAAAGGTTGTTTCCCTAGGGAAGAAACAGGGGCCGTGATGGTACGGCCCCTGTTCGTTATTCCGAACGATAACCTAATTCCTCTGTCTCCGGGCAGGACGACTCCGGTGCGGATGCCTCCAAAAAAGTCTCCGGGCGCCAGGAGGCTTTTTGCATTCCAGAAAATTAGCACTCGATACGCGTGAGTGCTAAAAATTCACACTCTGTTCATGCTTTTTTCGTTTGAGCGGCCTATACTAAGACCATACCGCAGGCTGTTCCATGAAAGGAGTGCTAATTATGAATATGAATCAGTTTACACAGAAGTCCCTGGCCGCCATCCAGGGGGCTCAGGATATCGCCCTGGAGCACGGCAACCAGCAGATTGAGCAGCCACACCTGCTGCTGGCCCTGGTGGGGGACGCCGAGGGCTTTATCCCCCAGCTCCTCACCGCCATGGGGCTCACCGTCCCCAGCTTTGAGGCGGCGGTGAAGGCGGAAGTTGACAAGCTGCCCAAGGTCTCTGGCTCCGGCCGGGAGGCGGGCAAGGTGTATGTCTCCCAGGATGTGGACCGGGCTCTCCAGGCCGCCGAAGGGGAGGCCCGGGCGATGAAGGACGAGTATATCTCGGTGGAGCACATCCTGCTCGGCCTGCTGGCCCACCCCAGCGGTGCGCTGAAGGAGCTGTTGCGCACCTACCAGCTGGACAAGGAAAAGGTGATGCGGGCCTTGGCCCAGGTCCGAGGGAGCCAGCGGGTCACCTCCGACAACCCAGAGGAGACCTACAACGCCCTGAAAAAATACGGCTCCGACCTGGTGGAGCGGGCCCGACAGAACAAGCTGGACCCAGTGATTGGACGGGACGACGAGATCCGCAACGTCATCCGCATTTTGAGCCGCAAGACCAAAAACAACCCCGTCCTCATCGGCGAGCCCGGGGTGGGCAAGACCGCCATCGCCGAAGGGCTGGCCCAGCGGATTGTCAAGGGGGATGTGCCCGCCTCTTTAAAGGACAAAACCATTTTTTCCTTGGACATGGGGGCCTTGATTGCCGGGGCCAAGTACCGGGGGGAGTTTGAGGAGCGGCTGAAAGCCGTCCTCAACGAGGTGAAGAAGTCGGAGGGACGGATCATCCTCTTCATCGACGAGCTCCACACCATCGTGGGCGCCGGCAAGACCGAGGGCTCTATGGATGCGGGCAATTTGCTCAAACCCCTGCTGGCACGAGGGGAGCTGCACTGTATCGGGGCCACAACCCTCAACGAGTACCGGCAGTATATTGAAAAGGATGCCGCCTTGGAGCGGCGGTTCCAGCCCGTGATGGTCAGCGAGCCCAGCGTAGAGGACGCCATTGCTATCCTCCGGGGGCTTAAGGAGCGGTATGAGGTCTACCACGGGGTGAAAATCACCGACGGAGCTATCATCGCCGCCGCCGCGCTTTCCAACCGGTATATCTCTGACCGCTTTCTGCCGGATAAGGCCATTGACCTGGTGGACGAGGCCTGTGCCATGATCCGTACCGAGATGGACTCCATGCCCACCGAGCTGGACATTATTCAGCGGAAGATCATCCAGCACGAGATTGAGGAGGCCGCCTTGAAAAAGGAGACCGACAAGCTGTCCCAGGAGCATTTGGCGGACATTCAGCGGGAGCTTGCCGGCCTGCGGGATGAGTTCAACGCCAAAAAAGCCCAATGGGACAACGAGAAAGGGGCCATCGGCAAGGTACAGAAGCTGCGGGAGGAGTTGGAAGCGGCCAACGCTGCCCTAGAGAAAGCCCAGCGGGAGTATGATCTGGAAAAGGCCGCAGAATTGCAGTACGGCCGCATCCCCGAGCTGAAAAAGGCCCTGGAGGCGGAGGAACAGCTTGCCAGCGAGAGCAAGGCCCGGTCCCTCCTCCGGGACAAGGTGACTGAGGAGGAGATCGCCCGGATTATTGAGCGGTGGACTGGCATCCCGGTGGCCCGGCTGATGGAGGGGGAGCGGGAAAAGCTGCTTCACCTGGAGGATATCCTGCACCGCAGAGTGGTGGGCCAGGACGAGGCGGTCCGGCTGGTCAGCGAGGCCATTCTGAGAAGCCGCGCCGGCATCGCCGACCCGGATAAGCCCATTGGTTCCTTCCTCTTCCTGGGTCCCACCGGCGTGGGCAAGACCGAGCTGGCCAAGACCCTGGCCGAAGCCCTGTTTGACAGCGAGAAAAACCTGGTGCGCATTGACATGTCTGAGTATATGGAAAAATTCTCCGTCTCCCGGCTCATTGGAGCCCCTCCGGGGTATGTGGGCTATGAGGAGGGCGGCCAGCTCACCGAGGCGGTGCGGCGCAAGCCCTACTCCGTGGTCCTCTTCGACGAGGTGGAGAAGGCCCACCCGGATGTATTCAACGTATTGCTCCAGGTATTGGACGATGGCCGCATCACCGATAGTCAAGGCCGGACGGTGGACTTTAAAAACACCATTCTGATTTTGACCTCCAACCTGGGCAGCCAGGCCCTTCTGGACGGGATCAACGGGGACGGTGAAATCAGCCAGACTGCCCGAGATCAGGTGAGCGAGCTGCTGAAACGCTCCTTCCGGCCTGAGTTCCTAAACCGGCTGGACGAGATCGTCTTCTACAAGCCGCTGACCAAGGAGAATATCACCCACATCATCGACCTGCTGGTGGACAGCTTGAACCGCCGTTTGGCCGACAAGCAGCTCACCGTGGCTCTTACCCCCGCTGCCAAGGGGGCCGTCATTGAGGCGGCCTACGACCCCATCTATGGCGCACGGCCCCTGCGCCGCTACCTCCAGCATACGGTAGAGACCCTGATCGGTCGAAAGATTATCGCCGACCAGGTGGAGGTCGGCGCGTCCCTCACGGTGGATGCGCAGGGTGGAGTACTGACCGTCCTGTAACGATTGTAAGGCCCGGCGCAATACGCCGGGCCTTGTGCGTTAGAGCTTTTCCACCGGAAACAGCACCCCGGTCTCTAACTCCTCCGGGGGCGTGTTGTGGGGGTCGTTGAGATAGCGGTCCATGGCGGGGCCACAGACGTGGTAGTCCGTGTGTGAGCCCAGCCAGGCGCAGAGCGCCTCATAGGCCAGGTGGAGGTTTTCATAGCTCCCTCTGTGCTGGACCGCTGCACAGGTGGAACGGGGCTTTCGGGTGACGCCGGGCCCCTCCTGCGCCACCACCATCTGTGCTTCCACATCGGAGCACTCGTGGTTGAACTGGGGGTCGTGGTAGAGCATTTGGATGGGGCCGGCCTGGGTCAGTCCCCGGGCTGCCGCCTCCCGGCGCAGTTCGCAGAACAGGTCGTGGTACTGCTCCACGCCGACGGTTTTGCGGATGGAAAAGACCTTCTGCTCGGGGTCCTCCAAAAGAATGACTTGATACTGAGTTTCCATAGGTGTCGTTCCCTCCATACGGAGGATGTCAGCTTCCAAACGGCTCAGCAGGACCTGACGGTCCTCCAGTTCCTGGCGGAGCTCGTCCCGCTTGCGCCGCAGAAGAAGAACAAGCCGTCCCTCGTCCAAGTCCAGCAGAGGGCCGATCTCCCCTAGGGAGAAGCCGCAGCCCTTCAGCCACTGGATTTGAGCCAGGTCAAAGAGCTGTTCTTGGCGGTAGTAGCGGTAGCCATTGCCCCCCACTGCGTCCGGATGGAGCAGGCCCAGCGCGTCATAGTGCCGCAGCATCCGGGGGGTGACCCGGCTTAAACGGGAAAACTCGCCGATGGTGAGCATAACATCCCTCCTTGTTTTGTTGTGAGGACCGGTCCCTGGGAATACTCTACACCTTAACACAGTGGAAAGGTCAAGGGTTTTTTGAAATAATTTTTGCCGAAAGGCCGCTCAGCGACAGCACAGGCCCGGCCAATGGCCGGGCCTGTGTCTTAGAACCTGGATTCACAGCCGTAGAACGCTGACTGGACGGTCTTTTTCCAACCACAAGGCGTGAACCTCCCTTGCAATCCGTCCGGATTACGGCGAACAGTTCCCGGCCTGGCGCGAAAAGCCGCATCCATCCCCCAGTTTATAGATACCGGTTCTTACAGATGGAGCACCACCTGATCCATCAGAATGAAGTGGGCAATGCTGCCTAACAGGATGAACAGATGGAAAATTTCGTGGCAGCCAAACCGGGGATTGTTCCGTCCCGGCCACTTGACAGCGTAGAGCACCCCGCCTGCAGTGTACAGCAGTCCGCCAGCCAGCAGCCAGAAGAAGCCGGCGGCGGGCAGGGCGCGGTAGATGGGCACAATGGCGAAGATGGCCAGCCAGCCCATCGAGAGGTAAATGGCGCTGGTGAGCCAGCGGGGAATGGCCAGCTTGGCGATGGTGAGGACGGCTCCCGCCGCCGCCAGCCCCCACACGGCGGCAGCCAGAGGGATTCCACCGCTGCTGCGCAGGACGGTGAGGCATAAAGGAGTGTAGCTGCCGGCAATGAGCAGGTAGATGGAGCAGTGGTCGTATTTCCGCAGGGCCAGCCGCCCGGGGACCGAGACGTTCAGACAATGATACAGGGTGCTGGCGGTGTAGAGGCAGATCATAGACAGTCCGTAGACGGCAAACAGCCCAAACAGCTGCCACTTGCCAAGAGCGGCGGACTGGATCAGCAGCGCGGCGGTGCCGATTACGGCAAGAACCGCCCCAGCACCGTGGGTGATGGCCGACCAGGGGCGCAGACCGTCGTAGGGATCCCGGACCTCCCGGCGGCGGGGCTTCGGGATAGGCAGCGAAGGGGAGGCGGTGATGGTATTGGCACGCATAAGACACGCTCCTTTCCAGAGAGCAGAGAGGGTTTATACTTCTTCTAAGAACAGTATATCCGAAACCAACAGAATTATCAATATGAAATATGACCAAATATAATATTTAAAATTATATTATGAGATATAAAAATCAGCACCGGGTTGAACGGTGCTGTTTTTT
>CAMWBA010000076.1 GCA_947172355.1 uncultured Bacillota bacterium
CGGTTGGGACGGCTGCTCTTCCAAGGGCGGCGGGAACGGATCGTCAAAGAGGTAGTCCTCCTCTTCCGGCGGCTCCTCCGGCAAGGGCCTCTCGTCCGCCTGGAGGACCGGAGCGGACGCCTTCCGCCGGGGCGGCGCCTGGGGCGTTGGGGCGGGCAGGCCCCGGGAGATCTGTTCCTCCAGCTTGGCAATGCGGGCGGACAGCCCGGCGGTGGATTCGTCCAGCGACTCGTCGCTCAGCCGGATGAGGCACAGCTCTGCGTCCGTCCGGCGGTTTCCGCTGCGGGACAGACCGGCCAGCGCCCCCTGGATCCGGGTGAGCATCTGGAGCAGCCGCTGTGCGGACAACTGTTCCCCCAGCTTCCGCAGGGTGGACTCATCATAGCCTCCGGCCAGCAGGGACGCCCCCCCGCGGGGGGCGGTCTTTCTCAAAAGCAGGTCCCGTGCCAAAGCGGACAGCTCCCCCAACACCGAACCCACATCCTTGCCGTTGGCATAGAGCCGGGCCAAGGTGTCCAGAGCGGCGGCGGTATCCCGGGCCGCCAGCTGGCCCATGAGGGCGGCGGTCTCCACGTTGCCCGCCAGGCCCAGGGTGTCTAAAATGGCCCGTTCGTCTACCGTCTGTCCTCCGCCGGCACACTGGTCCAGCAGGGACAGGGCATCCCGCAGACCGCCGTCGGCCAGCCGGGCCAGCAGAGCGGCCCCCTCCCCGGTCAGGCCGATGCCCTCCTGCCGGGCTACATACTCCAGCCGCTGGGCAATCTGCATAGGCAGGATGCGCTTGAAGGAAAACTGCTGGCACCGGCTCTTGATGGTGGCTGGGACCTTATGCAGCTCGGTAGTGGCCAGAATGAACAGAAGGTGGGCGGGGGGTTCCTCCAGAATTTTCAGCAGGGCATTGAAGGCGGCGGTGGACAGCATGTGCACCTCGTCCACGATGTACACCCGCTTGCGGACGGCGGCGGGGGTGTATACCGCCTCGTCCCGCAGGGCCCGCACCTGGTCCACCCCGTTGTTGGAGGCGGCGTCCAGTTCCAGCACATCTAAAATGGAGCCGTTCTCAATGCCCAGACAGGCGGGGCAGGCGTTGCAGGGGCTGCCGTCCTGGGGATGTTCGCAGTTTACCGCCCGAGCCAAAATCTTGGCGCAGGTGGTCTTGCCTGTACCCCGGGTGCCGGTGAACAGATAGGCGTGGGACAGCCGGCCCGCCGCCACCTGGCGCTTCAAGGTGTCGGTGATGTGCTCCTGACCCACCACGTCCTCAAAGGTTTTGGGCCGCCACTTGCGGTATAACGCCTGGTACATCTGATCACCTCCAAGTCAATGCAGTGTTCCATAACCGGATTTATAGTCTTTTTTAATCATTGGTATCCAACTGAAATCGCATCTTGCTTCCCCAAATATTTATGCTGTGTTTGATGGAGCCCAAAAATTCCCGGTGCAGAGCAAGACCGCACACCGGCCTTTGAAGCGCGGGACATACTCGTTACCTGGACAGCCGGCTCAAGACCAGCAACCCCACGGCACACGGGGCCATCCGCTTAGTGCTGCTCGGTTCCCCGCCTGACACGGTTCACAGCAGCCCCGTTGCGCGGGACCGGTCTATCATCACTGCTTTTCCAGGGCAGACAGTACATCCGCACGTCCGGGGGCCGGGATTCATCCCCGCTATAGCGGATTGCGGGTACAGGGCACCGCTATCTCCCCAACTAGTGCGGTCTTGCTCCGCGCCGGGCGGAGCAATGTCTGGTGGTTATTGTACTATAATTTTTCCCGATTATCAATCTTTTTTTGAAATTCTCTTTCCGGGAAAAAACAGACGCGGATGGAGGCCGCGGCAGCAGGACACCCCCCGCCGCCGGAAGACCTAAAAACGACAGGGACGGAGGTTAGTTCCGCTCAAAATCTGCTTTTAGGGCCTGAAGTTTGGCCGCATCCCCGAATATCTTGGCAACCTGAAAGGCAATGATCTTTGCCCCGTCGCGCAGCGCCTGGCGGGCCCGGTCGGTTTTCATGGCGGCGGCAAAGGCCCGGGTGTGGATGGCTATATCCGGGTCCACTACCTGGAGGCAGGGATGAAACGCAGGACAGGCAAAGCTGACATTGCCAATGTCGGAGGAGCCAAAAATCTTGGCCGGGTCGCCGTTGAGAGGCAGGCCCAGTTCGCCGTAAATCTCCTCCAGGGCGGCGGCCCCGGTGGGATTGGGCTTCAGATTATCATAGATGGCGGCGGTGGCCACCTTGTCCCAGGTGGTCTGGGTAGCGATAGCCGCCCCCCTGGCGCAGTCGTCCACCTTCTGGAGCAGCTCCTGAAGGTAATATTTGTCCATGGCCCGGATGTAAAATTCTGCCGTCACCTCTTCGGGGACGATGTTGGGGGCCTCGCCCCCCTGGCGGATGATGCCGTGAAACTGGGCGTCCAGCTTGCTGTGCTGGCGCAGCATATCCACCGCGTGGAACATGAGCTGCGCCGCGTTGAAAGCGTTCACCCCCTCCCATGGGGCGGCGGAGGCGTGGGCCGCCTTCCCATGGAAACGGTAGAGGTAGGAGGCAAGGCCCTGGAAGGCGGGGGCAGGCAGGTTGGAGTTGTACAGGTGGACCATAATGGCCATGTCATAGTGGTCAAAGACGCCCTGGTCCACCATGAGACACTTGGCGCCGTCGGTCTCCTCGGTGGGGGTCCCCACAAGGTGAATCTCGGTGTCCAGTTCCTCCTGAAGTTCCGCTAGGGCCAGAGCCGCCAAAATGCTGATGGCCCCGGACAGACAGTGGCCGCAGGCGTGGCCAATGCCGGGCAGGGCGTCATATTCCGTCAAAAGAGCCGCTTTGTGCCGGCGCGCCTTCCCGCCACATACCGCCCGAAAGGCGGTGTCCAGCCCGGCGAAGGGATACTCCACCTGCCAGCCATGGCGGCGCAGCAGCGCCACAATGGCCTTGGAGGTCTCGTACTCCTGCCCGGAAATCTCCGGGTGGTCGGCGATATGGTCGCTGAGGGCGGCTAGTTCTCCGTGATATGCCTCAATGCCAGCGGAAATCAGTGCTTTGTATTCCTCATATGTTTTCATAGTCTTCTCCCTCTCCGGTCCATACCGGCAATCGGTTCCCGCCCCGGATGGGGCGGGAACCGCAAAATAGGGTTCGGTCTTGTTGGAACATTTCATTCTTGCCAATCCATGCGCCAAAGAGAACCCTCTGTTGGCGGGCTCCAGGGGGAACCGGCCGTTTCCCGTGGTTCAAACAAGGCTTAGTAAGGCCCAAGATTGATGACCTGCGCAATCATGACAAAGACCGCTCCCAGCAGGTACTGGAGTCCAATCAAAGGCAGAATCCACTTGGCCCACTTGGCCCAGGGAATTTTGGCCATAGCCAGGCCGGCCATAAAGTATCCGGAGGTGGGGGTAAAGATGTTGGAGATGCCGTCGCCGATCTGAAAGGCGATGCAGGCGGTCTGCCGGGAGACCCCCACAAGGTCCCCAAGGGGAACCAGAATGGGCAGAGAGACGGATGCCTGGCCGGAGCCGGAGGGCACCAGGAAGTTCAGCAGGCACTGGAATATGTACATCCCTACTGCGGCCACCATAGCGGGCAGGCTGCCCAGGACACCGGACACCGCATGAAGGATGGTGTGAAGAATCTGGCCGTCGGTCATCACCACCAAAATGCCCCGGGCAATGCCTACCACCAGCGCGCCGGTGGTCACATCCGCCATCCCCTTGCCCAGAATGGCGGCGTAGTGGTTCAAGCCCTTGCCGGAGACAAGGCCGACAACGATGGACATGCCCAGGAACAGAGCGGCAATCTCGTCCATGAACCAGCCATAGAGGAAAACGCCCAAAACAAGCAGGACCACCGAGCCGATAAAGACCAGCAGCACAATGATCTCCTTGGTTCCAAAGTCGGGAAGATTCTCCAGATCCATGGTGTCCTCCCGGGTCTTGTCAAACTCGTGCATACTGGAAAGCTGCGGATCCTTCTTCACCCGAAGGGCATACCGCAGAATAAACGCAGAGGTGAGCAGGGTGATGAAGATGTAAAGCACAATCCTAAATTCCATGCCGGACAGGGAGGGCAGCTCTGCAATGCCCTGGGCCACCTGAACGGTAAAGGGGTTGATAAAGGCGCCTGTGAAACCGGCGGCCGTTCCGCACAGCACAATGGCCGCGCCGGTCATCGAGTCGTAGCCCATGGCAATGCATATCGAAACAAAAATGGGAATGAGGGGGATGGTCTCCTCAGCCAGACCGAACACAGCGCCGCAGATGGAGATCAGAACGGTGACCAGGGGAAGCATCACCCAGGATGCGTGCTTCATGGATCTGACCAGCCGGCCGATCCCGGCTTCAATGGCTTTGGTATCGGTGACCACCGCCATAGCGCCGCCCACCAGGAAAATGAAGAAGATGATCTGGGCGGTCTCCTGCATGCCGCGGGGGACCGCGGTGAGAAACTGCATCAGCGTTACCGGTGTGGGGTCCACATGGTGATAGGTGGCTGCGTCCACCACAGTGCGGCTGCCGATTTCGGTCGTGTCATAGACTCCGGCCGGGATGATATAGGTCAGTATGCTGCATATCAAAATAATGGCCAGCAGCAGGATGTATACGTGGGGTACTGCTAATTTGTATTTTTTCTGTGTCATGTTGCTTCCCTCCCAAATTACAAACCGCTTCACCGCCTCCGGACGATGATACCGGCGCGGCTGATTATTAGTATAGTACACCGCGCCCCGGTTTGCAAGAGGGAAATGAAAGTTTATGCATTTTGTATGCAGTGCCGTTTTGAGAGGCTCCCCCTTTGTCAATAGTTCTAACCCCTGTAAGACTCCTATTTATACAAGATGTACCGGCTGTTTGCCATTTGCCCGTGCCGGTTTCGCCTGCCGCTTCCAATCGTTCCATGCATAAATATTAGTTCATACAGCGGAGTTTTTATCCGGATGGCCCAATGTGAAAGCGGAAACGTTTGATTTTCCGGAGCGCTGCAAAGGGGATCAGCGCCTCGGAAGAAGAGACGGCAAGTCGGGTTTTGAGGGGCGGCGTCCATCCGCCAGGTTCCCCTAGTCCTCCGGTTTCATCTCAAAGAGAAAATGGCACTGGCCGTCTTGAAAGAAATGCTTATCATGGAGGCAGTGGAAGCAGGCGTTGTAGCCATGAGCAATGGCCGGATCAATGATCTCGCAGTAGTGAAGGCCGTATTTCTGGTCTCCGTCCTGCTCCCAGGTCTGGGCGAAGATGCATTTTGTAAAGAGCTGTTCCACCATCTCCCCTTGGATGCTGTCCTCGCTGGCAAAAAAATCGGTGCGGCCCATATCATAGCAGGAGAGGTAGTGTTCGGCGTCGCACTGATGCCCCATGAGGCGGGCGCGGCGGGCAATATCCTGCCCCCGCTTCTCACCAAACAGGCGTACCCCCTCCCGTACGGCCCGAATGCCCTCTTCGCCGCAGGCCTTCTCCACCTCACGGGCAATGTCGGCAAACATTCGCGCAAATAGGACATACATGTTGACCGGCTCCAGCTCCAGCGCCGGGTCGGAACTGCCGGTCTGGACGCTTTTTTCCTTGCGATATTCCATTAAAAATCCTCCTTTACAAACGCATAGAGAAGGTCACAGGCCAGCTGCAGGTCGGCCTCCAATGTAAACTCCTCCTGACAGTGGCTGGCGCCGCCCCGGCTGGGGGCGAACAGCATGGCGGCAGGCAGTACCTGCGCAAATATTTGAGCATCGTGGCCCGCGCCGCTGTCCATGTGGAAAACCGGCAGACCGCGGCGGGCAACGCAGCGCTCCAGCAGTCCGCGCATAGTTGGGTCCATCACCACGGGGGCGGCGCTTGTGCTGTCTGTCCGCGCCACAGACAGCCCGGCCTGAGCCGCATGGTTCCGGACCAGCAGATCAGTTTCGAGTTTCAGCCGGTCCAGCACCTCAGGGTCGGCGGACCGAAGGTCCACGCTGAACGCCAAACGGCCGGGAATGACGTTGGGGACGTTGGGCTGAACCTCCATCCAGCCGATGGTAGCCACGCTGCCCGGGTGGGCCTTGGCCACATCCGGCAGCTGGGCGGCAATCCGTCCAAAGACCGGGACGGGATCGGCACGGCTGCCCATCGGTGTGGTACCTGCGTGGTTCTGTCCGCCGTCCAGTTGGTAAAAGCAGTGGTATACTCCTACGATCCGGTCTACAATGGCGGCAGACAGCCCCTGCTGATCCAGCACAGGCCCCTGTTCCACATGAAATTCCAGATAGGCCCGGGCATTTTCCGGAAGCCGAATCAGCGTCCCCTGAAAGGGAGACGCGTCCAGCAGCTCGCCCAGGCTTTTGCCGCTCATCCGGTCCTGGATACGCTCCCGGTCCCCGGCAGACAGACCGGCACAGACGGTTCGGCTGGAGAGAAAGCCTTCGGTGAGGCGGACCCCCTCCTCGTCATTGAGGGCCATCACCATCAGGGAGTATCGGGGACGCTCTCCAGCCTGCGCCAAGCGGCGGACCACCTCCAGAGCGGCGATGATCCCTGCGCAGCCGTCGTAGCGCCCCCCGTGGGGAACGCTGTCGTAGTGGGAGCCCAAAACGAGAACTTCCTCCCGCTCTCCAGGAACGGTACCAGCCACTGTACCGCAGGGGTCGATGACAGGGGACATCCCCAGCGCATCCATCTGCTCCGCCAGCCAGCGGGCGGCTTCCTCCTGCTCCGGAGTAAAGGGCAGACGGGTTACCCCCTGCGTGTCCGGATCCGTACGGCTGAAGGAGGCCAGCCGGTCCAGCTGGCCGGTAAATGTCCCCGGCCTAACCATGGTTCACCCGGTGCTCCGCCACACCATTGAGGAAATACAGTGCCATCCAGCAGCCCACATGGGAGGCGGTTTGGAGCGTTCCGTTTTCCGGATAGATCTCCACAAAGTCCAACGCAGAGGCGCCAGCCTTGCCGCATTCGTGGACCATCATCAGCAGCTCAAAGGAGGTCAGACCGCCCATGTCCTGGGGCCCCTGAGGCATACAGGAGGCGTCCAGGCAGTCGGCACAGATGGTGACATAGAGGACCTCGGTGCCCTGGGAGGCGATTTCCAGCGCCTTTTGGATGGAAGCCTCCCAGCCCTCCCTCTTGATTTCCATGGCCGGGATGACAGCGGCGCCGTATTTCCGGGCATTATTACGCTCCTCCTGGTGGTTGCGGGGGCCGCGGATGCCGATGTGAACAATCTTCGTAGGGTCCATATTGGGGTCATTGTACAGGCAGTAGAAGGGGGAGCAGCGGGAGTAAGGGTCGCCGCCAAAGGCGGAGAAGTTGTCCAAGTGGGCATCAAAGTGGAGTACACCCACCTTTTTGGGGTGGCGCTTGGCCAATTCGCTGATTGTAGGATAGGCAATGGAGTGGTCCCCGCCCAGGGTGATGGGGATCGCGCCAGCGTCCACAATTTTTCCGAACTGCTTGCGGATCTCGGCGAAGGTGAAGTCATAGCTGCCGTTCTGAACCGGGATGTCGCCGCAGTCACCAGCTTTGAGGTGGGCGAAGGCATCAATGTCAAACTCGGGCAGATAGCCGGTGTAGCGGATGGAGGCGGAGCGGATGGACTTAGGCCCCTCGGTACAGGAGGAATATCCGCCGATGGTGCAGCCGCCTTCCCAGGGCACACCCATCACCGCCACATCCACCGCCTCCAAGTCCTCCTGCGTTTCAATGACAGGAAGATTTAAAAAGGAGGGGACGCCGCTGTAGATGTTGGTAGGCAGGAACGCGGGGTCGTAAATGGTGGGCTTGCTGTCTTTCATGGTCAAAACACCCTTTCCTAAATGTAATAAGGTAATAGGCGATGCGGAGCGCGGCGTGCAGAGTTTCCGCACGCCACAACCCGCATCATTGCATACGGAGCTCAGAACAAAGACACCAAACTGTTGATGCCAATGACCAGGGAGATGCCGAACACAGCCAGCCCCAGAAGATTTTGGAGCATGGTATTTCGGTGTTCGCCCATGATGTTCTTGCGGCTGGTCAGATAGAGCACCACCCCCACACTGACGGGGAGAATGACTCCGTTGACCGCCTGCGCCGCAACGATGAGCGCCAGAGGATCCCAGCCAATCGCGGCAAGCACAATGCCGGTGACCAGCACGGCGGTGTTGGTAATGCTGTAGCGCTTGTCACCTTTATTTGTTTCCCAGCCAAACAGCCCGGCAAAGACATAGGATACCCCCAGGGGGGTGCATACGGCGGAGGACACGCCGGCGGCAATCAGGCCAATAGCCATAAAGGGTTCCGCAAAGCTGCCCAGGGTGGGCTCCAGTTGGATGGCCATATCCATGGCATTGCTGACGGTCATTCCCTGCATGACGGTGGCGGAAGTAATCAGAATGGCAGAGGTGACCACACCGCCTATGACCATAGAGAAGTTGGTGCTGAAGCGGGCCAGTTCAAGCTCCTCGGGCCTGTGCCATGTCTTGGCGGAGCTGGCAGCGTGCAGGTACAAGTTGTAGGGCACCACGGTGGTGCCGATGAGCGAGATGCAGTACAGTGCACCGCCGTTGGGAATTGTGGGTATGATGCCGGAAAAGACCGCGCCCAGGTCGGGCTTGACCACCACCATGGTAATGACAAACACGATGGCCATGATGGATACGCACACGCCCAGCAGTTTTTCCAGAAATTTGACGGCCTCACGGGCGAAGGAGACAATCAGCAGAATGCAGACGCCCCACAAGGGAGCGATGATGCGGGGGGAAATGCCGGTAAGGGCGGAAATGCCGATGGAGGTTCCGGTCAAATCACCAGCCATGTAGGCGAAGCCGCCAACCGCAATGGAGATGGCCACCAACCAGCACAGGCACTTCTGCAATGCAGGAGTTTCCTTGAAATCGTCCACCAGGTTTTCGGCCAGGCCCTTCTGGGTGATGATTCCCAATCTGGAGGCCATGCCCTGGAGAACAATCACCGCAATAACCGAAAAAATGACGCACCAGAATAAGGAATAGCCATGGTTGGCGCCGGCGCGTGTGGCGCTGGTCACGGTGCCCGGCCCGATAAACGAACCTACAATGAGCATACCGGGACCGACCGACATCAGCTTTTCTTTCAGAGTGTAATGTTTTTTCATATTTGATTCTCCTCTCTACGCCTTGCAGTTGACAGGTACTGGGGAAGCAGAGCCACCTCCTCTCACACTATAATTTGACAATATCATATGACATGCGGCTATATCACATGATATAAGAAAATTTGATTATTATCAACAAAAATAACAATTTTTCGATATTGTCAAATTGTCATGGCAGCGAACGCGTTCCACGGTGCAGAAACCTGCCTTATGCCGGTGTAAATAAGAGGAGTCATAAAAAATATGCTGGTGACAGCCAGCATTTTATGGTATGATATAGACAAAACGGTTAGGCGCTGTTTGAACCATGGAACGATGCGCAGCGGCGGGAGATGTTTCCAATCTCGCTAAGAGCCGTCGCCGGACAAACGCTATTTTTCCCAGGAATATGGGATGTATTGCAAGAAAAATTGGGGCAGTACGGCGGAAAAGTTCCGCCGTTCGGGCGTATTGACCGGTTTCAAACAAGCCCTAGAACAGAAAGGTCGCGAAACAACTATGCAGCCGCAAAAAACAGGGCGCACCATCCAATCGGTCCAACGGGCGATTGATATAATCAACTGCTTTGAAAGCAATGAGACAGAGTTAACATTGGGACAGATCAGCGAGGCACTGGAACTGAACAAAAGTACCGTACACGGGATTTTAAATACACTGCATCAAAACGACTTTGTCCGTCAAAATTCCAGCGGACGCTACATGCTGGGCGGATACTTCGCCCGCCGGTTCGGACCGGTGGACTCCTCCATCCGCAACCTGCTGAAAGAAGCCGCTCTGGAAGGAATGAACTACGTCGCCAACCAATATGGGGCCAGCTGCTGTCTGTTTATGTTGGAGCTGGGGGAACTGCTTCTGGTAAACCGTATCCGCCCTCAAAGTGAGGCCTATGCCATCACCACCTATGCAGCCTATGTCCAGCCGCTGTATTGCTCCGCGTCCGGCAAGGTGCTGCTGGCCAGCATGAGCAAAGGGGAACTGGACCAGTATCTTCAAGTGAACCGCCTGATTCCTCGCACCGAGAAGACTATCACCTCTCAGAAACGGCTCCGGGCTGAGCTGGACGAGATACGCAGCCAGGGTTACGGCAGGGAGGACGAAGAACTAGGGCTGGGCGTATATGCTTTGTCGGTTCCGGTATACAATAAATCCGGCCAGCTGTTTGCCACCGTCAGCGCGGCGGGGATGGCGTTCCGCCTCAGTGCGCAGAAAGATGACATCATAGCAGACTTGAAAGCGCTCTCCTTTGACCTTACCCAGAGGCTGTTTCGCTGAGAGATTTGTGTAAATTGCGCAAATGTGGGGAGGATTCTTCATGGATTTCTCCTCTTGAAAACAGTGCGCACGCTTGATATGATGAAAATGACGATATTATCGAATTGCGTGCGGCAATATCAAATTACAAAAACCGGACTGTGCTGCGAACGCACAAAACAGGACAAGCCTACAAAGGAGGAACCAAATTATGATGAAAACTGCCCAAGATATCATGGACATGATTCGGGAAAACGACATCCAGATGGTGGATTTTAAGATGGTGGATATCAATGGCCAATTTCGCCATGTGACCATCCCCGCCCAGAATTTTTCCGAGGAGACCATAACCAACGGCGTTGGGTTTGACGCATCTAACTACGGCTACGCCGTGGTGGAAAAGAGTGACATGGTTTTTATTCCCGACCCCAATACGGCGGTAATGGATCCCTTCTGCGCCGTCCCCACCCTGTCCATGACGGGCAATGCTATGGTGATTGACCACCCAGAGAATCGTCCTTTGAATCAGTATCCCCGGAATATTGTCCTGGCGGCGGAGCAGTACATGAAGGACTCCGGCATTGCGGATACCATGCTGATTCTGCCGGAATTTGAGTTTTATCTCTTTGACCAGGCGGGCTGGGAGGTCAAGCCCAATTGCATTGGCATGAGCTTGGACGCCCGGCAGTCCTACTGGAACAGCGGGGAGGAGGGCCTTGGGCGTGTGGTGCCCTATCAAAAGGGCTATCATGTGGCCAAACCCTTTGACAAAACCTACGAATGCCGCAGCGAGATGTGTCTGGAGATGGAGAAAATGGGCATCCCCATCAAGTATCACCATCCCGAGGTCGGCGCCTCCGGCCAGTTTGAAATCGAACCGAAGCTGGGGCAGATGTCTAAGATGGCGGACAACGCAATGATGATAAAGTATATCATTCACAACACCGCTATAAAGCACGGCATGACGGCGACCTTTATGCCCAAGCCTATTTACGGCGAGGCGGGCAGCAGTATGCATGTCCATGTTTTGCTGAAGAAAGATGACAAGCCTCTGTTTTCCGACGACAACGGGTACTCTCATCTGAGCGAAACCGCCCACTTCTTCATGGGCGGCCTGCTCAAGCACATAGCCTCTCTGTGCGCCATCACCAACCCCAGCACCAACTCGTTCAAGCGGCTGGTCCCCGGCTTTGAGGCGCCGGTGACGGTGGGGTATGCGACCTCGAACCGCAGCGCGGTGATTCGGATTCCCGCCTATGCCAAAACACCCGATCTGCGCCGCTTCGAGCTGCGTACTCCGGATGGCACCTGCAATCCTTACTTCTGCTATGCCGCTATTCTGATGGCCGGACTGGACGGCATTCAACATCGGATTGATCCCCACGCCAACGGATGGGGACCTTACGACGTTAACCTGTACACGCTCCCCGATGAAGAGAAGGCCAAACTGAAAAGCCTGCCCACCACCCTGGAAGCCGCACTGGACGCTCTGGAGTCCGACCACGACTACCTTACCGCCGGCGGTGTGTTCCCGGAACAGCTGCTGATAAATCTGATCGCTGCAAAGCGCAAAGAATGTGCTCAGATGTCCGCGATCCCTCATCCCGCTGAATTTGAGCGATATTTCAACCTGTAAGTTTTCCGCAAGGGAGAGGGTACGGGGAAAATCGCCGGCCTGCGAAGCTTCATTTTCCCCTATGAATGACCCATCCAAGCCGGCTGCCCAGGCGAGCAAGCAGTTCATTGGGAATTGTGCCGCACCGCTGAGCCAACTCCGTCACCCGAATTTCCAGCTCCCCCTCCTGGCCGATCATGGTGGCGGCATCTCCAGGAGAAACGCCCGGGACGTCGGTAACATCCACAAAGAGCTGGTCCATACACATGCGGCCCACCATAGGGCAAAACTGACCGTGGAGCAGGACCCGCCCGCCGCTTTGCGGGAGCTGGCGGGGCAGGCCGTCAGCGTACCCGATGGTGAGGACCGCCAGCCGGGCCTCCCGCTCTGCGTGGAACTCCAGGCCATAGCCCGCCCGTTCCCCGGCGGCCAGCGTCCGCACACAGGCCACCCTGGCCTGGACCGCAAGAACAGGCCGCAGGCCCTCATCTTTTACCGCCCCGTACAAAGCGATGCCTGCCCGTGCATAGTCGCAGGGCTGAGGCGGCAGATTCAAAATGCCTCCGCTGGCCTGGATATGGACGGCTCCGGGGTCGTATCCGTTTTGGCGCAGCCAGTCCACCGCGGCGTAAAACCGGTCCAGCTGAGCCTGGGTGTAGTCCCTGTCCTCCGGAGTTAGGCTGTCGGACACACACAGGTGGGAGAACACGCCGGTAACTTCCAAATGTTCCATCCCGTAAAGCCGGTCCAGGGCGGCGGTATCCTCCGCCGGGATACCCAGGCGGTGCATCCCGGTGTCCAAGGCCAGGTGGACCCGGATGGGTACGCCGGCATCGTTCAGCGACCTCCCGTGTTCCTCATCTGCAACCGTCTGGGTCAAATGCCAGCGGGCCAGTAAGGGAGCCGCCTTCCACGGGGTATAGCCTAAAATCAGGATCAGCCCCTTTACCCCCGACTGACGCAGGGCAATCCCTTCCTCCAGGCAGGCCGCGGCGAAAGCGGTTACGCCCTCCTGCTCCAGCCGTTTGGCCACGGGGACGGCCCCATGGCCGTATGCGTCCGCCTTGACCACGGCCATAAGGTCACAGCCGGGCGCCAGCCGTCCCTGGAGTGTGCGGGCGTTATGGGCCAGGGCGTCCAGGTCAATCTCCTTCCAGGCCCGGGACTTTGGGTCGGTCATCCGGCATCCTCCCTTCCATTACCCGAGGCGGCTGGGCCACCACGGTGCAGCCATCCGGGACGTCAGCACTTACCACCGCCCCGGCTCCGATTTTGACGTTGCTTCCAATTTTGATGCCGCCCACAATGACAGCTCCCGCTCCAATCAGACAGCGGTCTCCAATCTCCGGGGCCGCACGGTCCACCTCGCCAATGGTGACATTCTGGTAGATCCAGCAGTCCCTGCCGATCTTGGCGTACCGGGAGATAAAAACGCCGTGGAGGCCGTGGGGCAGGACCGGAATCCCCCGAAACACCGCCCCGTTCCCAACATAACCGCCATGGCGGCGGGCGATGCGGTTGAGAAGAAAGGTCAGCACCTGCTGGGACAGGTGGTTTTTTGTCCGATCCCGCCGGCGGAACAGCCACCAGAACAAATAGAGGCTGTCCCCTTTGGAGAATTCCCTCAGCCATTCCATCATGTCAGATATTCCTCCAGCGTCAGTCCCTGGCGCACCATCGCCC
>CAMWBA010000077.1 GCA_947172355.1 uncultured Bacillota bacterium
CTGGCCCTGTCCGGCTTTGATGAGGATTTGGAGGAACAGGCAAAAAACTGATGGAGGGGGACGACCCGGACACCCGGCTGGCGTACTATATGTTCGTCAACCACGGGTGGCGTCCCCAGCAGGTGGACAGCCTGACGGACCGGGAAAAAATTCTGATGACGCTGATGGCGGTCAAGGAAATCCGGGGCCGTCCAAAGCCGAAGGGAGGGTGAGACTGTGGCGGCGATCCGGGAAGAATTGATATTGGCGGACCGGTTTTCCGACACCTTCTCCCGCTTTTTGCGGATGGGCCGGGAGGCGGAGCAGATCTTACGGCGGCTGGGCGGCGGGCAGGGCGGCTATAACGACGCCGTCCGCCGCAGTACCGCCGCACTGGAGGAGATGGCCAACGCCTCCCGGCGGTCAAACGAGCTGCTGGAGCGGATGGGGCAGGATATGCACGCGCTCCGGAACGGCTCCAACGGCGCGGCGGGATCCCAGGAACGGCTCAACCGCAGTTTTCGGGACGGCTCCAGCGCCGCCAATGGGCTGCTTGGCAAACTCCGGAACCTGGCGGCGGCTTATCTGGGCCTCCGCAGTGCGCAGAAGTTTGTGAAACTGTCCGACACCTGGACCCAGACCACCGCCCGGCTGGAGCGGATGAACGACGGCCAGCAGACTACGCCGGAGGTCCAGGATATGATCTACCAGGCCGCACAGCGGTCCAGGGGCGATTATCAGGACACGGCGAACCTTGTGGCCAAGCTGGGGACCCTGGCGGGAGACGCCTTCGGCAGCACGGCGGAGGTGGTGGCCTTTGCCGAGCAGATCAACAAGCAGTTCGCCCTGGCGGGTACCAGCGCACAGGGGGCGCAGGCCGCCATGCTCCAGCTTACGCAGGCTATGGGTTCCGGCGTTCTGCGGGGCGAAGAGCTGAATTCGATTCTGGAGCAGGCCCCCACCATCACAAAGGCGATTGCGGACTATCTGGGCGTGTCGGTGGGCAAAATGCGGGACCTGGCCAAAGAGGGAGAGCTGACGGCAGGGGTGGTCAAGGCGGCGGTCTTCGCCGCCGCGAAGGAGACCGACGCCGCCTTTGAGGCGGTCCCGCTGACCTTCTCCCAGGCGTGGACCATGATAAAAAACGAGGCAGTCAACGCTTTCCGTCCCGCTATGGAACAGCTCAACGGACTGCTCAACAGCGATACCGGACGGGCGGCGGTCAACGGCCTGATTGCCGCCGTTCGGGCGTTGAGCAACGGCATTGTGGGGCTGATTGGTCTGGTGAAGGCTGGGGCGGATTGGGTACTGGAGAACTGGGAAACCGTGTCCACTGCGCTGATTGCAGGGGCGGTGGGCATCGCGGCAGTCATGACGGCCTCTGCCGTCAGAGCCGCAGCGGCGTGGGCGATGGTAAACTGGCCGCTGCTGCTGCTTGTAGGCGGCATTGCGCTGGTGATCTATGCGGCCCGGCAGATGGGGGCAACCTGGGAAGAAATCGGCGGCATGGTGGCCGGCGTGTTCGGCACAATGTACGCGGCGTTCATGAACCTGTTCGCCGTTCCGCTGCAGAACGCAGCCGCCAGCCTTATCAATTTTATCTGCAACGCTTTTCACGATCTGGGCGCGTCGCTGAAAATTCTGTTTTTCGATGTAGCGCAGACGATTCTGGGGTATCTGTCCAGCGTCGCCCACGGAATCGAAACGCTGATTAACAGCATTCCGGGAATGTCGCTTAGCATCACAGCCCGAATCGACGGCCTTTATAACCAGGTTCAGTCGGCGTCCCAGCGCGTCAAGGACGCCAGCGGATGGAAGGAATATGTAAAACCCTGGGACTATGTGGACTACGGGGAGAACTGGAACCGGTGGTCTGAAAAGGGCCGCAATATTGGTTTGTCTCTCGATCACTTCCAGCTCCCCGACTACATGAGCGGCATCGGCGGCACGCCCTTCAACTATGACGAAATCCTGACCGGTGTGTCCGGCCAGCTGGAGGACATCGGTAAGGATACCAAATCCATCAAGAACAGCGTGTCCCTGTCCGAAGAGGACCTGAAGCTGCTGGTGGACCTGGCTGAGCGGGAGTATATCACCAATGTCAACCTGACGGCGCAGACCCCGGTTATCACCATCAACAATCAGACTGCCGGGAACAACGCGGCGGACAGCCAGCATCTGGCAAACGTTATCAAGACCATCCTCATAGAACAAGCGGCTAGTCACACCGATCTGGCCTACACATAGCGGAGGTGGACCATGCAGCAAAATCTATACGGCCTGTACCTGTCACGGGACGGCGCAACCATCCGTATGCCGGTCAACCCGGAAAGCTACGCCATTGACAGCGACAATAACAACAGCGAATACAACGTCCTTGGCGTCGGACCCATCATGATCCCCAGGACGCCAAAGCTGAAAACTGTCTCCTGGTCCGGCCTCCTGCCGAAGAAACCGGACCTGGGGGCGGTGGTAACAGGCGGGGTGTTCCAGCCACCGCAGTTTTACATCGAATTCGTAGAGACCGTAATGGCAGACAAGGTCCCGATCCGGTTTGTCGCTAACCGGTATATGGAGGACGGTACGCCAATCTTTGACACCAACATGGAGGTCCTTGTCACCCGCTTCCAATCCGAGGAGCGGGGCGGGGAGACCGGAGACTTCTACTATGAGATCGCTCTGAGCGAGTATCGGGACTACTCCCCAAAGACCGTCGCCTTCCAGCAGCCGGACAAGGCCGCTCCGGTCCAGGCCAGCACGGAGGCCACCCGGTCTGTCCCAAAAGGACAGTTGGCAGTGGGACAGACCGTGCTGGTCAACGGGGACTATTTTTACAGCAGCCAAGGCGCGGAACCCCACAGCACATTTTCTGGCTTCCGGGGCGTGATTTCCCGCATTGTAGCCGACGACCCCCAGCGTGCGTTTCCGTACCACATCACGGACGAGAACGGCGGCGCAAAGGGCTGGGTCAAGGCCGCGCAGATTCAGGCGGTGGGCGCATGACATATGAACTGATTATTGTGGAGAAGCGGACGGGCAAAGCCTGGGACGCCGCGCCGCAGGTCCGGAGCGTGAACTATACCACAAACCGGACCGGCTCTCCCGGCACACTGAAATTTACCATCATCGCCTCCGGCGGCATCTCCTTCGTGGAGGGCGACACGGTGCGGTTTTCCGTGGACGGCCAGCCTGTCTTTCTCGGCTGGGTCTTCACGAAAAATCGGGACCGGCACGCCGTCATCAATGTGGTGTGCTATGACCAGCTGCGGTATTTGAAGGCCAGCGCAAGCTACTGCTTCACCGGGCGGACTGCCGGGGAGATTATACAGGAGATTGCGGGAGACTTCCAACTTCAGACCGGGGAGCTGGACGATACCGGATACGCAATCCCGTCCCTGATTATGGAGGAAAAAACGTGTCTGGATATCATCTCCACTGCTCTCCAGAAAACGCTGCTGGCCACCGGGACGCTGTACACCTTCTTTGATAACAGCGGCGCACTGACGCTGAAGGAGGCCGGGGGTATGATTGCGGAGGGCGTAGTGGGGACTGGCTCCCTGCTGACGGACTACCAGTACAAAACCGATATCGACGCCCAGACCTACAACTCCGTCAAGCTCTCCCGACCCAATGAGGAGACTGGCCGGGCGGATGTGTTCCAGGCCATGGACAGTGCCAATATTGGACGCTGGGGGCTGCTGCAGCTGTATCAGAAGGTGGACACCAAGCTCAACGACGCCCAGGTGGAGGCCCAGGTCCGGGCCATGCTGAAGTTCCACAACCGGCGCTTCCGCACGCTGAAGGTCCAGGCCCTGGGGCTGCTGGGTCTCCGGGCGGGGCAGATGCTGTTTATGGACGTGCCGGGGCTGGGGGACATCGACCTGCGGCAGCTGGTGCTGCTGGAGCGGGTGAGCCATACCTTTGAGAACGATTTGCACACCATGGAATTTGAGGTGCAGGAATTGGGGGACAAGTGATGGATATTGTGGATATTCTGCATCAGATTTCGGAGGACGCTATGCGCTCCTACGGCCTGGCGGACCTGGCGGTGGGAACTGTGACCAGCGAGAAGCCGTTGGAGGTCAAGGTCCGGGAGGATATGGCCGCCCTGCCGGAGGAGACGCTGTGGCTGACCGTGGGGGTGATCGAGAAGAAGATCCCCGTCCTGAAGCACACCCACATCACGGCGGGTTTCAAGCACGACCATGAGCTGCCGGACATCTCCCATGAGCATGAGGTGTCGGGGCTGTCCCACAGCCACAGCGCAGAGGGCGGCGAGACAGGCGGCGCACTGGACGGGTCTTACCAGACAGAGGCCGGTCTGAGCGAGTCCTTCCAGACGGAAACTTCGCTGAATCAGGACGCCTTTGAATCGGACGAGCGGCTGACGGATATTGTCTGTCTGGAGGACGGGAAAGAATTGCCGGTCAAGGACGGATACATCATCCTGAACCGGGGGCTGGAGAAGGGGGACAAGGTGCTGATGCTCCGGGTATGCCGGGGACAGCAGTTCATCATCCTCTCCCGCATTTTTGAGAGGGGGGCGCGGAGTGCTGCCAAAGTCTGATATTGATTTGTCCAGAGGGGTGGTGTTTCAGGACCAGCCCACGCTGACCTGGATTGCCGATCCTGTCACCCGCCGGGTGCGGGGCCGGGGCGACGGCTGGGAGGCTATCCGCCAGGCGGTGGAGATCATTGTCCATGTGGAGCGGTTCAAATGGCAGATTTACACGCCCAATTTTGGCATTGATTACGAGGGCCTGCTGGGTAATGAACCGGGTTTTGTGGCGTCGGAGTTGCAGCGGCGGCTGGTGGACGCATTCCTGCCGGACAACCGGATTCTGGGCATCCGGGACTTTACCTGGAGCTTTTCCGGCGTGAGCCTGTCCGCGTCCTTTACCGTGTGCACAGTATTCGGGGATGTCCCCAGCAGTCTGGAGGTGGAACTGCGATGATTGACTTTACGCATAAGACCTATCAGGAGCTTTTGAAGGCCCAGTTGGCACGGGTACCCAACTCCCTGGACAAACGGGAGGGGTCTATGATCCAGACCGCCATCGGGGCCGGGGCCTACGCCCTGGAGGAATTTTACCTGGAGCTGGACAAGGTACAGCGGGGGGCATACCTCCAGACCGCCGTGGGACAGGACCTGGATTACCTGGCGACGCTGGCCAACGTGACCCGCTACCCGGCCTCTCCGGCGGTGCGGCTGGGGGTGTTCAACATTGATGTCCCCCTCGGTTCCCGTTTCTCTACCATCGACGGCGCAGACAGCGTCAACTTTATTGCCGCAAAGAAATTGGGCGACGGACAGTATGAGATGACCTGCGAGACTGCCGGAACCATTGGCAGTCAATACACCGGCCCAATCCTGCCCATCACGTACATACAGGGCCTGACCTCTGCGGAGATCACCGATATCCTGGTGCCTGGGGACGATACAGAGGATGACGAGAGCTTCCGCCAGCGGGCCATTGACGCCCTGACGGAGCGGCCTTTTGGGGGCAATGTGGCGGACTATAAACGGGTGGTACTGGCTATCGACGGCGTAGGCGGCCTACAGGTCTATCCTACCTGGGACGGCGGCGGTACGGTGAAGCTGTCTGTCATGGGTTCGGACTGGATGCCCGCCTCGCCGCAGCTGGTGGAAACTGTGCAGAATACCGTGGACCCGCCGCCGGACCAGGGGCTGGGCTACGGTACCGCGCCCATCGGGGCAAAGGTGACAGTCGTAGCCCCGGAGATCGTAACGGTAAACATTACGGCGCGGCTGGCCACCGGCCCCGGCTATACCCTGCCTCTGCTGCGGCAGAGTGTCCGGGACGCCGTGGACGCCTATATGCTCAACATACGCCGGGAATGGGACGAGCCGGACGCTTCCGGAATGACCCATTACTCCGCCTGGGTTTACGCCGCCCGCGTCACGGCTGCCATGCTGTCCGTACCCGGCGTGGTCAACGTCACCGGCCTGACCATCAACGGGAGAAGCGCGGACCTGGAGCTGCGGGAAGACGGCCTGCTCCAGCAGGTGCCGGCGTTGGGGGAGGTGACGCTCCATGCCTGAGACAAATATCTGCAAATACTACCCACACTGGTTCCGGAGGATTCTGGACTTCCAGGCCCTGTGCTATACGGAGCGGCAGGAGCTTCGGTTTCTGGCGGAGGCTATGGACCAGATTCACAAGAATTTGTTTGTGCAGACGATGGACGAGGGGACCACCGCCCAATGGGAAGCAATCCTGCGCATCCTGGCCGCACCGGGGGAGGACCTGGCGTTCCGCCGCCTGCGGGTACTCAACCGGCTGGCCCTGCATCCGCCCTTCACCCTTATCTTCCTGCGGGAAAAGCTGGATTTGATCTTTGGGCCAGGGAATTATACGGTAGAGGTGGACTACCCTAACTACACACTGTATATTGAATCCTCTGTGAAAAACCAGCAGTATTTTTCTGAGGTGTCCGCGCTGCTGAACATTATCAAGCCCTGCCACATCGTCTACATCAGCCGTCCCAGAGTTGAAACGGACCTGCTGATGGCGGAACGGACAGCCAGCGCAGAGGTGGAATACAACTATGTGCAGGGGCTGTGGCGGCTGGGAGAAAAGCCGTTTGTTACGGTCACAGAACTGGAGGTTTTGAAATTGGAGACACAGACCAGCATTCAACCATTATTTTTGCATCAGACCGCGCTGCTGGCGGCAAAGGACATCGCTGCCGCCAGAGTCAACGGCAGTCTGGTGATTACAGACCTGGTCCAGTCTGCCAGCGGTAATGTGGGGTCCGTGTTCTACCGGGTGCGCCGGGAACAGGCGGCGGAAATCACGCTGCTGGAGCTGCTGGACAAGGACGGCGCGGTACTGACCTCCAGCACAGTCTATCTGCCGCTGCTGGACGAGGCGACGGTACTGCGGCATACTTTTGCAATCAAGGAGGGCGTGTGATATGGCGGAGAACAGGCAGCCCCTGCCGGCGGATTTGCCGGAGGATTGGAACGTAGGGCAAATTGTAGCCCCCACAGGGGAGGAGGTGGGACTGAGCCATCAGCATGGGTACAACTACCTCATGGAGATGGTCAATCAGGCCCAGAGAGGGGTCAACCAGAACAGCGAAACGCTGGACGGCGTTATCAACGGCGACCTGCTTAAACTGAAGGATGTTGTCACGGTTGAGGGTGGCGCGGAGATGACAATGGACGGGGCATTCGGCAACGCGCCCTATGAGATTGTTGTCACGGAGGAGGACTGCACGACCGGGGTCACGTCCTTCAATGGCCGCACAGGAGCCGTCATGCCGCAGCCGGGGGATTATACCGCCGAGGATGTGGGCGCGGTTCCGGATACCTGCACCATAAACGGGAAACCGCTGCGAGGCAACATTGTAATTGATGAGAACAAATTCATAAAATCGCAGGTTGTCTCCGGGTCGTTTAATGGGACTGACAAAGTTAATATCCCGATATGTGATCTTAATGATGGTTGGGCGCCGTTCGTCGGGGTGAGAGTAACCGTTCATCCAAGCAGCGACACAACGATAAAAGCATTTCTGGGAGATGCGGAAATTCTTTCCGGTCCCGTTAGTAAAAACGGTTCATACATAATGTTTCTTTCGTTCATGTTTGTGGCGGCGAATGAAAATGCCGGGTATACATTTGTGGGAGCCAGCACACCGCGCAGTACATACTTTTATGTCTCACTCGCTTCGGGCGGTTCCTATACGGCTGAAATTGTACGTTACGGGCCTTTTTTGCCAGCATAAGGAGGATGGGACTATGGCTATTTTTGTAAACGGCAAACTGGTTGCAGGCGGCGGTGGAGGCGGCAGCGCGTCCGGGCATGGCATCCCAGCTGGCGGCGCGGCGGGACAGGTCCTGGCAAAGAAATCTGCTGCCAACTATGACACACAGTGGGTTGATGCTTCCGGGGCTGGGAGCGGTACCGGCGGGGGATTTGTGGAGATGGAAACGTCCATACCCGTGGCAAACCGTGTGCAGAATACCCTGTATGGGCTGATTTTGCAAAAATTTACATAAAGAGGTTTGGTTATGGCAACACGACATGTTTGGACGCGGTATAACAAACTTACCGATGATAAAATTTTTGTAAGCGGCACCGGCGGGCAAGGCGCAAACTCTTTGTCAAACATTGCAGGAGCGTCGATTACTGGTTGTTCCGTTTATGATATTTCCGTCAAAAACGGTGTCACTACCGTCACGCCGTCAGGGACAAAAAGGACGGTCAGTACAGGTACCAGTACAACGTTTTCAACATCGACATACCCGTATGTTGTTACACAATACTACCTGATAAAAGCAATGAGCGGCGCCACTTGGAAGACAGATAACACCGATTTGGGCGGCTTTACGCTTTCTATTACCGGCGGTATGCTCTACTATGCTGATATCACCAGGATTGACCCGACAAAAGCCGCCTCCACTCTGGTTTACGCAAGCAACAGTACCGCCCATCCTAACAAGGAGACAAAGGATGGCTACTATTATGTGTACAATGGCAGTGACAGCATAGACCCGGAGGCAATTAACTATCCATCTTCTATTACTGCGGGAGACAGCGTCACTGTGACTGTTACGCCGAACTCCTCGCTCAAGTATGGACGGCCAACTTATGTATATGAGTACAGCGCCAACGGAGGATCGACATGGTCAGTTGCACAGACCACGATTAATACATCCATCAATTTCTCTGTCCCATCTGTGACACAGATTCGCTTTCGTGTAAAAGCAGAGTTTGAGAGCTATACAAGCGCCTATGTTACTGGCCCGAATGTGACAGTCACGGCCAGCGGCGGTACGGAGATTCACGGCCCCACCAATTTTTCCTGCAGCAAAACCGCAGCGCGGCCAGGAGATTCCCTGACGTTTACATGGACGGCGGCAACAGGTGATTTCAACAGATACCGGTTTTATGGGACCGGAGAAAACGGCGTCACCCCTTCTGTTTATCCCGCCGCCTCCGCCACCCGCGTTACGGCCACTTTCCCGGATGTCTCAGCGGGAAGCGCCGTCACATATACCTTGGTTGCGCAAAAAAGCTCCGGTTCCGGCGACAGCTTTTCCCACCAGGGAACACCCGTTACATGCCGCGTCACATGCGCTGAAGAACAGCTCCCCGATCCTCAGCCGCCAGACGCACCGCCTTTTATTACCGTGGGCAGTGTCACCCAGGGAGAAACGGTTTCTGTATCGTGGGGCTCCGTTTCTGGCTCGCCGGTCTACACCCTCCAGCGTTCGGTCAATGGCGGCGCATTTCAGACGGTATACACGGGTTCCAGTCTCACCTATACAGATACGTTGGGAGATACTTGGAACACTGTGCAATACCGCGTAAAAGCAACCGTAGACGGCAAGGATTCTGAATGGACAACGTCCGATGTAAAAGAGGTGAATTCTGCTGCTGCTACAGGCGGCAGGCTGGAGCAATTCCAAAACAGTTCGGCGGAGAATATCTACCCGAAAACGATTGTGGAGGGCGTATTCCGCCAGAGCGATGGGAAAACGCTGGAGGAGCTGCTGGAGGAATCGGGCGGATCAGGCGGCGTGGAGTCTTTTAATGGCCGCACCGGCGCAGTCACGCCGCAGACCGGCGATTACACTGCGGCACAGGTGGGGGCAGTACCGGCAGGCGATATCCAGGCTGTGCGCGTGCTGACACAGACGGAGTATGACGCGCTGAGCAGCAAGAACGCATCCACGCTATATCTGATTAAGGAGTAGGCGATGATTGGTATCGGAACACAAAAAATAGCGGCTCTGTCCGTTGGTACGGCAAAAATTGCAAGGGGGCTGGTGGGGGAAACGGTTGTGTTTGAAACGAAACCGGCCTATGGATTGCCTGCGGGGTATACCAAAGTGGAGTATATTCAGAATGGTTCAAGCGGTACACAGAGCTATATGCCGTACATAAATATGCCCGTTACCGCAAAAAAGACGGCCACCAAGTTTGAAATCAAGTTTTCCAGCCAGCAGAGCGTACCGGCCAACAGCAACAAATTCTATGCTGTGTATGGGTATAACATTGCCACGAGTTCAAATAAAGTGTCAAGAAATACACTTGGTATCTACAACGGTAAGGTTTGCTATCAGTACGGATTAACGCCCACGGAACTGGTTGACTATACGGCAAACACTATTTTCGACGCCGTGTTTGACACGGGTACCCGAACAATCCAGATTAATGGGGTGTCAAAAAACGTTGCGATTGGAACGAACTGGCGCACGAAAAATAATCTGTTGTTTGGTTCCAGAAACACGGCTGTAAGCGCAATTCCAGACGACTATTTTCCACAGGCTACAAGGGTTTACACGTTCAAAATGCGGGATGCCGACGGGAATCTGGTGTTAGAATTAGCGCCGTGTATCGACCCATCCGGTGTGATTGGGATGTACGATGTGGTGGAGGACGTATTCTACAAAAACGCGAATCCCTCGACAAATGCCGCAAACAAATTTATCGCTGGCCCAGTAGCTTCGTAGTAAGAAATGAGGTGAGAAAGCATGAGCGACTCTATTGCCGTGGCCTTGATTGGTCTGGCCGGGTCCGCCCTTGGCTCGATTCTGGGCGTGCTGGTCAGCAGCAAGCTGACCACCTACCGGGTGGAGCAGCTGGAGAAACAGGTGGCAAAGCACAATAATTTGATTGAGCGTACCTACCGCCTGGAGGAACGGACCGAACTGCAGGAAGAAAAAATTAAAGTGGCTAACCACAGAATTGATGATCTTGAGAG
This sequence comes from uncultured Bacillota bacterium, assembly GCA_947172355.1. Lineage (GTDB taxonomy): Bacteria > Bacillota > Clostridia > Oscillospirales > Oscillospiraceae > Lawsonibacter. The sequence goes on from CAMWBA010000077.1 coordinate 10,717, forward strand.
AAAGGTGGAGACATGACGTTTATTCTGTATGCGGATAAAAATAAGCTGATTGTCAGGAAACGGGGGCCGCTGACCAGCGGGTCTGTTGGGGTCTATCCGGTGCGGTTCGAGTTCTCGACGGACTGGGAAGGACTCTCCAGAACCGCCGTATTCCAGGCGGACGGCGAGCCTGTGCGTATGCTGCTGGATGAGAGCGGGGCGTGCAGTATCCCCAGAGAAGTGTTGGTCAAGCCAGGCGTCCGGCTGAAAGCTGGCGTCTACGGCGTCCAGGGCGGGGAAATCGTACTGCCTACCATATGGGCTGATTTGGGGGAAATCCTCCGGGGCGTCACCATGCCCGACGGCGGTACCTACCCGCCTACCCCGGAGCTGTGGGAACAGGCCCTCAATGGGAAAGGCGATGCGCTGGAGTACGATGGGCTGAATCTGTCGCTGCTGGCGGGAGATAAAAAGCTGTCTACCGTGCAGATCGCCGGAGGTGAGGGCGGCGTACCTGCTGGCGGCGCGGCGGGGCAGGTGCTGTCAAAGGTGGATGGCGTTGACTACAATACGCAGTGGGTTGACCCGCCAGAAGGCGGCGGAGGCGGCGTGGACCACGAGTACATCGACAATGAGCTTCTGAAAAAGATGGATGTCTTTTCAGTAGACCCGACGTTGCAGTTCTCGGCGAACACTCGCACCGCTGGAGGAATCTTAGGTGTAACACATCCGACGAAGATTCTCACAAGAGCCGAGTATGAAGCCCTGTCTGAAGAGGACAAGAATCTGCCGATCGTGTACGTTATTCAGGATAACACTGTAGCGCCGCCCGATTCATTTAAGCCCATGGTCTACTCCACAGAGGAGCAGGTTGTAGGGACGTGGATTGACGGGAGGCCCATATATCAGAGGACAGTTGTATTCGATACAAGGTCTGTGAATGGTTCTGGTATTGGAACTGTTTTACCAGAGTTTGGAGATCAGATAGAGCAGATCGTTGATTTGTTTGGAACAGCAAGCGGTAACAATCATACCAACTTTTCTGTATCTTGGTATGAACAAATCGGAAGTCAAGTTGCAATATTCAATCCGATGTCGTCATCCCCGATGATGATAAACGGTGTTGTCACTGCTCAATACCTCAAGAAAGGAGTCGTAGCATGAGCGTCGCATATTTCAAAGGCAAAGCACTGACTGGCCCCATGGGCCCGCAGGGGCCTGACGGGAATCCGCTCGGCACTATCATTTCCTATCTGGGCAACAAGCCCCCGACGGGGTATTTGGTCTGCGACGGCAAGGAATACCAAATCGCTGACCACTCGCAGCTCGCCGCCTTTTTTGAGAAGGAATTCGGCAGCAAGAACCACTTCGGTGGTGACGGAACGTCAACGTTCGCAGTTCCCGACTTCCGTAATCTCTTTCTGAGAGGCTTCCACGGCGAGTCCGAGGAGAGACTCTCCGGAGAGATTGGAGCGAAGCAGGAGGGGACGGAGCATTACAATATCATTCCGACAAATGACGGATGGCGGGCGTCTCGTAGATTCGGTGTAGACGATATCGAATCCCCCGTTCCAAACGCTGACAAGATGATTGGTGGACTAGTTCTAGCTTCATCCACTATGATGAATAATACGGCTGTTAAGGTCTATGATTCCTACACTTCCCGTCCCGTCAACGCCGCAGTGCAATACTGCATCAAGGCGACGAAATCCTTTGAGGAGGACCCGCCGCAGGGCAACATCTCTGTCGGCGTCTTCTACAACTCCAAGACCGCGAAAGTGGTTGTCCCAGCAAGCGGTTGGAGCGCTAATGCTCCATTCATCAACACCGTAGCCGTGGCAGACGTCATTGCCAACTCCGATTTGCAGAACATCATGGTGACGCCCATCGAGCAGCACCTGAATCTGCAAGCCAAGTTCGGTGTCATCGCCACTTCTCAGGGCAAAGCATCTCTGACGTTCACCGCCGTCACCAAACCGGATGTGGATATTATCTACTACGTGTTTGTGGTGGGCAGCGAACCCGTCCAGGACGATATCGTAGTGTGGAGTCCGAAGATAAACATTGCCAATTCTAACAACCCTCCATATTATGTTGCTGCCAAAGGGGTTTCGTCTGTTTCAGCCAGTCGGGTATTTGACAATACCGCCGACACTTTGTTGACGATAGCCAACGGCCAAGACATTGACAAGTTCTATGTTCGAATAAACAAACTCAACGATGATGGTTCTGCGGCTGTGCCATGGGTAATATACGGGCTTACCATGATTTTCATAAAGTCTGATAACTACGATAATTTTCCCAGTTCGGTGACTGTTTATGGAACTTTTAATAACATCAACGATGTTATCGAAATAATCACATGGGATTTGGAAAGCGCTAAGCCTATAGTCGAAGGCAATCGATATCGTTATACGCTTGTCTTCGACCAGCCATATAGATATCCTTCGTATGTGTTTTCGAACTTCAATAATGTGTTGGTTGATAATGGTTCCATACTTTCGGATATCTACTTCCTCCGCTCCAAGGCTGACATCATCGCGGAAGGAGGGACGGTCTAATGGCTATTTTCAATTCTGCAAACCTGGCGTTCAGTGATGGCGTTCACGTCTATGAGCAGGATGGTTGGGACATCATCGAGACCACCAGAGGCGTTGT
>CAMWBA010000078.1 GCA_947172355.1 uncultured Bacillota bacterium
GTTGGGGGCGGATTGAAACCGGGGCGCGGCGAATTGAGGGGCATGATACTCTGGGAGTACAAAGGACATGAAAAGACCTCCTAGTTGTATGAAAAATGTGGTTTGGTTAGGCCTTGTTTGAACCATGGCAGTATAACCAGCAACGAGAGATTTTTTGCCAGACAAAGCCGATTTGACGCAGGAATACTGGATGTATTTTAAGGAAAATCGGCAAGGTGCGGCGGAAAAAGCTCCGCTGATTGGGTGTATTGACAAGGTTCAAACAGACCCTAGTTTTTTTCCGGCATGGATGTGGGGTCGTCCACCACCCGTTTGCCGGCCAGGTCCGCCCGGCTGTAGTAGATGAGAGTCAAAACACTGCACACCAGCCAGCCCAGTGGGTAGCCTGCGGCCACCGGAAGGGGTTGGTTGACAAAGAAGTTGGTGAGGACATAGAGATAAATCTGCCGGAATACTACAAACGAGAGCAGCATGATGTAGGTGGGAGCCTGGCTGATTCCGGCGCCCCGCAAGGAACCGGCATAGATCTGATTGATGCACACCAGAATATAGCAGGGACACAGCAGCCGCAGAAATGTCACGCCATAGGTGACCACTTCCGGCTTGTCGTTGAAAAACGCTACCAAGTAAGGCGCGGAGGGGACCACGAAGGCGGCCAGCCCCAGAGCGATGCCCCAGGACAGAAACAGGGCATACCGGGTCCCCTGTTTCGCACGGTCCACCTGACCGGTCCCCAAATTCTGCCCCACAAAGGTGGTGGCCGCCAGGGCCAGGGACTGGGTGGGAAGCAAAAGAAACTGGTCGATTTTTGTGCAAGAAGTCCAGCCGGACATGCAGTCCAAGCCGAACACATTGATGTAAGACTGCACAAACACATTGGAGAAGGAGGTGATGGCCATCTGGAGCGCGGAGGGAATGCCAATGCGAACGATCTGCTTTAAAATATGGAAGGATAATTTCAGCTCGCTAAGGGTGAGGCGGATGCAGTCTTCGCTGCGGGACAGCACAAATAAAATCAGCACCGCTGAGATGCCTTGGGCCAGGATGGTGGCGTAAGCCACACCTTCGACCCCCATGCCCACACCGATGACAAAATACAAGTCCAACGCGATGTTCAGCAGGGCGGAGATAACCAAAAAGTAAAAGGGACGGTTTGAGTCCCCCACCGCCCGGAGGATCCCCGAACCCATATTGTACAGCATCAGACCCAGGAGACCGGAAAAGTAGATGGTCAGATAGGTGGTAGCCTCCGGCACGGCTTGCAGGTCGGTCTTCATCAGGCGGAGCATAGCTGGGATGATGAGGATACCCAGCACGGTGAGGATTACGCCGAGGATCAGGGTCATAACCAGGGAAGTGTGGACGGTTTCCCGGACCTTTTCGTGTTTTTTGGCCCCATAATATTGGGAAATGACCACCCCTGCGCCGCTGGACAGGCCCAGAAAGAAGCCGATGAGCATATTGATAATGGGTGTGACGGTGCCCACGGCAGAATAGGCCGCGTTGCTTACATACCGTCCCACCACCCACAAATCCACCGTATTGTACAGCTGCTGGAACAGATTGCCCAGCAGAAGAGGAACGGCAAAGCGGACCAGATGGCCCACCACATGGCCTTGCGTCATGTCTACAGAATGTCCTGCCCTTTTTGCCAGTGCGGACAAGGTAATCTACCTCCTAGAGCCTGTCTGAACCTTGGCAATACCCCCGATCAGCGGAGCTTTTTTCACCATACCTGCCGGCTTTCCCAGAAACACATCCAATATTCCTGGGGCAAATCGGCTTCGTCTGGCGGAAAATCTCTTACTGCTGGTCCCATTGCCATGGTTCAAACACGGCATAAACTAAATAAGTAAAAATGGTTGGCTTGAGGCGGCCTTTTTGTGCCGCCCTGCTAGCGTTAGGTTCCGTAGTCCAGTCCGGACAGATACCGCCGGGCCAGGTCGAAGGCGTGGCTGGCGGTCTGGGTGCGCAGCCGGTCCCGCATGGGGCGGGTCCCCAGATGCAGGGCCCGGACATGAGTACCCTCCGGAGTGGCGATGGCAACAAACATGGTGCCTACCTCGTTGCCGTCTTCGTCCTTGTCTGGCCCGGCCACGCCGGTGGAGGACAGGCCGATGTCGCAGCCCAGCACATGGCGGACGCCCTCAGCCATGGCGGCAGCCACCTCGGCGGACACTACACCGCCCACCACAACGTTGCCGTCCTTGTCGGCCAGCCGTTCCAGCTGGTACTCTGGCACCCGCAGGACGTTGTGCTTCACCTCATTGGTGTAGGAGACGATGCCGCCCTTGAATGCCTGAGAGGCCCCGGGAATGTCGGTGAGCCGCTTGGCCATCAGTCCGCCGGTGCAGCTCTCGGCGGTGCCCAGAGTGAGACCTCTGTCTTTCAGCGCCTGGATGATGACATACTCCAAAGAGGGGACGTCCACTCCATATACCTTGGCTCCAAACAGCTTTTTCACTTGTTCCACGGTGGGCTGGAGCAGAGCCTGCGCTTCCTCGTCGGTGGCAGCCTTAGCGGTGACCCGCAGTTCACACTCCCCCTCCTTAGCATAGGGGGCTAGGGTGGGGTTGGACATAGCGTTCATTTGCTCCCGCAGCTGGGCCTCCATGGTGGACTCTCCAATGCCAAACAGTTTAATGGTATGGGAGGCGATTACCCCTTCGGACAGGGAAAGAAGGTAGGGCTTGGCCCGATACTGGAACATGGGCCGGCACTCGCTGGGAGGTCCGGGGAGCATAATCACATGGACTCCTTCCGCCTCAAAGGCACAGCCGGGTGCGGTGCCCCAGTCGTTTTCCAAAATGGTGCAGCCCTCGGGGAGCATGGCCTGCTGGAGATTGTTGTCCGTCATGGAACGCCCGATGCGCTGAAAGTAGGTGCGGATGCGATCAGCCGATCCCTCATCGAAGACCAGCTTTTTTCCAAAGGCATCCGCCAGTACATTTTTGGTCAGGTCGTCGCAGGTGGGGCCAAGACCGCCGGTGGTGATGATAATGTCTGCCCGTTCCTTAGCCAGAGCCACCGCCTCCCGGGCCCGCTGAGGGTTGTCCCCTACCACGGTGTGCCAAAAGACATTGAGCCCCAGTTCACTCAGCCCTTGGGAGAGCATCTGAGCATCCGTGTTGGCGATGTTGCCCAAGAGGAGCTCGGTCCCAACGGATAAAATTTCTACAGTGTGAGACATGGGAATGACCTCCGAATTGATATGATATGATCTATAGCGGTATTATAGCACAGAAAAAAAGGATTGGATAGTCATTTTCCAGAAAGAGGAATGTTTTTTGTATAATTTTTCTGTTTGGCGGCAGATTAGACGAAAAATAGGGGCAGGGGACGCAATTTTTCCGCTAAAAACCGGCGAACTGCTTCGGCACTTTGCCTAAAAAAACCGGTGAAAAGGTTTCTAAATCTAAAAAATGTACAAAAAACGAGGCGAATCCCGGTGAATCCAATATTTTTGTGAAGTTTCTGCAATATTTCGACCATTTTACAGTTGAAATTTTTTCCGGTTTGGACTACAATGAGAACCGCAAAAGCAAGGAGGGGCCCAAGTGCTGAACATTGTGTTGGTCGAGCCGGAGATCCCACAGAATACCGGCAACATTGCCCGTACCTGCGCCGCCACCCGTAGTAGCCTCCACTTGGTCAGGCCGCTGGGTTTTGACATCAGTGAGCGGGCGGTTCGCCGGGCGGGACTGGATTACTGGCATATGGTCGACCTGCATGTCTACGACAGCCTGGACCACTTCTTTGCGGTGAATCCCCAGCCCGACCTGTGGCTGGCCACCACCAAAGCCCCCCGGGACTATACCTGTGCCCGCTTTCAGAAGGGCTGCTGGCTGATGTTCGGAAAGGAGACCGCTGGGCTGCCCGAGGATTTGCGGCTGCGCTGGCAGGATCGGTGCGTCCGCATCCCCATGCGGCCCGATGCCCGGAGCCTGAACCTGGCAAACTCGGTGGCCGTCCTCGCCTATGAGGCACTGCGCCAGCAGGGGTTTCCAGAGTTGTCTGGGGCGGGGGAGATGGCCCAAACGCACGAACTCTAGTATTGTCACCTTTGCAAAAAGAAGGGAGTCAAGAAAATGAACTATAGCAAGAAGACGGTCAAAGATGTGGACGTCAAGGGCAAAAAAGTCCTGCTGCGCTGCGACTTCAATGTGCCCATGGCCAAGGACGGCAGCGGTGTCATCACCGATGACAAGCGCATCCGGGCTGCTCTGCCCACCATCCAGTACCTGCTGGATCAGGGGGCGGCGGTGATTGCCTGCTCCCATATGGGCAAGCCGGTGGCCACCTTCGAGTCCTACAAGAAGAAGCAGTTGGAGAAGGGCAAGGACGAGGCATCCATCACCGAGGAGAAGTGGAAGAAGTCCTTGGCTGAACTGCGCATGGAGCCTGTGGCCGCCCGGCTAAGCGAATTGCTGGGCAAGGATGTCATTCTGGCGAACGACGTGGTGGGTCCCGATGCGCAGTCCAAGGCCGCCGCGCTCCAGCCCGGACAGGTTCTGCTGCTCCAAAATACCCGGTTTGAAAAGGGCGAAACCAAGAATGACCCCGAGCTGGCTAAGAAGATGGCGGCAATGGCGGAGCTCTATGTGTCCGATGCCTTTGGGGCGGTTCATCGCGCCCACGCCTCTACCGCCGGTGTGGCCGGCTACCTGCCTGCGGTCTCCGGCTTCCTGATTCAAAAGGAGCTGGACTTCATCGGCGGCGCTCTGGCTAACCCCAAGCGGCCCCTGGTGGCCATCCTGGGCGGCTCTAAGGTCAGCTCGAAGATTGGGGTCATCAATAACCTGCTGGAGATTGCCGACACCATCATCATCGGCGGCGGTATGGCCTATACCTTCTCCGCCGCCCAGGGCGGCAAGGTGGGCGACTCTCTGCTGGAAGCCGATTGGAAGGACTATTCCCTGGAGATGATCCAGAAGGCCAAGGACAAGGGGGTCAAGCTGCTGCTGCCGGTGGATACTGTCATTGCCGATGCCTTTGCGCCCGATGCCAACTCGAAAGTGGTTGCCTCCGGACAGATTCCCGACGGCTGGCAGGGGCTGGACATCGGCCCTGAGACCGTAAAGCTGTACTGCGGCGCTGTGGCCGATGCAGGTACCGTCATTTGGAATGGCCCTATGGGCGTATTTGAGTTTGAGAAGTTTGCCGCAGGCACCAAGGCGGTGGCTGAGGCCCTGTCCAAGACCGACGCCATCACCATTATTGGCGGCGGCGACAGTGCGGCTGCTGTGCAGCAGCTTGGCTACGCGGACAAGATGAGCCATATCTCCACCGGCGGCGGCGCTTCCTTGGAATTTATGGAGGGCAAGGAGCTGCCCGGTGTAGCCTGCCTGCTGGATGCGTAAACCCAACAAAATTGTATAAGTGGGGTTCACCCCCCTTTGTCAAGTATCTGGAAAAAAACAAATAGGAGTGATTAACCATGAATCGTCGTTACCGCAAGACAATCATTGCAGGCAACTGGAAGATGAACAACACCCTGTCCCAGACTAAAGCATTTGCCGAGGAGATCAAGCCCATCATGCCCAAGGGCAAGTGGTGCAATGTGGTTCTGTGTGTTCCCGCCGTAAACATCCAGGCCGCTGTCCGTCTGTTTAAGGACTGCCATATTGCCATCGGCGCTGAGACCTGCCATGAGCTGGACCACGGCGCTTACACCGGCGAGATCACTGCTGAGATGATTAAGGAGGCGGGGGCCAAGTATGTCATTATCGGCCACTCGGAGCGCCGCCAGTACTACAATGAGACCGACTTCACCGTCAACAAAAAGGTCCACGCTGCCATCAACGCCGGCCTTGTCCCCATCATCTGCGTGGGTGAGAGTCTGGAGCAGCGGGAGCTGGGCGTGACCATGGAGCTGATCGCGTATCAGGTGAAGTGCGCTTTGGCCGGCGTGGCCCCTGAAAAGGTGCGCCATATTGTGATTGCCTATGAGCCCCTGTGGGCGATCGGCACCGGCAAAACTGCCACCGCCGAACAGGCCGGCGAAGTCTGCCAGGCCATCCGTACCGTTATTCGCAAGCAGTACGGTGCCCATGTGGCACGCTCCGTCACCATCCAGTACGGCGGTTCTATGAACGCAAAGAACGCAGAGGAGCTGCTGGCACAGCCCGACGTGGACGGTGGTTTGATCGGCGGCGCCGCTCTGAAGCCCACGGACTTCGTGAAAATTATTGAGGCGGCGAATCAGGAGTAAAAGACGCCGGAAGAAAGGTTTTTTAAATGAAAACACCTACCACTTTGATTATCATGGATGGGTTTGGCGTGGAGAATCCCTCCGCAGGCAATGCGGTGGTCAACGCATCCACCCCCAACCTGGACCGTATTTTTTCCCAGTGCCCCGGCAGCAGGCTGTCCGCCTCTGGCCTGGACGTAGGTCTGCCTGAGGGGCAGATGGGCAACAGCGAGGTGGGCCACACCAACATCGGCGCAGGCCGGGTGGTGTTTCAGGACCTGCCCCACATTAGCCGGGACATTGAAACCGGAGCTTTTTTTGAAAACCCCGCCTATCTGGAGGCCATGGACAACTGCCGGGAGTGGGGGAGTGCCCTGCATCTGATGGGCCTGCTGTCCGACGGCGGTGTCCACAGCCATATTACCCACCTGTACGCGCTGCTGAAGATGGCCCAGGATCAGGGACTGAAAAAGGTGTATGTCCACTGTTTCCTGGATGGCCGGGATGTGCCACCTTCCTCCGGCAAGGGCTATGTGGAGCAGCTCCAAGCCAAGATGCAGCAGATGGGGATTGGACAGATTGCCACCGTTATGGGCCGCTATTATGCCATGGACCGGGATAAGCGCTGGGACCGGCTGCAAAAGGCATATGATGCCATTGTCTGCGGCCAGGCTCCCTTTGCGGCCGATGGGGCCGACGCCGTTCAGGCGTCTTATGACGCCGGAGTAACCGACGAATTTATGGTGCCTGTGGTCTGCGCTGAGGACGCACAGCTTCGGGACAACGACTCGGTGATTTTTTTCAATTTCCGCCCCGACCGTGCCCGGGAAATTACCCGTACGCTGGTGGACGAGGATTTCACCGAGGTGGAGCGCAAGACCGGTTTTATCCCGGTAGACTTTGTATGTACCACCGAGTACGACGCTACTATGCCCAACGTCTCGGTGGCCTACCCCCGGCAGAAGCTGACCAATATTTTTGGAGAATATATCTCCAACCTGGGGCTGACTCAGCTGCGCATTGCCGAGACAGAGAAATACGCCCATGTGACCTTCTTCTTCAACGGCGGCGTAGAACAGGTATTCCCCGGAGAGGACCGGTGTCTCATCGCCTCCCCCAAGGTAGCCACCTATGACCTCCAGCCTGAGATGTCCGCCTACGAAGTCACCGAGGAGGCGGTCCAGCGTATTCTCAGCGGAAACTATGACGTTATTATCCTCAACTTTGCCAACTGCGACATGGTCGGCCATACCGGTGTGTATGAGGCTGCCTGCAAGGCGGTGACCACGGTGGACGAGTGCGTGGGCAAAGTGGTGGAGGCCACTTCCAAAATGGGCGGCGTGTCTCTGATTACCGCTGACCACGGAAATGCCGAGCGGATGATTGATGTGGACGGCTCTCCCTTTACGGCCCATACCACCAACCTGGTGCCCTTCTATATTGTGGGGGCCAACGTGAAGCTGCGGGACGGCCGCCTGTGCGACATCGCGCCTACCATGCTGGATCTGATGGGCCTTGAGAAACCGGCCGAGATGGACGGAGAGACCCTCATTGTCAAATAATTTGTTGCCCCGGCGGGGGAGCCCGCTTTCCAAGGATAATCCTATGACAATTTGAAAGGAGATCAAATACCATGAAGCAGATCATCGAAATTGTTGACGTAGTTGGCCGCGAAATTCTGGACAGCCGCGGCAATCCCACCGTCGAGGTAGAGGTCTATCTGGAAGACGGCACCATGGGCCGTGCCGCTGTTCCCTCCGGTGCATCCACCGGCATTTATGAGGCCTGCGAGCTCCGTGATGGCGACAAGAGCCGTTATATGGGCAAAGGCGTGCTGAAGGCCGTGGAGAGCGTCAACACCGAGATTGCCGAGGCTCTGGTGGGCACCAATGTGCTGGACCAGACTGCCATTGACAAGATGCTCATTGACCTGGACGGCACCCCCAACAAGGACCGTTTGGGCGCCAACGCCATTCTTGGAGCCTCCCTGGCCTGTGCCAAAGCTGCCGCTGCCGCTCTAGGCACCAGCTTGTATAACTATATCGGCGGCGTCAACGCCAAGCAGCTGCCCGTCCCCATGATGAACATTCTCAACGGCGGCGCCCACGCCACCAACAACGTGGAGATCCAGGAGTTTATGATCATGCCTGTCTCTGCTCCCTCCTTCCGCGAGGCTCTGCGCCGCTGTGCTGAGGTATTCCACACCCTCAAAACCGTCCTCAAAGAGAACGGCACCCCCGCCGCCGGTGTGGGCGATGAGGGCGGCTATGCCCCCAACTTGAAGAAGGACGAGGATGCCCTGAAGGTGATCGTGGAGGCCATTGAGAAGGCTGGCTACAAACCTGGAGAGGACTTCAAAATTGCTATCGACGCCGCCTCCTCCGAGTGGTGGGACGAGGACCAGAAGTGCTATATCCAGCCCAAGTCCAACAAGAAGCTGACCCAGCAGCAGCTGGTGAACATGTGGAAGAAGTTCGCCGATACCTACCCCATCATCTCCCTGGAGGACGGCATGGCCGAAACCGACTGGGAGGGCTGGGCCATGCTGACCAAGGCCATCGGCGACAAGGTTCAGCTGGTGGGCGACGACCTGTTTGTCACCAACGTGTCCCGTTTGGCCACCGGCATCGAGAAGAAGGTGGGCAACGCCATTCTCATCAAGGTCAACCAGATTGGCACTCTGACCGAGACCCTGGACGCCATTCAGATGGCCAACCGGGCCGGTTACACCGCGATCGTGTCCCACCGCTCCGGTGAGACCGAGGATGCCACCATTGCGGATATCGCCGTGGCCCTCAACGCAGGCCAGATTAAGACCGGTGCCCCCAGCCGCACCGACCGCGTGGCCAAGTACAACCAGCTGCTGCGCATTGAGGAGGAGCTGGGCGACGTGGCCGAGTATCCCGGCATGAAGGCGTTCTTTAACTTAAAATAAGTTCAAACGCTTTGCAGGGCCGCCCTTATGGGCGGCCCTTTGGAAATTTTTATATAAAACATGCCGGAGCAAAAGAGCTTCGCCCCGGCAAAAAAGTGCTTAAAATCAATTTATGGGTGTAACCGCGTTGGCTGAGGTCCGAAAAGATTATGGTTTCGACTGTGTCTAGGAGATTGGACTGCTGGCGGCTGGAATTTGGTCGATACAAAGGGCAAACGATTCCTGATTTACATGAAACAGCAGACTGTGCTGGGGAGGCCGCTCTTGAAACAGTTCACAAAACTCTGCATGGTCTAAAAAGCGCTCCTGCTCCAACTGATATTCGTCCAGCTGCTTTCCAAAGCCAGCCGCCGCCCGCTGAATCAAGTTTTGCGCAATTTCCTGCATGGCAAAACAGACGATATCATTTTTTTCATAAAAATCCATCCCAAACATCAATCCTGCCGTGTGGAGCAGCATCTGTTCCCCCATAACCAGGATAACCCGAAGGTGTCTGCCGTCCTGGGTGCTATAAATCAATTCATAATATTGTCCGTTTATAATGGTATCCTTTGGGGAGAATGTGCCGACAAATTGGACATGACAGCCCAATATTTCCTGCAAAGGGGAGACAATCAAAGCATGAATGACGGAGCATTCGTCGTCCGGCTGCATCGGGAGCAATTCGCTGGTTTCCCCGCCAATGATGGCCCGGTCTTCGATGATAATGTGGCCTGTCAGCCACCCGGTACAGACGCCAATAAAACGCTGCACCGCTTCGGTGGAAAAATTTGTGTCATAAAGCAGGCGTTCCAGTGCCGGAAGAGTCTCCTGCTTCATCCGGTCGTGATGTTTTTTATGGGCCAGGTAGCCTGGGTATCCAATCTCGCGCATATAGGCTTCTTCCTCCGCAAAATGCTGGATGGCATAAGCCTTGAAATATTTAATTCCTTCTACACAGGCAAATTTATCCTTGTGCCGTTCAACGTATAGATCCATGATTTTTTGGACAATGAAAAAAAGTCTGCGGTGGGCCTGATCTACAACCTCTACACCGATATTAAATCGATCCTGCCACTGAATTTGCTGCATATAGTTCCTTTCTTTTTTGCCGTCCGCAGGACATTAGACGGCAAGGGGCTCGTTGAGAGCCGCATACTGCTTGGAACAAAATAGTCTTTGGGCCTGTGGCAAGATTGCCATGACCTCAACAATAGTATATGTGTAGGGCAACGTATGGGTTCCGTCTGCCGACCTGCCCTCCCTTTTGATGGGCTATCCCGGCGCGCTGGGTCTGGATCTGACCGAGGAAGCCGGCGATTTTGAGAAGATCCTCCAGAAAGTGGAGTCCAGCTTGGCGGAGAAGGGTGCTGCCGACCACTTCGGTACTTGGGCTTACTCCTATGGCTGAACCCTGTCCTCCTCCCCGTTTCCCAATGAGCCGAAATCTGTTTTTGGTACGGTGTCTATCAACTGATTGTCAATGGCGAACAGGTGGCCAAGCGGAACGCTCGGGAACGGGGTATGCCCATCTGGATTGGACAGAACTTTAAAATGAACCTGGAGATTACCCAGGAGAAAGGCGGCGAGACCCGGACGCGGGAGGTCATCTTGAAGCTGCCCGATACCATGGACGGCATTGTGAGCAACCTGCCCGCCTACTTGGCCGGTCTGCCCGAGGAGGTATGGCGGTCTAAATTTGTTCCAGCCGTGACAGAGAAGCCCGCCGATGAAGGACCTGGTGCGAGCGACGAGTTCGGTGAACTTGGCTTAGGCGACGATTTGGGTACAGGCAATTTATAAGCGGCAGAACCGCCCCGCGAAAAGGGCGAGGCGGTTTTTGCAGTTGGAAAAGAATGAAAGGAAGGAAAATGTATGGCAGTTTTGTCCGGACTGGAGCCCAAGAGGGTGTTTGACTACTTTGAAAAGCTGTGTTCCGTGCCGCATGGCAGCTACAACACCAGACAGATCAGTGATTTGTGTGTCTCCTTTGCTCAGGAGCTGGGGTTGGAATACCGGCAGGATGAGGCCAATAATGTGATAATCTGGAAGGCACCGTCTCCTGGCTATGAGAACGCAGTCCCTGTGATTCTTCAGGGGCATATTGACATGGTGTGCGTCAAGACGGAGGAATGCTCCAAGGATATGGCCATAGAGGGGCTGGACCTGGCCACCGATGGGGAGTGGATTTGGGCGGATAAAACCTCGCTGGGCGGAGACAACTGCATCGCGGTAGCTATGATCCTGGCGATCCTGGCCGACGACACCCTGCCCCATCCCGCCCTGGAGGCCGTATTCACCGTGGATGAAGAGGTTGGCATGGATGGGGCCTTTGCCTTGGACTGTTCCGATCTGAAGGGGAAAAAGCTGGTCAATCTGGACTCGGAGGAGGAGGGGGTATTCACCGTCTCCTGTGCCGGCGGCGTGCGGCTGGACTGCTTTTTGGCAGGCGAACAGTCGCCGCTGAACGGTGAGACGGGGTATACCGTTACCTTGTCCGGCCTGCTGGGAGGCCACTCGGGCGGCGAAATTCACAAGGGGCGAGCCTCTGCCAACCAAGTGATGGGCCGGGTGCTGTACAGTGCCATGGAACAGGTGGACGGCCTGCGGATGGCCGACATCCGGGGCGGTAAATTTGACAATGTAATCTGTTCCAGCAACCAGGCAAAGGTGGCAGTTCCAGCCGGCCAGGCGGAGTGCTTTGAGGAATTTATCCGAGCGTTTGACGCCGTGCTGAAAAACGAGTACGCCGGCTGTGACGACGGGATTGCCCTGAACTGTGCGAAAACACCGCTGGACAGTGCCCTGTCACAGCAGGTCACCTTCCGGATGCTCCGGGTACTGGTGGCGCTTCCTCAGGGGGTACAGGCCATGAATGTGGATTTCCCCGGTTTGGTACAGACCTCTCTCAACCTGGGCCTTATGGGGATGGAGGCGGACGGCCTGCATTTTGGCATCTCCGTCCGTTCCTGTATTGCCTCGCAAAAGGAGATGATGGTTCAGAAGGTAAGGGCTATTCTGACCAGCGCACGGGGAACGATGACAGAGCGGGGGAACTACCCTGGCTGGCAGTATGCCCGCCAGTCCGTTCTGCGGGATGACGCCCTTGCCGCCTACCGGGCGGTGACCGGCAAAGAAGGGGTGGTCGAGGCCACCCATGGCGGACTGGAGTGCGGGCTGTTTCTCGAAAAAATTCCCGGCCTGGATGCCATTTCCATGGGGCCGGAGCTCCGTGACGTACACTCCGTTCAAGAGCGGCTGAATGTGGCCTCCACACAGCGGGTCTATGCGGTGACCTGCGAACTGCTGAAGCGGAGCCGGTTCTAAAGTGGACATGGACGCCGCGGCAGGCAAACCGTGAAACAACGAAAAGCAGGACCCGGAGACGGCTGTCTTTGGGTCCTGTTTGTTATGGCTGCGGTATCCATCCCAGGGAGAGGGTGGATAGCAATGGAGATTCTATGGTTTTATACGGCGAGGGCCAGTTCTTCCCGGGCCTCCCGTTCGTTGTCGGCGGAGAAGCAAAACCGCCCCGCCCAGTCATAAACTTCCACGTGACCTCTCACCCAAATGATGGTATAATCCATAGTGTCTTGCTCCTTTCTTGTATTGTGACCATAGTATACAAGAGGAGCGGTCCTATAAACCGGACTTTTCTTGAGGGGAGGGAATTTATTTGGGCACCATTTTTTATACCGTCCGTTCCATCAACGGCGACTACGCCGATTTAGTCACCGACGACGGGCAGGAACACTCCATCACCATGTTTCTGCTTCCGGAGCACACAACCGTGGGCAGCCGCTTAAAGCTGGAGAACTTTCAGTGGGAGCTGGTATCGTGTGTCACTGAATGACATAGACCTCTTCTGCATCCAGACAGGCCAGTTCCAAACGGGACATTGCGGCCTGATAGTCCTGCCGCTCGATCATATCCAGGGAATCGGCGATGGCCTTGAACAGTATATGGTACATTTTTTCATACATAGTTATCCCTTCAATCTTAAGTTGATAATCCAATTATGATT
>CAMWBA010000079.1 GCA_947172355.1 uncultured Bacillota bacterium
CTTCGCCCGGAAGCACGTCATTCAGATTAACGACACCCACCCCACCCTGGTCATCCCCGAGCTGATGCGCATTTTCCTGGACGAAGAGGGCTATGGCTGGGACGAGGCTTGGCACATCGTCACCGACGCGGTATGCTACACCAACCACACTGTCTTGGCCGAGGCCCTGGAGCGTTGGCCCCAAAAGCTGATTGAGGACCTCCTCCCCCGCATTTGGCAGATTCTCACTGAAATTGCCCGCCGTTACCAGAGCGAGCTGGAGCACCGCTATGGCGGCGACACCGGAAAAATCGCCCATATGGCCATCATCTGGGGGGGCGAGGTACGTATGGCCAATCTGTGCGTCTGTGCCTGCCAGACCATCAACGGCGTATCCGCCCTCCATTCCGAGATTTTAAAGCGGGATGTCTTCCGGGATGCCTACCAGGCCCAGCCCGGCAAATTCAAAAACGTGACCAACGGCATTGACCACCGCCGCTGGCTCTCCCAGATCAACCCCAAGCTGGACGCTCTCATCCGGGAGTGCACCGGCGGGGACCAGTACCTGCTCCACCCAGAGGCATTAAAGGACTTTGAAAAGGCGGCGGATGACAAGGCTGTCCTTCAGCGCCTGGAGGAGATCAAGACGGAAAACAAGCGCCGCTTTGCCGCCTGGGTGGCCCGGGAATCCGGCGTCATTCTAAACACCGACGCCCTCTTTGATGTCCAGGTGAAGCGCCTGCACGAGTACAAGCGGCAGCTGCTCAACGTGCTGCACATCATCCATCTGTACAACCAGCTGCGGGACAATCCCAACATGGACTTCACCCCCCAGACCTTCCTCTTCGGGGCCAAGGCAGCGCCCGGCTATCATGTGGCCAAGCAGATCATCCAGCTCATCAACTCTCTGGCCAGCCAAATCGCCGCAGATCCGGTCTGCAAGGACAAGCTCCAGGTGGTCTTCCTGGAGAACTACCGGGTCTCCCTGGCCGAAAAGCTGATGCCCGCCTCCGAAATTTCCGAGCAGATCTCCACCGCCGGCAAGGAGGCCAGCGGCACCGGCAACATGAAGTTTATGATGAACGGCGCCCTTACCATCGGCACGTTGGACGGCGCTAACGTGGAGATGCACCAGCAGTTGGGGGATGAAAATATCTTCCTCTTCGGCCTGACCACCGAGCAGGTGAACCAGCGCAAGCGAGATGGCTATCGTCCGCACGAAATTTACCTCCACAACTCAGAGCTGAAGCGGATTATCGACCAGGTTTCCGCCGGTTTCTCCGACCATGTAGTCTACAGCGACCTGGCCAACCGCCTGCTCTTTGGGGCCGGCGGCAGCATGGCCGACGAATATATGCTCCTGGCCGACTTCGACAGCTACTGCGATGCCCACCGGCGTGCCGTCAGCGCCTACGCCGACCGGCCCGCCTGGAACCGGATGTCCCTCATCAACATCGCCCGGTCCGGTATCTTTGCCGCCGACCGCTCCATTCAGGATTACGCCCGGGACATCTGGCATGTCCCCACCCGGAAGTAAACAAAATTCCCGGCCCGTTACACAGGTGCCCATAAGAAAGTAATGGAAGAAATTACGATTATGGCATCTGACAGACGGGGTTGATCAACGAGATAACGGGTATTCGGTGAAAACCGAGTACCTGTTATTTTTTTGCCTGTGGATGGAAGCAATAGATTTATTCATAGTGAGCTTTCGGAAGATTGAAAGCCTGTAAGGGTAATCACCGTGACATCCCTGATGTATGAACGCAGTATACAGGATATATCCCCTTGCGGCGTTCGTCGTACATCATTATTCCCTACTTCCGAATGAAGTTTGAGCAAAACGGGCTTGGCTTCCAATGCCTTTACAACATCCCTCAAGGTGCGGAAGTGCCGTGGCTGACCTATCAGCAGTTTAGCAATCCGGAAAGGCCCCACCCCACGGGTGCGACGTCGGATTTCCCGGTTGAGTCTCTCAATCACATTGTTCGTACGGAGCTGCGTCCAATGCTCGGAGGGGAAGCCGCAATCGGTCAACGTCTCTTCTGCACCGTCTTCCACTTTCTTGGCCGTTTCCTTCCGCTTCATTTCCCGCAGCTGAACCACTACGGCCTCAGCTTTCTCATAGGATGCTTTTTGCCCTCCTAGGTGTGGATCGCCTTAAACATTTTATCTTACCTTACCAAAGGAATTGTCGCTATGTAAAACAAATGACAGCTGTTACAATATAAACGGCTGTCATTTGTTATAGATTTATTACCCATTGAATAGGAGCATCGTTTTTTCTTGAATAATTTTCTGGGCGAGTAAATAATAATCGTCATTCATCTCGATACCAATGGAATTTACATTATGCCTGTTGGCTGATATACAAGTGGTTCCACTGCCGAGAAACGGATCTAAAACAATGTCAGTATCAGTAAGGCAGTCGATCAACAAGTCAGGGACTTCAACAGGGAACGGAGCTGTATGGCCTAACGTGTTTTTTCCTTTGACTATCTTTATAACGGGACGAATAGACGCAATCGACGATTGCAGCTCATTAAACTTTTTGTCAGGCTGTCCTTTAGAAAGGATAAAAATATGCTCCCAGCAATTCAGCGGCGCTTGGTAATATGGGGTCATATTTCCTTGGTTAAAGCTTCGATTTCCCTGTATTTCACCTTTGTACCAAATAATATTTCCGACAATATTAAACCCGATGCGTTGGAATATATCAAGCATATAAGCACCGAGAATCATTCGCTTATTACCCATCGCAGAAAACACAATACTCTTTTCATTATCAAAATAGTCAAAGATGTTGAACAAATATACTGCTCCCGGTTTTAATACCCTAAAAATATCGAGGGATATATTGTACATATCGTACAGGTAACAGTATATATTAGGCCACTGCGAATATTCTTTGGCGTTATAATAAGGTGGTGAAGTAACGGCGGCATCCAAACTGTTCGGAGTCAAAGAACGAAGCACAAAATGACAGTCCCCATGAAATACTTTCGCCTTACCAATTATAGCATAGTCAGAAGGCTGTACGGCCGGCGTCTTGTTTTCAACGATATATCTTTTGAAAAAATTATCATTAAAAAAATCAGAAAACAAATCATCAGCCGTCGAGCGGAACGGTATTATAGAAATATTTCTTGACAGACTGCTTAACTCAGAAGGGTCAAGGGCATCACTATAGATTTTTACTCCATCGCCAGTACAAGAATAGTGTCGGATACACATCTCGATGCCTTCCGTTTTTGAACAGTCCTCGACGCAATCAAGGCGCCAACGGGAAATAGATTTCTCTGGAATAATATTTCTACTGTCATGCATCAACTTTTGCCTCATCACAGAACTAAAGGCATATCTTTTTCCGCGATTATACTTACTACGATCTGGACAAAGAGGATTTTCGCATTCCCAGCTTCGAACATTCAAAATGGGATAGGAATTCCCCTGAATGTCTGTTGTACGGCAAGCAGGACAATGGACGATCCGTTCGTCTCGCACATTTTTTTCGAAGATAAGCAGCAAGGAATAACTGCCATGAAACTTGGGGCCGGCAAGGATAAAACAATCCTTGAAAACAAAACCTTCGTTTGCAATGTCAAAGGCCGCAATGCTCTCATCCATGTCGGAAATATAGGTTGTTGTAATGTCCTTTATTTTTTTCCAACTAAAGTAAGTTTTTTCAATCGGATGAGATACATGCTTTTCCGAAAACAATACAACATCCTTGAAGATTGTCCATTGCATATCTTTCCCATCAATGATAATTGGAGGAATAACGACAGCAACATCGCAGTGATTGTTCAGTTCCTCATAGATTGAACGAATGGTTGCAAAAACTTGATTGATACCCTTTTCATATGTTTCCCCAAACAGTGAGTCAGTAATATCGAGAATTGATAGAGCATCATCTCTCTTACACATATCAGGATATAAATGAGCAAGAAAATCAAAGTAATCTTGGGTATAGTAATCCTCACCCGAAAAGAATTTTGACGTACATTCTTTATCAAAGAGATTGAAGCAGTATCTTGAAAAAATAGAGCTGATAATGTCTATGGATTTCGTATCAGAAGACAGCACATAGGCCAATTTTGCTAACGTAGTTTCTTCCTTTACGGGAGTAAAAACGCATCGCATTTCCTCGCTATCAATACTATTGATAGTCAACATTGAAAAGTATCTAGATTCATCAGATAAATCCAAACACTGCATTATTTGATTCTTCAAATGGTAATTAAGCTTAAAACCAGACCGGAACGCAACATCCAGAATATTCTGATATGCCTTAGCATTCAAAGAGAGCTTTTGGTTGACAGCCTCAAGAAATGCATTTTTGAACGATGTAGAGATATTGAAATGATGCTCTTGTGAGAAATAAATCAGTTTGTCCAAAGCAGCAACCTGAGCATCTTGGGCAGTCCACTCACAGGGAATCAACTTAGTGAATTCATGAATAATATGATCTCTCATTCAGCTTTCCTCCTTTCGTTGCTGTCCGTAATAGTATATAACAAATTGCCCATATAGTCAATATTCCATTTTGGAATATTCCAGGTGTAGGATTATAATTGTCTATATTGGAGGTAGTGTAATGAGCCTAATATATGATCCTAAGTATAAAGTTTTCTTGCGATGTTTGAAAGATGCCCGGATCCGCTCCAAACTGACCCAGCAAGAGCTGGCTGTTGCTCTTGGCTGTGGGCAGTCGTATATAAGTAAATATGAGCAAGGCCAAAAACGCTTGGATATTATCGAGATACGCAACATTTGTATATGTTTAGGACTTTCACTCCAGGAGCTTATAGTTGATTTTGAAGAAAGATTAGAGGAGGGTGGATTCTAATGGCAACAGAGTTTGATGTTTTCAAAAGTTTCCCAGAGAAGGACAGCGATTGGACAGAAGAACATTGGAAGTACCTGGTGGAATATCTTATAGACACTGATATGGTCAAGTATAAGGAGCTTGCATCTTTGGTGCTGGGGCATCTTAATCCGTCTCAGGTGGGAACCTCCGTAGCAAGTAAAAAGACATTCCAGTCGCATTACCCACCCAGAAAATGTTGGGAAGCCGTTAGACAGTGGCATTTTGATCAGACTGGCAAATGCGCCGATTGTGGCACCCGCTTGGAATTACAAGCAGATCATATCATTCCAAGAGAAGAATTGGGGGATGATGCAGACTATGTTGGCAATCTCACCCTTAGATGCAGAAGATGTAATGTAATCAAAAGACCATCCCACAAACATGGCGGTAAAACCTATTTGACCGCAGAAGCTGCGTTGATGTGGATACTGTTTACGAAAAAGCCTTCTACATATCAAGAGTTCTACCATTTGTGCAGAGAATACGGCATGACTATGGCCAGCGTAAGATTTGAAGAGGCATGGGCAATGGCTAAATGGTTGGAGCGAGAAGGGAGATATAGCATTGACAAAGACTCCAAATATTAGGGCTTGTTTCAACAATAGATATTGTACAAATTATGAATCAGCGTAAAATAGGGGCACGAAACGGTATAAATTAACAAAAGAACAGTGGGAATGCGTAAAAGCAGTGCTGCCGCCGGGAAAGAACAGGGACGCGAGTACATTGAACGCTATATTTCGTGCATTGTCCGCAGGGAATGACCATGATTCAAGCCATGCCCTTGAATTGTGGTTATAGAAAGAGCGCCATTTGCTTGAGTGCTTCTTCCAAAAGCTAAATGGTTTCGCAGAATTCCCACCAGATATGACAAGTTGGACGCTTCTTTTCTCTCCTTTGTTTACTTGGCTCCCATCGCTATTTTCTTGATTTGACACAGCTTCTCTGATTTTTCAAACAAGGTCTAATGAGAGCGGAGACGGCATGACCGAAGCCATGCCGTCCTGCAAAAATGCGATATTACGTTCTTGCGGCCCCCAACCATTTGGGCCGGGAATTTTTTATGTCTCAGTCTTGTGGCAGGCCCAAATCAGGGCCCCAAAACCGCATCCGCCCAGGATATTTCCGATGGTCACCGGAATCAGGTTGGCCGCAAAGCCGCCCAAGCTCAACCCAGCCAAATTCACCCCAGCTTCCTGGGCCAGCTGGGCGTACTGGGGCACCCCGGCAGCCATCAGCCCGGCAGGGATGTAATACATATTGGCCACACAGTGCTCAAACCCGCCAATGACGAAAAAGCTCACCGGCACAAACGCTCCCACCGCCTTCCCGGCCAAACTTTTTCCGCACAGCCCGCACATCACCCCGGCACACACCAGAATGTTGCACAAAATGCCCAGCACCACCGCCTTTCCGAAGGGAATGGCGCACTTTGCGGCGGCGGTACGGATGGTGTGGACCGCCAAGGCTCCGCCAGACAGGTCCAGCTGTCCGCAGTACACAATGGCCGAGGCCAGCACCACCGCCCCCATCAGATTTCCGATGTAGACAATCGCCAAATTCCGCATCATTCCGGACAGCGCAGTTTTCCGTTCCAGCACTGAAATGGCAATCAGGCAGTTGCCGGTAAACAACTCTGCCCCTGTAATTATCACCATAATCAGCCCGAAGGGAAACAGCAGGCCGCACACCACCCGAGACACCCCGGCATTGGTGAGCATATGTCCCGCCGTATTGGCTGTCACCGCCCCGGCCGCAATCAGGAAGCCGGCCAATACCGCCGATAAATACAGTTTCCGGGTACTGTTCCCCGCTTTTTTGGCCCCGATCTGGGCATAAAGATTGACAAATTCCGCTGGACTCAGCATATCCGCCTTTCTCCTTCCGTCAGCACAGCCCCAGCAGATGCCGTGCCTCACCAATGATATACAGCGAACCGCACACGCACACTGCACCCTCCGGCCCGGCTGCCTCCATAGCCCGGTCCACCCCCTCCTGAACGGTTTCACAGGAGACCGCTTTCACGCCCTGATTCTCCATATATTCCGCCAAGTCCCGGGCAGGCATTGCTCGGGGACTGTCCGGAGTAATGGCAACAAACTCTTTGGCCAGTGGGAGCAGCTCCCCTACCATAGCGGACCAATTTTTGTCCGCCAGCACGCCGGTGAGGAAGACCAATTTTTTCTCCGGATACAGCTCCCCCAGCGCCCGGGCCAGGGCCTCCATGCACTGGGGATTGTGGCCCCCATCCAGGATCACATCCGGGGCGCGCCGGACCAGCTCCATCCGGCCCGGCCACCGGGCCCGGTCCAGCCCCTGAACCACCGCATCCTCCGGGATGTTCCAGCCCCGCCGCCGGAGGACCTCCACTGTATCCAGCACCACCGCCGCGTTGTGTACCTGATACTCCCCCAGCAGGGAGATGTGATAGGGACCCTTGTCCCGGTAGGTAAAGGTCTGACCCTCCAGCCCGGCGGACAGCACCACGGGCTCGACAGTCAGCCTCAGACCGCTGTGCAAGGAATGACAGAGATACTCAAACAGGCTGTAGATACTGCAGCCCTGCTCATAGAGGACAACACCGCAGCCCGGCTTGATGATCCCCGCCTTTTCCTCGGCAATCTTCTCTATGGTGTCCCCCAGCAGCTCAGTGTGTTCCAAGCCGATGTGGGTGATGACCGCCGCCTCGGGGGCTGGGATGACGTTGGTGGAGTCCAGCCGTCCTCCCAGTCCGGTCTCCAGCACCACAAGATCACACTTTGACCGCAAAAAATGGAGCATTCCAATGGCGGTCATCAGCTCGAACTCGGTCTCATCCTCCGCCTGGTCCAGCACCTGGGCGGTAAGCTCCACCAGCTCCCCCTGGGAAATCGGGGCGCTGTTCACTTGAAACCGCTCCCGAAAATCCCACAGATGGGGAGAGGTGTACAGTCCGGTGTTCAGCCCCGCCGCAGACAGTACCGAGGCCAGCATGGCAGCGGTGGACCCTTTGCCGTTGGAGCCTGCGATATGGACAAACTTCAGCTGGTTCTGGGGGTTGCCCAGCTTTCCCAACAGGCGGCGGATGCGCTCCAGGCCCGGCTTCTGCCCCACCCAGGCCCGCTGGTGAATCAGTTCAGCCGCTTCTGTGCCGGTCATAACGTCACACCCCTCGAACGCTGGCGATCATCAGAACGCCCGGCCCGCCCTTTATGGTAAAGTTCTCGCTCTGGCCCTCCAGGCACAGCAGGGTCTGTCCCTCCTGGACCTCTAGGCCAAACTGGGGCAGGCTGGCCCTTCCGGACACACAGTAAACCGCCAGCGCCCGGGTCTTTGCTCCGGGCTGGATGGTCTCTTCATAGGGCTCCGTCCGGCGCAGCTCGGTGACAAAACCGGTCCCGGTTCCCTTGCGGACCATCAGGTTGAAGTCCACACACCGCCCCCAGCTCTCCACTGGCACGCCGCCGCTGAAGGCCACCACCCGGCCAGGGGCCAGGGGGAAGGGGGCTTCTTCGTCGATTTTCAGCTTGATCTCCCCCTCCAGTACGGCCAGGAGCCTGTCATAATCAGGCAGGGGGGTGAACTCGGAGTGGTCCAGCTCCACGGCGGCGGAGCTGAGCCGCCAGAGAAAGTCCCGGTCGGCATACACCGCCCCCTCCGGAGCAATGGCCAGCTGGGTGGTGGTCCCGCCGGACCAGCTGGTGGTCACATAGTCCTCCCGGGTCAGCAGTTTCCATTCCATAAAAGGGCTCCTTTCATCAGTCGGCGTATCGCACCACACCGCTGCGGCGCAGAGCGTGGACCAGGGGAATACAGGCGGTGGTAACGCCAACGGCGGTGGCAATTCCGGTGAAAAAGCGTCCAGGCAGGAAGGGCAGATTCACCAGAAAGTTGGTGTGATACATCAGGCATTCCAGCCAGATGCTGAGAGTGTTGCCCGCCGTGGTGAGCATGGCTCCTGCAATGCATACGGCGTAACACAGCACCGGACGGCTCTCCATCCGCCGGCCGGTGCGGCGGCACCACAGCGCCCCAAGGCCCACCACCACGCCGCGGATAGCGGCGGGGGCCACATAGAGTATGGTGGTGGGGGCCAGTCCGTAAGGTCCCGTAACCTGGGAGACGAACTCTCCCAGCAGCCCCACCAGTGCGCCCTCAATGGGTCCGAACAGCATAGCCGCCAGCACAATGGGCAGAGAGGCGAAGGAAAATTTGAAATACGGGGTTTCAATGGCGATGGTCCGTTTCAGCAGCACCATCATAGCGGTGAGCAGGGCCACCATGCAAATGGTATAGGCGGTTTTCCTCCTTTGGGCTGTTGTCATAATAAAATACGCTCCTTTCATGGCGTGTTGCCATGAAAGGAGCGTACTCCCCCATGGCAGCGGAATGCGGCACAGCAACGCGGGTCGCGGAAGACCCTTCGTCCATTGGCAACTTCCCATCCAATGGCACTTGACGTGCGGAACCTACTCTGTCAGGTACAAACATTTACATCGCCTTGACGACCGTTTCGTAGATCTGGTCGGCAAGGGGCAGGGCGCGGGCCAGCAGGGCCTCGCCCTTGGCGCGGTAGTCCTCGGCCAACTCCTTGTTTTTCAGGCTGCCGATGTTGATGAGCACATTGAGCCACGCGCCCTGAATGGCAGCGCGCAGAGACAGGGCGGACACGCCCAGATCGCTGGCGGCGCTGTCGTTGCTCTTGCCCAGGATGGAGGCGGTGAGCTCCAGGCTCTCCACCGCCAGTTCCATCATCTCAAAGGGGGTCTTGGTGCAGCCCTCCAGCCCCTTCTGAATGGCGGCGGAACGGGCGGCTTTCTCCTCCTCGGTGGCTTTCGGCATCCCAAAGGCGGCGCTGACCACATTGAACGCCTCGGTATCCCGGTCCATCACGTCCACAAAGCGGGTCTTCAAGTCCAAGGCCTTGGCCTGGGCGGACTGGGCCAGCGCTTCAAACTCGGCGTACTTTTTCTTGCCGATGGTCAGGGAGCACACCATTGCGGTAAGGGCGGCGCCCAGGGCGCCCTCCAGGGCGGCGGCGGACCCTCCGCCGGGGGCGGGGGCGTCGGAGGCCAGCAGGCCGGCAAAGCCGGCGGTGGTCAATTCAGCCAGTTTCATCGGTGAACCCTCCTTATTCCATGCCCACCAGATGATACTCCATCACCTGGTTGTGGCAGTCGAAGTTCTCCAGCTTCAGATAATGCTCTGCGCAGTCGATCAGGGCTTTGGCGGGGGTGAGGCCCACCACCTCGCTGCCCACAATGTAGGTGCCGTAGCGCTCCGCCAGGGACTTAATCATCTCATAGACCACGTTCAGCGGGGTATCCTCATAGTTAACCATGTTCATAGACACCTGGGCAATGCCCCGGTCCTCCAACATAAAGCCCATGGCCTTACAGCTGCGGAAGCCGCCGGAGGAACCACGGATCACCTTGGCGATCTTCTTGGCGATCTCCACATCGGAGGTGGCCAGGTTCACGTTGAAGGCCACCAGGGGCATACGGGCGCCGATGGCGGTGATGCCGGCGGTGGGGTGAATCTTCCGCTCGCCGAAGTCGGGTGCCCACTCCTCCTGGAGCAGCTTTTCGGGCATCCCCTCAAACTGGCCCTTGCGGCAGGCCGCCAGATTGCGGCGATGGGGAGCGGAGGCGGAGTCTTCATACAGGAAGGAGGGGATTTTCAGCTCATCCCAGATGCGCTGGCCCAGCCGCTTGGAAATCTCCACACACTCCTCCACGGTAACGCCCATGGTGGGGACGAAGGGGATCACGTCGGTAGCGCCCATGCGGGAGTGTTCGCCCACATGCTTGGTCATGTCGATGACCTCGGCCGCCTTCTTGGTCAGCTGGAAGGCCACCTCCTCGATGGCCTCGGGAGAGCCGATCATGGTAAATACGCAGCGGTTGTGGTTGCCGTCGGTCTGGGCGTCGAAGAGGGTGCAGCCGGGCACACTCTTGGCCACTTCCACCAGGGCGTTGTAAGCGGCCTCATCCTTCTCCTTGCTGCAGCTGAAATTGGGGATACACTCGACAAGTCTGGCCATAGTAAGTTCCTCCTAAAAATATTTTATTTGCCGGGCACGTTTCTAAGGTGCCTACATTATATTGGATTTGCCCCAAATACGCAATGCGCAGACAAAGGTTTTTTTGCAGATTCGCTTAAAATTTTTAAGGCGGAGAGGGGATCCGCTTTTTCCGCCGCTCCGAATCAAATCTGCCGGGCGCATCCCTCCGCCAGCTCCAGGAACCGCCGGACGCACCCGCTCTGATAGGGGTCATTCTCCCAAACCAAAATGGGATAGGACCGGGCGGCCAGCTCCAGCACCGGCTTTGTATAAACGGGGGAGCCTGGGTGTGCGGCCACAATGGACTTGGGCAGAAAGCCCACTCCAAATCCGGCTTGAACCATCTGCAGCTCCATGGGGGTGTCGTAACAGTGGCAGACCACATGGGGGGTAAAGCCCGCCCGGCGGCACTCTTCCAACAGGTCCCGGCTATAGCCCCACAGGTCATCGCTGCGCAGCAGGCACATAGGCACATTCCGCAGAGCCTGAATGGAGACAGCCCCCTCGCCCGGCGCAGGATCGGTTCCGGCACACATCACCAGCTCCAGGGGGTCCTCCCCCAGCACCTGTTCCCGCAAACCAAAGGACCGCTCCGACTGGCTGCGCAGAAACAGCACATGCAGCTCCCCCCGTCCCAAGTCGTCCAGCAGGTCGCCGGGGGCCCCCATGCGAACATACAGCTCAACCTGAGGATACCTCTTGTGGTATTCCTTCAGCAGCTGGGTGGCAATCTGCACATCGGAATGGATAATTCCAATCTTCAGCTGCCCCCGCGCCCCGGCGTCCACATCCCGTACCCGGTCCGCCATGGTCCGCAGGCTCTGAAACATCTGTTGACTGTGCTGATACAGGCACTGACCCGCCTCGGTGAGCTCCACCCCCTTGTTGGTGCGCAGAAAGAGGGTAGCGCCCAGCTCATCTTCCAGCAGGGCCAGCTGGCGGCTGATGGGCGGCTGGGCCACATGGAGCTCTCGGGAGGCGCCGGAGATGCTCCCCGCCTCGGCCACAGCGGCAAAGTATTCCAATTGTTTAAAATTCACGGTCTCATTCCTTTCGTGCATGAAACGATAGAAATTGATCATACTTTTTTTATATGGCAATTATACAATACCGGTGCTTTTCATTCAAGAAAATTTTTGTTAAAATACAATACAGAAAGAGCAAATCCCCCATGCAGACTTAAAAAAATTAAGAAGCGGAGGAATTTTTATGAATCTTGCAGATGCTATGACCATCAAGCTGGACTACGACCTGCCCGAGTACCCCGCCTTTGAGGAAGGCTATCGCCGGGCCCCCCGCCGGGAGTCCCATCTGACCAAGGCGGACAAGGCCCTGGCCATCAAGAACGCTCTGCGGTACATCCACCCCGACCATCACGCCCAGATGGCCAAGGAGTTCGCCCAGGAGCTGGAGGAGCACGGTCGTATCTACGGCTACCGCTTCCGCCCCGCCGGCCGGCTGTACGGCAAGCCCATCGACGAGTACAAGGGCAACTGCACCGAGGCCAAGGCCTTCCAGGTGATGATCGACAACAACCTGGACTTTGACATTGCCCTGTACCCCTACGAGCTGGTCACCTACGGCGAAACCGGCCAGGTCTGCCAGAACTGGATGCAGTACCGCCTCATCAAGAAGTATCTGGAGGTCATGACCGACGAGCAGACCCTGGTGGTCATGTCCGGCCACCCCCTGGGCCTGTTCCACAGCCACAAGCTGGCCCCCCGCTGCATCATCTCCAACGGCCTGATGGT
>CAMWBA010000080.1 GCA_947172355.1 uncultured Bacillota bacterium
ATCGTCCGCCCGTTGGCAGGAAATCCCACCTCAAAGCGCAGGGTGACGCGCCCGGAGCGCACCTCACAGTCCGTCCGCTCCAGTACCTCCTGGCCGGGGACGGTCACTGCCAGCACCCCGCTCTTCCCGGAGCCCTTGGCCTGGCGGGAGAACCGCCCCGCCTGGCGGCCAAAGCGCCGGAGCAGGTAATCCTCCAAGGCGGTGCGGTTCCAGGATGCCTCCCAGCAGACGGCAGGGAAACCCGCTGTCCGGCTATCCACCGTCACACTGAGTTGGGACGGTGCGGCGAAGGGATCGCCCTGGACGTGTTCGATATTCAAAATGTATTTACCGAAAGACCAGTTTCCCGCCAGAGACTTATAGGCAGGGTAGCTTCTGCGGTCGATGGCTCGCAGGCTGGTGCGCAGTTCTTCATTTGTTTTCATTGCAGACCTCCGATTTCTTAGGCGTGACCCTATTTTACCACCTTATGCCGGATATGTATAGAGATTAGAAGCGGGCTGTCCCCACGAATGGGCAGCCCGCTTCTTTGTTATTCTGTCGATGGATTTTGGGTGGACTGTGCAGCAGCACCCGCTTTTTTGAATAGCTGGTAATCTTCGCCGGCATCCGGGAACATGGTGATCATATGGTCGTTCTGTATGACCCGCTCTTGTTCAAACTCTAACTGCGGCAGGATCACGGAGAGGATACTATTCTGCCCGGTCTGTTCCCACCTGTTTGCGAGGACGGCGTACTCAGGCATACGTCTCCATATCACATTCATTAAGGTCCGTTTGTCTATCACGGCTCCGTCCCACTTAGATCATGTCTGCATCAGCTCGTGGATGGGAATGCAGCTGACACTGGAGGAGAAAAATATGTAGCCCAGAGTCTGATGAATGCCGTGCGTTTTGTTATGCTCCAGTTGTTCGCCGACCTGCATGGCCAGGCCGGATAGTTCTGTGGACCAAACAGGGTAACATTGATTAGCCTAAATAATTCCTCTATATAGGGGTTGATTTGCATTTCTTATAGAGTTAAGATTTCATGTGGAAAAATGATAAATTCAACAGAATTTCACCGTTATGTTGCGGATAATCAGTCTAATATCTGTCAAATGGTAGTCGTTCAAAATGACAGGAAAATTATAAACGATACATGGAACAGCTATAAAGCTGATGATACAGTACATACAGTGTCCGTTACAAAAGCATTGTTTCCTTACTGATTGGTATTGCCATGGAACAAGGGTTGATTGGCAGTGTGGACGATTATGTGTTAGATTATTTTCCTAATTACAAAATCAAACGAAGCTATGCGGCTATCGGCAATAGCGGAAATGTTATAAATCAATCCACAAAAGAAATTGGTAGTAGCAGTTTCTGGCTATTTCAAGCCAACAGTGCTTGACCGAATTGAATTTATCAAAGAACAAATAGAGGCAAAATTGATAAAATATGGACAATTAAAGCTCTGATTATCCCTGTAGTATGTAATAAATTCCTGTTTGATTTCTGTGCAGCTATCCATATTTTCTCATTTGCAGCTACATTTTAATCGAGGTGGCTTACCATACCAGAACCACCCGCAAACAATAAAGCGAACCAATCTGCTTTACACAGGCTGGTTCGCTTTAAACATACAAATTAAAATTTCCGATATTATTCAAATATTGCCTTGGAGATATCCAGTGCCTGGCCGCAGCGGTTGTCGATGTCGGTGCCGTTGCCGGAAAAGCGGGTGCCTCCGAAGATCAGGTCTGTATCGGTGGGGACCTGCTCCAGCAGGACGGCGGTCCCGTTGTTCCGAAAAACGTTATCCAGATAGCTACGGTCTGAGACGTAACCGCCGGTGGCATTGAAGTGGAAGCCCACCAGGTTGTCCTCAAAGACGCACTCGTCGGCGTTGACCCAAGCATAGCCGTAACCCAGCAGGCCGGTCTTCCACCCGGACAGGCTGCAGCCCGTCAGGTGGAGCCGGGAGGCGGCGGAGATGCCGATGCTGTTGCGGTTTCCCACAAAGTCGATGTCGTCAAAGTATACGATATTGTCCAGGGTAGAGGAAAGGCGGACGGTGCTGGTAAAGGTGGTGCGCCGGCCCTTCTCGTCTGTGCTGCCGATCAGGTTGACGGAACACTGCTCGATGGTCAGGCCGCCTGTGTAGGTCACCGGGGGCAGGTGGATGTAAACGATAGCCGCCTCCTCCACCTCAGCGCCGATCTTGTCCACCAGAGTCTGGAGCTCCTCTGCCGTCTCCATGGGGGTGTCCTCGGGATAGTAGTGATAAGTGGGGATCGGAATCAGCTCCACTTTCTGATACAGGCGGATGATATCGCCGTTTTCCATATGGATGGTCCAGATCAGTTCCATCGGGCCGCTCTGGGCGGTGAAGTCCAACAGGGAGATCATGGCCGCGTCCGGGGCGAAGCTCATTGCCTTCGGCTCGGACCAGCGCCAGGGGATAGGACTGTCGTCTGACTGGATGACGTCCACCGTGACCGCCTCTACCTTCCTTATAAACACCTCTTTAGCGTTGGCGCCGCTCTCCTGGTGGTTGATGTACAGCCGGGAGGGCATTCGATATTCCTCCCTCTCCTCGCACTCTGTTGTATACTCGTGGACCGGTTCAAAGCGGTCTGTGCCGTAGCCGGCCAGAATCTGATAAGTCCCATCCTGGTCGGTGTAGATCACCTCGGCGGTGCCGTTGTCATAGACCTTTGGCCGGGTATACAGCCAGCCGCCCACCGCCAGAGCCAGCACAAGAACAATGAGGAGGGTGCTGTACAGCACCCTCCTTGGCATATGCCAAGGAGGAGAGACCCTTGACCGGGCGTTGACAGCCCTGGCGCAGTTGTGGCAGAAGGACGCCCCATCGGGGAGGGGTGCGCCGCAGTGGGGACAGGTCTTCATCACTCGATCGCCTCCATCAGACGCAGGATCGTTTGGTACCGCTTGGCGGGGTTGACCTGGGTACACCGCTGCACCACCCGGCCCATGCGGCCCTCGACCAGCTTCTTGGAGGGGTGCTCCCCGGTGAGCATGACGTTAATGAGCACGCCCAGGGAGTAGATGTCGGAGCGCAGGTCGGACTGGGACAGGCCATACTGCTCCGGGGCGGCGAAGCCCACAGTGCCCAGGATCTGGGTGCCGGCCGACGCCTCCGGCTTGTGGAGGCGGGCGGCGTCGAAGTCGATGAGGACGGCGTTATCCCCCCGAAGGATGATGTTTTCCGGCTTTACGTCCCGGTGGACGGCGGACATGGAGTGGAGCGTCCACAGGGCCCGGCAGATTTGCAGGGCGATGTCCCGGGTCTCTCTGGGGGAACACAGGGCGCTCTGCAGAAGCTCCCCCAGATTGTCCCCCTGAATGTACTCCTCCAGGACGATGTGGCGGTCCCCCTGGGAGACGGCCTCGAACACAGCGGGGAGGTTTGGGCAGGTACAGCCCAGCAGCCTTTGATAGACCTCCGCGCTGCCGGTGAACTGCCGCAGGACGAACCGCTGGCCGGTGGCCCGGTGGCGGATCAGGCGGACGGCACCTCGGGGGCTCTCCTTGAGCATGCGGACCGGCTCGTATTTCTCCTCCAGGGCCTTTGACAGACTGGCGTATATCCCGATCGCCTCCTCAAAAAAATTTTTAAAGACTATGCTGGCAGTTTATAGCATGAAATTTTTTGACCTGGTATAATAACATTTGGTATAATGACAAATGTACAGTCTGGGAACAACGAAGATCATTATACTGGAACTTTCCGCGAAAGTAAAGGGGGGTAAAGACGATATGGAACCAAAAACGACTGAGGACCTGAACCTGGAGCTGATGCAAAACAACAGCATCGGCTCATACATCAGGGATAACCAGGCCCTGTTCCTAGACACGGGTGTCACAGAGGCTTTGTCGGCCCTCTGGGAAAAGAGCTCCATCACCAAGAGCGCACTGGCCCACAGGGCGGGCATGAGCGAGGTCTATCTGCACCAGGTCTTTTCCGGCCGGCGGTCTCCCTCCCGTAACCGCCTGCTCTGCCTGTGCGTCGCCCTGGAGGCCGGGCTGGACGAGACCCAGACCCTCCTGCGCCGGGCCGGCTATGCCCAGCTGGATCCCAAGGTCAAGCGGGACGCCGTGGTCAGCCACGGAATCCTCCACCACACCCCGCTGGAGGAGATCAACGACAATCTGTTCGAGGAAAACGAGAAAACACTATATTAAAAGAGGGCCTTATCCCTTACTGCTGGCCCTGATGCTGTGCTTTGGGCTGCTGCCCGCCGCCGTGTTCGCGGAGGAAGGCGGAACCACTGACTTGGGTGAAACCACCAAGTCCGAAACGCCCAGCAAATCCGACGTCGGGATTATATAGATACAACAGTTTGGCAGAGCACACCGGTTCCGGCGGTGATGTGGTCATCCCAGACGGCGTTTTTGGCATCCACCGCGAAGTATTTCGGAACTGCAGCAACCTGACCATCGTGACCATCCCGTCCAGCGTCACCCACATTGAAAAATATGCGTTCTATGGGTGCTCAAGCTTGGCGGATGTATACTATCGCGGTACACAGGCACAGGGGAAGACCATTAAAATCCTGGACAGCGATGCGCTGTAGAGTGCTGCCATCCATTGCAGCGACGGCAATATCGGCGAAACTGCCGGCCAGTCGGTCACTGTCAACTTTGACAGCAACGGCGGCAGCTCCGTATCCAGCAAGACCGTCATCGCAGGCAAGCGGTATGGCACCCTGCCCACCCCCATCCGCAAGGGCTGCACCTTGCTTGGAGATTCGGTTTTTGGAACCGTGAAATGTACCAGATTGCCGTTCAGCAGGGTCAAGGCCAAAATAGGCCGCCAGCTCTTTTGGTTTGCGGAACAAGGAAAAGTTTCCCATCTCGGCAAGGATGACCGCTTTTCTCTTTCTCCGTCACGCCCAAAATCTGCTCCACGTTGTTTTTGGCGGTGAGCAGTTCTATCATTTTTCTCGCGCTTGTTTGTGCTCTGGATACCGCTTTTTGTTCTCCGCTTTCAACATGGCATACCCCTGTTTCAACGATTGCATGGACGGCAGCCTCTTCAAACCGAGGGAATCAAAGTGCCGCTTCGCCGCTTGACAGGCCGTGATTTCACTGCTATGCTGTTCATAAAATTTCTCCCGTTTCCTGCCCGTCAATTTTCGATATTGGACGTAAACTTCATGGGTCTTGGAGTACATTCCGATGTGCTTTTGCAGTTCGGAAATGTCTTTCGTTCTTTGTTCAACAGCTTTCATCTGAACGCTCAAATCGTTGAATTTCTGTGCCGCCGTTGCCCTAGGAGCGACAATCCGCTTGCCGGAAACGCGCTCTATGATTGCCCTTGGTCAGCGACAAAGCGAGATCATAGCCGATCTTGTTCGCCAGTTCCGGTGTAATCTCCCCCGGCTTGAAGGACTGTCGCAGGTGGCAGGCGATTACATCATTGTCCTTCCGTTCCCTGCCGGTAATGATAGATCCCGGCGCCGGAATTAACCCGGCGGGCAATCTGATTCACATTGTTGGAGGTATATCGCAGGAGCTTGGCGCATTCGTCTAGCTCCTTAGTTTGCAGTTGGACATGTAGCCGTCAATTTGCGGCAGGAATCAGTCAGGCCAATCAAAGTGTGAAGCTGTTCCTGTGAAAGAGCGGGCAGCACTTCCCCATAATCGGGAAGGCGAAAGCTCTCTGCACCGCGTTGAACGCTTTCAAGAAAGGCACTGTATTCCAAAACGAGGGATTCCGGCGATTGCCTGCAATCTTTGGTGGGGTCCTTCCGATCTGCAACGCTCTCCAAAAATTCCACTTTCTGCGGTCGGGACGATTTCGCATGTCCTGGGGCGGCGCGTACCTCTCCGGGCTGATACTTGTCCAAGGACCGAACTTGACCGGAGGCCAGTAAGATGGCGGCTGTTTTCTGTTTGCTGGGGTCCATGTGTGAGAGCTTCATCGCATTGCTCTGGCTGAGCTTATAATTGGGAAAATGGCGAAAAGCTTCCTGTACTTCTTCCGTCAGACCGTTCATCATCTGCACAGTCCGCTCTACTGTTCGAGGCGATACGCCCAGTTTGTCAGCGGTGTTCTGGGCAAACGATTTCAACGTCGCCGACATTTTCGTCTGCACCCATATTGACAAACATCACATCCACTCGCATATCGTATTCAACTCCACCGCCATAGGCTGCACCAGGAGATTCCGAAACTTCTGGCGGTCCTCCTTTGCGAGTCGCAAAATCTCCGATATGCTGTGTTTGGAAAATGGACTGTCTGTAATTGCCGAACCGAAACCTAGCCGGGGCAGTTACGGCACATGGCTGGGAGAGGACAACCCGCCTGCTGTCAAAAACAACGTGGAGCGGATTTTGGGCGCAACGGAGAAAGAGAAAAATCGTGACCACTACCAACTCCTACAAAAAGGGCTGACCTCCGTTCAGCCAAATGAAAAACGCCGCCTGTGAGTGACACAGGCGGCGTTTTGCAACCCACGCAATTCTTTTCCGGGGTGGCTCAGCTTTCCATCAGGTTGCCGTCCTTGTCCCGTTTTTCGACTAGGGTGCCGTGGTCCCACTGCTCGTAGATCACGGTTCCATTGGGATAGGTCATGGTTAGGATACCGTTTTTCTTTCCGTTTACCCATTCGCCCTCAAGGATGTTGCCGTTAGTATAGGTCAATTTGCACTTGCCATTAGCCTCGCTGTCCGTCCATGTGCCTTCCAATTTATCTCCATTCGACCATATAAAGACACCCGGGCCGTTTCGCTTTCCGTTTTTCCACTCTCCTTCAGCGACGGCGCCGCTGGGCCATGTATAGGTGCCATGGCCCTCCCGGTGACCGTCCACAAATTCGCCCACATAGAAATGTATCTCCGGGTCGTCCTCGCCACCGCCTATGTAGTTCGTGCCCTCGCCGTTCCACTTATCGTCTTTCCACTCGCCATCGTAGAAGCCGCCGTCAGGCCAGGTACAGCGGCCCTTGCCTTCCCGCTTGCCGTCCACCCAGTCGCCCACATAGACTTGGCCGTTGGTGTACTCCATGGTACCCCAGCCGTTTGGCTTGCCGCCCACCAGCGCGCCGGTGTAGGTGCCGTTGTCCAACTTCACGGTCTGGATCAGCGTCCCGTTCACCCACTCGCCGCTTTCCACCGTGCCGTCTGCGTGGGTCAGCGTGCCCTGGCCGTGGTACTCGCCGTCCTTGAACGCGCCCTCGTAGATGTCGCCGTTGGTGTACTTGATGGTTCCTCCAAGGAAGTATCCAGTCTCCTTGTCCCACTCGCCCTCATAAACGTCGCCGTTTGCAAAGGTGATCGTTCCCTGGAGAAAATTTCCAGTCTCCTTGTCCCACTCGCCCTCATAGACGTCGCCGCCGGCAAGGGTGGCTGTCCCTCGGAAGAAACTTCCGGTTTCACCGCTCCACTCGCCCTTATAGACGCCGCCGTCCGCCAGAGTCATGATTCCCTGGCCGCAGGGGCTGGTCAGTGTGTCGCTGGTCGCCCAGGCTCCTGTATAGGTTCTGCCGTCGGTATAGGTGCAGGTACCCTGGCCGTTGGGATTGCCTTCCTTGAACTCACCCTCATAGATGATGCCGGACTCCCATACGATCTTACCCTCTCCATCCGCGGGCTGGTCGTTCTTCCACTTGCCGGTGTAGGTCACCTCGTCGCCGTACAGCAGCGTATAGGGCTGGTCCTTCACGCTCTTGCT
Organism: uncultured Bacillota bacterium; assembly: GCA_947172355.1. Lineage (GTDB taxonomy): Bacteria > Bacillota > Clostridia > Oscillospirales > Oscillospiraceae > Lawsonibacter. The sequence continues at coordinate 7,681 of CAMWBA010000080.1, forward strand.
CCCGCCCAACAGCAGGACCGCTATCATCACCACCGCCACAAACACCGCCGCTCCGCCGATCAGGAACTTCTTATCGGGCTTCTTTCTGCCCTTCTTCCCCTGATCCCAGGTGAACTCCGCCTCTCTCTGGGGCTGTTGGACCGGTTCCTCCTGGACTGGGGCCGGTTCCTCTGGGGGCGGCGCCGTCTGGACGGGGGACTGTACCGGGGCCGGTTCCACCAAGGGCGGCGCTGTCTGGACGGGGGACTGTACTGGGGCCGGCTCCCCCGGGGGCGGCGCCGGCTGGACCGGGGCGGCCTTGGGCTGCTCGACGACTAAGGACTTGTCGAACACCCACTTACTGACGGAATTGATGGTGCCCCGCACTGCCCGGAGGTCGTTGATGGTCTTGCGGTTGATGGATGCGTCCCGGAAGAAGTTGATGAATGCGTCTGAGATATCGTACTTGGAAAGGGCATCCTGCTCCAGCAGGGTGGAGATGCTGGTGTAGGCGGACTTCATGGCCCGCATGATGTCGTTAGAGGTGTTGTTGGTGTTGGTGGAGATATTAGCCCCTTGGTTGAGAATCTCGTTTTTCGCTCCCCGTTCCACAATGGGCAGATCGGTTGTGTCTCCTAGGTGGAGGCCCTCCTCCATGGAGACGAAGATGATCTGCTTTCGGTTGTTGACGGCGGTCAGCAGCTCCAGAAAACACGCATAACTCTCAATATAACTCTGGCTGACGAAGGCCACCACCGCATCTGCGCCCCGGATGTTTCTCAGCATGGGCACAATCCACTTGTCGTTTACCTTGTCGAAAGCCTTGTCGGCATAGACACGCAGACCATACTGCTTCTGCATGGGCACGACCGCTTCCTTGAAAACCTGCTCCCAGTTGTCGCTTGCGTAGCTGATAAAGACATAAGGCTTTCTCTGGGAGCACTCCGTAATCTTCAAATGCTTCTCAAGATACTCCGAACGCGCTTTTTTCTCCGCCTCGCTTAGTGCCATTTTACATTTCCTCCCCAAGCAATAAAAAATGAGGGCATCACACACAATATACCCTAGGGCTTGTTTGAAAAATATCAATACGCCCAAGTGACGGTTCTTTTTCCGCCATACTTCCCCAATTTTTCTTGAAATCCATCCAGGATTCCTGCGAAAAATTGTGTTTATCTGGCGAAAAAATCCCTCGCCATTGTGCATAGTTCCATGTTTCAAACGGCGCCTAATAACAATCCGCAAAATTACTGACGCTGTTTCCAGCCCCGAAGGGGGTGGAAACAAAAAAGAGCACATTAAAATTGTGCCAGTATCTTTGAATCCTGCTGTAGTTTATCACATTCTTGCCGGACTTGCAAGTGTTTTGGCGAAAACCGCCGGGCTGCTGGGAGTTTCTCAGGACATGGAAGGCGCAGATTCGACCATTTTGCTTCGGATGGCCTCCACGTCCTTGATTTTTTCCTCCTCGCTAAGATCCTCAAAGGGGATCAAGCAGTTATGAACCCGCTTGGCCGCATCGGTATGCGGGGCGTATTTCCAGTTGTGCAGATAGTGATACCGGCACCAGCGGATATGTTCCAGTTCAGTAATCTTTTCCAGGGGCATTCCCTCTGCCAGAAGACGGTTGATGACTTCCATGTAATCGGAAGAGCTCACGTTGGAGTAGCGCTTGAATGCGTCCAGTTTCTCCCAAGGAGTGCCGCCATATTTCTCATAATAAAATTCGTGCTGCTTCCGAGCGGCCTCCATGGACCTTTCGTTAAAGATCACATCGGCAGAAGCAATCTCCTCCGCCCTTCCGAAGCATATGAGGCGGCCGTTTCCGAAGAGGTTGGTGATGATATCCCCATTGGGGGCGTAAATATAGATCGGACGCTCCACCGGAGCGGACACCAGCAGTCTGCTCACCTCGGCGATGTTGCAGTTCCCGTTTTCGCCGCCGCATATGATGATCCGGTCGAAGTCCGCCATCTCCGCAAAAGGATAGATGCCGTCATCATGAAAAACAATCTCATCCGGGGCCATCTTGCTCAGTTCCGTGTGCTCCCGCCGGAACTCAGTTCCGTCACCGTAAATGTGGTACGCAAAGTGCTGCCCAGGGTCAATCAAATTCACCTGGAGGCCGTAGAGCAAAATGTTTTTTCCCACATTCTCAAATCCGATGATGGCGATTTTCTCACTGCGGGTCACGGGATAGTCCTTCCAGTATTGCCGGGCACAGTTTTCCGCCATACTGAATACCGAGATTTTGGGGTTTTCAATGTTCTGCCTGGAGATATCCTCCAGCATCATGTACACATTCTTTTCCTTCAGCATCTCATAATTTCGGCTGTAGAACTCCAGGTTTTCGGCATCGCTGGAAAACATGAGTACATATCGTGCGGCGTTGTCGATCAACTTCCCGCCCCCGGCGATCCGCACTCTGGAGGGCAGACTCTCCAATATAAAGCCCGCATAGCTGGAGTCACCATAAACCACCGTCGCTTTGGGGTGGAATAGCTTGAACCAGTTGATTAGATCGTTCATTTTGTTGAGGGCGCCAATCAAAATGCCCAAGGTCGCCGCCAAGGCCAAAAATCGTGCGAACTGGAGCAACCCGCCCACCGGCACGCCGCTCTCCGTGTATCCGGAGTAGAGCCTGATGGACGAGTAAACCGAGTCCAGAAAGGGAAACATGTGATTTCCTCCCGTAAACACGGGATAGTAGCAGAACATTCCTATCAGGAAGGGGATCATCTTATATGCGAGGCTCAAAACCCGCCGAATTTTCTGTTTAAACTTTTTCATAATAACTCCTCATAAGTTCTCTGGAAAATAGATTTCTGAATGATATACGCATCCCTGTAGTTGTCCTCCCGGCAGACCAGCCAGTCTCCCTGCTCGCCTAGGAGCCAGTTTCCCTTCACCAAAACCTCCAGGCGGCAGTCTAACTGTCCGGCCCAGATCCGTGCGCCGTCTTTCGCCACACACATTCTGGCATAGGGAGTTAGCAGCCTGATCTCCTTAGTAGCAGCATGATATACCTTCGGTGTCCAGAGAAGCCCGCGGTCCACAGAAAAAGCCTCGTCCGTCAGATCATAATTTTTCCGCAGGTTTTCCTCTGTGGTGTGATAAATCTCCCCATCCACCCCGATCATGATGAATAGGTCAGGGGCCGTTTCTTTAATGATATCCCCCTCCAACATCCGGAGCAGGAACTCAGTCCGCGCCGGGAACAACTCCGTAGAGCGCACATAGCCCACAGGCACCTTCTTCTTGCGGTAAAGTGCGGCTTTCTTCTGGCAGAACTCCTCCGCCTTCTTGGGTTCATATCCCTCCGCCCCTGGATCCAGCTGCCGCGGGGGCCTGGCAAAATAGTCCGTCAGTCTCTGGAAAATCAGTTCACCGGCGGTATGGAGCGGGTCGCAACCGGGGCGATACTCCTCCAACAAGGGTAGGGGCAGTCGTCCTGCGGCCTTGGTCCGGTCGCCGCCGCCATCGTTCCCCATTCCCCGGATCAGCCAGTGGATTAGCTCGTTCGCCCGGTCCTTTCGTTTGCAGCAACGCACGGAAACCTTAACACACTGCTCCTTCTCCAGAAGGCAGTAAGCGGCACATACGTCCAGTTCGTGCACATCCATCATCATATCGCTGACCACGCCCAACATATAAGGTTCGTAAGTATCCACCGGAGCTACCGCGAAGCGGTGATCCGAGTTGTAATGCAGATTTGCAAATGCGCTGCCCGCAGTCTGGAAATCATTTAGCGCCAAGTCGGCACTTTGAAGCTGGAGGATAATATCCCAGTCGAACCGCAGGGCGTCTAGCATCTCCCGATCCAACTTCTCAGCGCCTTTGAACTTCTGGGTATCCATATACAGGCCATAGTAGAGGGCAGTGGAGAGCAGCCGGTTTTCCATGGGAAATCCAGCTTGCGTCAGCAGTGTCCACACCAGCGAGGCGCAGGCCCCGCAGTCGGTGCGCACTTCGTGCAGGGAGGGTAAGATTTCTCCTGGGGCCAGCTCGTGATGGTCTATGACAGCCAAATTCCGGTAGGGCATGGGTGAGACGTTACGCTGTCCAGCCCGGCAGTCCACCGTTACCAAAAGCTCTGGCTCTCCCTCTGGAATGGGCAGGTACTCCAGGGGAATGCTCAGCTTTTCAATCATCAAAAGGAGACTCCTTTTGCCAATCTTCCGCTTCCCGCCGTACACCAGTCGAGAGTTTTTCCCGTTACTATCCAAATATTTCAGCAGCGCATAGCCGCTGGCAACTGCATCCGCGTCCGGGTCGTCGTGACACTGGATCACGATGTTGTCATAGGTCAGGATGCTCTCCAATATCATCAAAGTCTGCCTCCTTCTTAAATCAGCCCGCTGCCATTCAGGTGGCGGCGATGAATAACAGCCTTTTCTATGATAGCAGATGTATTTTCAGAATTCAATATTCTAACCGAATATATCTGCATTTTGACATAAGCATCTGTCGCCACTTTGCGGACACGCTACACTTTTTACGTGAATAGAAGAAGAATAATATCCCCCGCAGATCATTGAAAAATTCCAAAATTGTGCTAGGGCTTGTTTGAAAAATGTCAACACGCCCAAGCGGCGGTTCTTTTGCCGCCATACTGCCCCAATTTTTCTTGAAATACATCCAGTATTCCTGCGAAAAATTTTGTTTGTCTGGCGACAAAATTCCTCGCCGTTGTGCATAGTTCCGTTTTTCAAACAGCGCCTAACCAAATTATCATGGCATTATACGGCACAGCCACTTGCAAGAAAGGGAGGCCACAGAATGAATAAAAAGCTATGGAAGCATCTTTTATAGTTAGTGAGTATTTTTCTGAGAACAGCGTGACCGGGCGCATATCGGACGAGCGTTTCACGGAACTTTCGGCAGACTA
>CAMWBA010000081.1 GCA_947172355.1 uncultured Bacillota bacterium
CCCCTATACACAGGGACTGCTGGCCTCCATCCCCCGTATTGACGAGGACAAGGAGGAGCTTTACACCATTAAAGGCGCCGTTCCGCACCCCTCCGAAGTGCCGGACGGCTGTTACTTCCACCCCCGCTGCCCCTATGCCACAGACCGCTGCCGGCAGGAAAATCCGCCGCTGGAGGCAATCGCGCCTGGTCACCGGGTGCGGTGCTGGCACCCGGGCGGACAGGACACACCGAATGGAGGATCGCACTATGGCTGAAGAACTGATGAGAGTTTCCCATCTGGTCAAACACTTTCCCGGGCCGGGCGGCAGCAAGGTCAAGGTCATTGAGGATATCAACTTCAATGTATACAAGGGGGAGACCTTGGGAATTGTGGGAGAGAGCGGGTGCGGAAAGTCCACCACCGCCCGTTTGCTGCTGCGCATGATTGAGCCGACCTCGGGAAGTATTTTCTTTAAAGGACAGGATATCTCGAAGCTGAATAAATCTCAGGTTCATGCGCTGCGCAGCGAAATGCAGATGATTTTTCAGGACCCCTTCTCTTCCCTCAATCCGCGTATGTGCGTGTCGGATATCATTGCGGAACCCCTTGTCTGCTGTACCAAGATGCCCGCTGCCCAGCGTATGGCCAGGGTTCAGGAGCTTTTGGGGCTGGTGGGACTGGACGCGAATTATGCCGCCCGGTTTCCCCATGAGTTTTCCGGCGGACAGCGCCAGAGAATCTGTATCGCCCGGGCATTGGCATTGAATCCGCAGCTTATTATCTGTGACGAAGCGGTGTCTGCCTTGGATGTTTCCATCCGCTCTCAGGTGCTGAATTTGCTGGACGAACTGCAAAAAAGACTGGGGCTGACCTATATCTTTATTTCCCACGATCTCAGTGTGGTCAAACACATCAGCGACCGGGTGTGTGTGATGTATTTGGGCAAGATTGTGGAGCTGGCCGGCAAGGACGAGCTGTTTCAAAATCCCATCCACCCCTATACGAAGGCCCTGCTGTCCGCTATTCCGGTGCCCGACCCCTTGGCAGACAGCAGACGGATTATCTTGGAGGGAGATATTCCCAGCCCGATTCATCCGCCCTCCGGCTGCCGCTTTCAGACCCGCTGCTATGAAAAAACAGAGGACGCTCAGCTGTGTGTGCAATGCGATTCGGTCCAGCCGGATTGGGTGGAGGTTGCGCCGGGGCACTTTGTCGCGTGCCACCGGCACACAGGGAAAAACACCGCACATTGAACAAAGGATAAGGACGGACTGCTTTGGCGGTCCGTCCTTACAGCTTGTCAAAAAAATTTCGTACCTCGCAGGCTAGGGCTTGTTAAAAAAATGTCAACACGCCCAAGCGGCGGTTCTTTTGCCGCCATACTGCCCCAATTTTTCTTGAAATACATCCAGTATTCCTGCGAAAAATTTTGTTTGTCTGGCGACAAGATTCCTCGCCGTTGTGCATAGTTCCGTTTTTCAAACAGCGCCTAAGGTCTCCCTTAGAACGGGGCTCCCGGTGAGGCCGGGGGGAAAAGCGGGAACAGAAAACCCTCCGTCACGGGCTTCGCCACCTCCCTTTGCGAAGGGCGGCTTTGGGTGCGCTCCATCCCGCTGACACTTCGTTGGCCGTCTAGGATTCTTTGGGGGGATGTTCAGACATTCCAGATAATTTCTGCGGATTGCTCTGCGGCCTCCACCCGTCGAATGAACTGCGCGGCGACCGTTTTTTTCTCCTCAAAGCTGAGGGCGGGAAAGTCCAGCGCCGGAGAAAGGCTGTGCCGCTTTTCTTCCCGGCGCTGTGCCTCCAGAAGTGTCTGGCGCTGCTGGTCCAACCGAGACAGGGAGCGCTGAAGATAGACGGAAGGAAGGCTGGGGCTTTCGGCAAAGGCGTCCATAAGACGGTCCGCCTTTTGGTCGAGCTCCTCCAGCTGCCTGGAGTAACGGTTGGCCTCTGGCAGCTCCGGAACTTCCGCTGGGCACTCGTTCAGCATTTGGGTGATTTCCGCTGTGATAATCGCTTCCAGTTCGGAGAGCTTGATATGGATGCTGGCGTCACAGTGAGAGAGGTTGTATCGTCCGCTACAGGCCAGCCAGCGATGGGAAGGAGCGGCGATGACCTTGAGACTATAACCGCATTTGGCGCATTTTAAAAGTCCGGAGAGCCAGGTGTGGGAGCCCTTTCCCCGGTTGCCAATCTGGCGGTTCTGTTCCAGCTTGCGCTGGCAGCGCAGCCAAAGCTCGGCTGGGACAAGCCCCGGACTGTTCATGACAGAGGCGGTGTGATCGTACAAGGAGGTGTATTTGCGGTCGGAGGATTTTCGTTTCCCTACCAACAGTACGCCGTGTACGCCGTCGAAATCCTCGGCGGACGAAGTGACATTGGCTCCGCGGCCCAGAAGGTAGAGCCGGACCTGCTCGTCGGCCATGGCATAGGCGGGGTTGTGGAGAATGCGGGAGAGGGTCACATTGTCCCAAACATCCCGTTTCGGACCGCAGATTCCCTCCCCGGTCAGCCTGCGGGCAAGCAGACCCAGCGACATTCCGTCCACGGCATATTCCTCGAAAATGCGCCGGACAGTATCCGCATGCTGGTTGGCGGACAGCGCGGGGACGCAACGGCCGTCGGGGGACTGGAGCCGCCCGATTTGGAAGCCATAGGGGGCAGGACCGCCAGGCCAAGCGCCCAGCGAGGCCCGGCGATAGTAGTTGTCCCGGACCCGCTCGGCAGTTGTCTCGCGCTCCAGCTGGGCGAATACCATGATAATGTGGAGCATGGCCCGCCCCATCGGGGTTGTGGTGTCGAAATTTTCGTTGACGGAAACAAACTCTACCTGGTGGGCTTGAAGAACATCCCACAGCCGTCCGAAATCGGCCACGGAGCGGGAGAAGCGGTCCAGACGATAGACATAGAGGGTGCGGATTTTGTCTGATTTGATGTCTTGGAGCAGCCGGGCAAATGCGGGCCGCTTTGTGTTTTTTCCGGAGTAGCCCGCGTCCTGATAGACGTGCAGATCAACGCCGGCCGTCTTTTGGCACAGGGCCAGCTGGCCGGAGATGGAGAGACTGTCCTTTCGTAATAGCGACTGGCGGGCATAGGCTGCGTCAAATTTCACCGGCATACTTCCAATTTACGCGTCCTGCGCGGCTGATGCCTGTTTCTGGCTCTGGAGGATGGCGGTACAGAGCTGTTTGATCTCCTGGAGTGCCTGCCGGCGCTGATCGGGCGTGCTGTAATCAGGGTGAGTGTGTGTAATCTTCATACAGGCCCCTCCTCCGCAAACTGTTGGCTGGATAAAACCGAAATCCATTGCGCCCCAACTACTTTCTTTGGATGCGCCTGCTTCCACATCCCACTGGATGGGCTCCATGCCGATGGAGCGCACCGCGTTGATGGAATTGTCGTCATAGTCGCCATAGGGCAGACGGACCAGAGTGGGGCGCACCCCCGTGACCGCCTCGATTTTGTCGTTGCAGGCGTTCAGATCCTCGACTACCTGGCTGGCGGACAGCTGGGGGTAATGGGCATGGGTGTTGGAATGGTTCATCACCTCATGGCCCGCGTCGTGAAGCGCTTTTACCGATTCCGGGTATTTGTCCACCCACTCCCCCACTACAAAGAAGGTGGCGGGAACCTGGTACTGGCTTAAAATGTCGATCAGCTGCTGGGTGTCTTCGTTGCCCCAGGCGGCATCAAAGCTGATGGATACCAGTTTTTGGTCCCGCTGGACGCAGTAGATGGGCAGCTGCCGGGAGGCGGCCGAGGCCCCTATGGCGGCGGGATAGTTGACCACGTAGAACATCGCCGCCGCCAGACACAGGCAGAGGCATGCTGTCCACCACTTTTTTTCGATAAAGAAAATTTTGACCTGTTCCCTAGCTCTGCGCATGGCTATCACTCCTGTTTTTAGAATCGCTTGGGTTACCTATCTATATGAAATAAGGCCCGGGAACATGTTTCCATGTTCCCGGGCCTTTGACGTTTTGCCTATGGTTCGGACGGCGAATCGTCCTGGTTCAACCGTTCCAGCACCATCTGGTAGCCTCCAGAGCCGTATCGAAGCTCGGTGTTGACCCGGGTGATGGTGGAACTGCTGGTGGATATTTCGGCGCGGATGGCCTCATAGGTCTTGCCGGATGAGAGCATGTGGGCGACTTGAAGCCGCTGGGCAAAGGCGGACAGCTCCTGCACCGTGAACAGGTCGCCAAAAAAACGGTAGCACTCATCCACATCACGCAGAGACAGTACGGCACGAAACAGCTGGTCGATGGACTCATTGCGATCATTACGAATACGAGGCATAGCCGAAGCACCTTCTTATAGCTCGATCTCCAGGGGAAGATCCAGATGAACAGGACCGCCGATGTAGGCGGCCGCCGTTTCTCCGTCCCGGCGGATGACGGTGGCCTCCACCACTCCGGCGGGCTGGACGTAGGAGCGGATAAAAGGACCGTCAGGGGCGTTCTGACTCTGGGCAATGGCGGCGGCCAGCGAGCCGGAGCCGCAGCTGCCCTCCCACACCAGCGTACCGGCGGCGGGCACCTTTACCAAAGGAGTCATGGAGCCTGCTGCGTGGTCCAAAAACATCACGCCGTAGGCGTCCAGGTCCGGAATGTTTTGAAACAAAGGCTCGGCCTGCTCGAAAAATTCCAGGCTGGGAGGGACATCCTCCACCACAAAGTGGGCGATGCCCACAAAATCCACAAACGTGCCCCAGCGGCCGTCTACCTGGGTCCGTCCCATACTCCGGGGCAGGGGCATCTGGGCACGGGCGGTCCGTCGGGACCAGTCGACATCTACGGTGACCGGATGGTCACAGCCGCTGACCTCCACCAGTATCCGGGCAGAGGAGCCCTGCTCCTGAGAGACCAGCATGCCAAAGGCCCGGGTGGCGTTGCCGCAAAATTCCCCGCCGGCCATCTCCATCCGCCCGGCGCCTCCCTGGAGGGGCGGGCACACAAAGCCCACCTGCTCCGCGTCGGAGCCGGCCATCAGTTGGGCGGCAATCCCGGCTCGATCCCCCACGGGGACCGGGGTCAGGACAAAGAGGGTAATATTGCCTGCCGGGTCGGCACGCAAAACACTCAGCTTCATGGATTACTGGAAGTCGGGGATATATTCCTTGACGATCTCCAGCAGTTCGCCGCTGCGGATCATCTTCTCCACCTCCAGGATGTCGGGCCAGATCTCCCGGTCGATCTCGTAGAAAGCCACCTTCTCCCGGACGTGCTTCAGAAGGGCCTCATGGACAGGGGCGATGCCCTGGCCGTGGGTATTCAGGTTGCGGCGGATGTCGATGGCCTGGCAGGCGGTGAGCAGCTCGTCGGCCAGCACAGAGAAGGTGTTCTGGACAATCATCCCAGCCTTGCGCCCGGCGGTGGTGCCCATGGACACAATGTCCTCCTGGTTGGCGGAGGAGGGGATGGAGTCCACGCTGGCCGGATGGGCCAGCACCTTGTTCTCCGACACCATGGAGGCGGCGGCGTACTGGACGATCATAAAGCCGGAGTTGACCCCGGGCTTGGTGGTGAGGAAGGGGGTCAGGCCGTTGGACAAAGCGGCATTGACCATCCGCTCGGTGCGGCGCTCGGAGGCGTTTGCAATCTCGGAACAGGCAATGCCCAGGGTGTCGAAGGGGATGGCCATGGGCTCGCCATGGAAGTTGCCGCCGGAGATGACCGCCTCGTCCTCCAGGAAGATGAGGGGGTTGTCGGTAACGGCGTTGAGCTCGATTTCCACCTTATCCCGAACGTACTCCAGGGCGTCCCGAACCGCGCCGTGGAGCTGGGGGATGCACCGCAGGGCATAGGCGTCCTGCACCCGGTCGGACTGGCAGTTGTCCAGAATCTCGGAGCCGGCCAGCAGCTTGCGCATGTTCTCGGCCACCAGCATCTGACCCTTCTGGCCGCGGACTTGATGGATGCGGGGATCAAAGGCGTTGCGCAGGCCGGTGAGAGCCTCGAAGTCCATGGAGCCGATGACGTCGCCCAGCTGGGCGGCGCAGATGGTGTCGTACAGGGCCAGGGAGCCCACGCTGGTCATGGCGCAGGTGCCGTTGGTCATGCCCAGGCCCTCTTTGCACACCAGGGTGTCCAGCGTGGCAATGCCCGCCTTGGCCATGGCCTCGCCGCCGGCCATCAGCTCGCCCTTGTAGTAGGCCTGGCCTTTACCCAGCATGGGCAGGGTCATATGGGCCAGAGGGGCCAGGTCACCGGAGGAGCCCAGAGAGCCCTTTTGGGGCACCCAGGGGTGGACGCCGGCGTTGAGCATCTGGATCATCATTTCCACCAGGATGGGACGCACGCCGGACACGCCGCCGCACAGGGCGTTGGCCCGCAGGAGCAGCATGCCCCGGACCACCTCTTCAGCGTAGGGCTCGCCCGCGCCGGTGCAGTGGCTGAGAATCAGGTTGGTGGACAGCTGGTTGCTCATCTCTTCGGGGACGGCCACCTTCTGGAAGTCGCCGAAGCCGGTGGTAATGCCGTAGGCCACCCGGCCCTCCTCGGCGATTTTCTCAGCCAGGGCCCGGGATTTTTTCATGGCCTCCAGGGCGGAGCCGGCCAGCTCTACCGTGGCGTTGTACCGGGACACAGCAACAAAGGATTCCAGTGTCAGGCTATGGCCGTCCAGAACCACGTGCTCAATGGAGGAAGGATTCATAATCATCGGGATTACCTCACTTTATATCGTTTTTATTTTATCCGGCGCAGGCCGGGAACATACAAAAAGAAGGGCGGCCCCCAAAAAGGGGGGACCTTCTGGGGGCCGCCAGGACACAGAGGTTCAAGATAGGCTGCTAGCACCGTCTTGCCCCAAGGTGGAATGGATCAGATAAACTGGGAGAAGATAATTGCGGCCAGCATCAGGGGGATATTGAAGTGGATGAAGGTGGGGACGCAGGTGTCCCAGATGTGATTGTGCTGCCCGTCGGCGTTCAGACCGGCCGTGGGGCCCAGGGTGGAGTCGGACGCGGGGGAGCCGGCGTCGCCCAGGGCGGCGGCGGCGGACATGAGCAGGATGGTGGCGGACAGGGAGAAGCCCATGCGCTTGCACAGAGGCACGTACAGAAGGGCCAGGATGGGGATGGTGCTGAAGGAGGAGCCGATGCCCATGGTGACCAGCAGGCCGATCAGGGTAATCATGGTGGCGGCGACGATCTTGTTGCCGCCCATCACACCGATGGCAGCCTCAACCAGCTCGTCTACCGCGCCAGTGGCGGCAATAACCTCGGCAAAGCCGCCGGCCACCAGCATCACGATGGCGACCATACCCATAATCTTGATGCCGCCGGTGAACTGATCGTCAATCTGATTCCACTTGACAGCCTGGCCGACGAACATGACCAGCAGACCGGCCAGGGTGGACAGAGGCAGGGACTCCCACTGGATCTGAACCACCACGACCACCAGGATGGCCACGATGGTGACGGCGTGGGCGGCGGTGAACTTGTCGGACACGGCGTCAGAGGCGCTGGTGTCGGCGGCAACATTCTTATACTCGCGGGGCTTGCCATAGGTGACAAAGATGGCCAGCAGCAGGCCGATGAGCATAGCCAGAGCCAAAATCCAGTTGACCTTGGCCACGTCGCCCACTTCGGCGGCCCAGCCGTTGTCGGTCAGGTTCTGGGAAATCAGGCCCATAAAGATGGAGCCAAAGCCAAAGGGGATTGCGATGTAGGGGGCCTTGACGCTGAAGCACAGCGAGCAGGCGGCGGCCCGGCGGTCGATCTTCAGCTCGTTGAACAGGGACAGCATGGGGGGAATCAGGATGGGGATGAACGCGATATGGACGGGCACCAGGTTCTGGGAGAAGCAGCCGATGAAGGCGATGATGAGCAGCACGATTTTGCCGTTGCGGCCCATAACCCTAGACAGCTTCCGGGAGAACATATCCGCCAGGCCGCTGGTGGCGATGGCGGTGGCGAAGGTGCCCAGCAGCACGTAGGCCAGGGCGGTTTCCGCGTTCCGGCTGAAACCGGAGCACAGCAGCTTCATGGCATCAGGGATGCTGATGCTGCCGATCAAGGCGCCGGCCAGAGCGGAGATGATCAGGGACATCAGCACGTTCAGCTTCAGCAGACACAGAACGCACAGAACGACCACGGCGACCAATACCGGGTTGGTGAGAATTGACATTAAAATGTACCCCTCTTTCTTGTTTTTTCCTCTTCCAATGGTTCCTCTTCCAAAATCCGGGGCTGCCGCTGGTTCCTTCCGCGTGGGAAACCCTGTTCCTGCGCAAACCTGCGGCAATTGCCGCAGGGCTTCAAAAGAACCTTTTGAAGCCAAGCCGGTTCGCTGCGGCGGGCTAGCACCGCCTGGAGCAGAGGTGTGAGCTGCGAAAGGCCCCTCTCCAACGGGCCCCGTGACATCCTTATCATATCACACTTAATTGTTAAAATCAACAAAATAGTAGCGGATTTCAAAAAGTTGGTTGTACAGTATCACATCCTATTACTGATGAATCGGTACGACAGTTCATTAGCTCAAAAAAGAAACGCTGCGGGAGAAGGGATACAAAGGAGGAACAATGGGCGGTTTTGGAAAATAGGGTAAACGGAAGGTTTTACTTTACGAAACAAAGATGATATCCTGTTGTGAGAAAAAAATGTGGTTTACGGGATTTGATTTGTGCGTTATAATGGGGTCAGTCAAATTCGGAGGGGAAATCCGAACGCGGAAATCCAAAAATTTAAGAAAGCAGGAGGCCCACAAAGATGAGCATGAAATCCGATATCGAGATCGCCCAGGAGCATATCCCTCAGCGTATTACGGAGATCGCCGCTGCCGCCGGAATCGACGAGAAGTATCTGGAGATGTACGGCAACTACAAGGCAAAGATTGATTACAAGCTGCTCAATGAGACCACCGCGCCGGACGGCAAGCTGATTCTGGTCACCGCCATCACTCCCACCCCCGCCGGAGAGGGCAAGACCACTACCTCTGTGGGCCTGGCTGACGGTCTGCGCAAGATCGGAAAGAAGGCTACCGTCGCCCTGCGGGAGCCCTCTCTGGGCCCTGTGTTCGGCGTGAAGGGCGGAGCTGCCGGCGGCGGCTATGCCCAGGTGGTGCCCATGGAGGACATTAACCTTCACTTTACCGGCGACTTCCACGCCATCGGCGCAGCTAACAACCTGATGGCCGCCATGCTGGACAACCACATTCAGCAGGGCAACGCCCTGGGCATCGATGTCAAGCAGATCACCTGGAAGCGGGCGGTGGACATGAACGACCGCCAGCTGCGCCACATCATCAACGGCCTGGGCGGCAAGATGCAGGGCGTGCCCCGGGAGGACGGCTTTGAGATTACCGTGGCCAGCGAGATTATGGCGGTGCTGTGCCTGTCCTCCTCCATCACCGACCTGAAAGAGCGGCTGGGCAAGATGATTGTGGCCTATACCTATGAAGGCAAGCCGGTTACCGCCCATGACCTGAAGGCCGAGGGGGCTATGGCCGCCCTGCTGAAAGACGCCATGAAGCCCAATCTGGTCCAGACCCTGGAGGGCACCCCCGCCTTTATCCACGGCGGCCCCTTCGCCAACATCGCCCACGGGTGTAACTCGGTGATGGCCACCCGTATGGCCCTAAAGATGGGGGACTACGCCGTTACTGAGGCCGGCTTCGCCGCCGACCTGGGCGCGGAGAAGTTTATTGACATCAAGTGCCGCAAGGCCGGCCTCAAGCCCTCCGCCGTGGTCATCGTGGCCACCGTCCGGGCGCTGAAATATCACGGCGGTGTGCCCAAGCCCGAGCTGAACCAGGAGAACCTGGAAGCCTTGGAAAAGGGCCTGCCCAACCTGCTCCAGCATGTGGACAACGTGAAGAATGTCTACGGTCTGCCCTGCGTGGTAGCGATCAACGCCTTCCCCACCGACACCAAAGCAGAGCTGGACCTGGTGGAGAAGAAGTGCAACGAGCTGGGCGTCAACGTGGCGCTGTCGGAAGTGTGGGCCAAGGGAGGCGAGGGCGGCAAGGCCCTGGCCGAAGAGGTGGTTCGGCTGTGTGAGGAGCCCAACCAGTTCTCCTTCGTCTATGACGACAAGGCTTCAATCGAGGAGAAGCTGAACACCATCGTCACCCAGGTGTATCACGGAGACAAGGTGGTGCTCACCGCCAACGCCAAAAAGCAGGCCCAGCAGCTCACCGACCTGGGCTTTGGAGATCTGCCCATCTGCATGGCCAAGACCCAGTACTCCTTCTCGGACAACGCCGCCTTGCTGGGCGCGCCCAAGGGATTTGAAGTTACCGTCCGAAATCTGAAGGTATGCGCCGGCGCCGGCTTCATCGTTGCCCTCACCGGCGATATTATGACCATGCCTGGACTGCCCAAAGTGCCCTCCGCGGAGCGGATTGACATTGACGAGAACGGTCGGATTACCGGGTTGTTCTAATCGAATACAGCAAAAACCCGGCCCGCTCCCATGGGAGCGGGCCGGGTCAGCTTTTCAGGCCGTACTTTTGTGCAATGGAATGTTCTTTGCTCCCGCGAGAGGGCTATTTGGGCAGAGGGACGTCCTTGCGCTCGAAGTAGGCGCTCAGTTCTACGGAGGTCTGGGAGTCGCCAAACTGTTTCAGCGCGGCCAGAAGCTGGTCCAGCTGGTGGGTGTCCCGCACAGCAAAGCGCAGCAACGCGTTGAGCTTGCCCACCAGATGGTGGTGGGCAATGATGGAGGAGGTCTCCTCACAAAATTTGCAGAATGGATTGTATTTCTCCGGGAAGATGGCAATGAGAATAAAGCCGGTCAGGTTGCTGTCCAGCAAGGTGCGGTCGATGCTGATGGAAAAGCTCTTGATGACCCCCTTTTCCTCCATGCGGCGGATGCGCTCGGAGACAGCGGGGGCGGTGAGCCCCACCTTGTCCCCGATGCATTTGAGGGTGGTCCGGCTGTCTGCCTGGAGCAGATTCAAAATCTGGTAGTCGGTGCGGTCCATCAGCGCACCACCACGCCCTTTTTGATGACCGTCTGCACCAGGTTGCTGCCCATGCGGTAGCAGATGTAGTCTAAATCGGGGGCGTCCCAAATCACCAGGTCGGCCTGCTTGCCCGGCTCTACCGAGCCCACCCTGTCCGCAAGGTCGATGGCTGCGGCGGCGTTGAGGGTGACAGCGGTGAGGACCTCTTCGGGGGTGAGCTTGTACTTGAGACAGCCCAGGTTGATGACAAATTGCAGATTCAGACAGGGGCAGGAGCCGGGGTTGAAGTCGGAGGCCATGGCCACCGGAACGCCGGCGTTCACCATATCACGGGCGGGGGCGAAGCCGGCCCCCAGATAGAAGCTGGTGGCGGGGAGGAGACAGGCCACCACGCCGCCTTTGGCCAGGCTCTCGATGCCCTCGGGGGGGCAGACGATCAGGTGCTCAGCGGAGATGGCCCCGATCTCCCCAGCCAGAACGGAGCCGCCGATGGCCTCGATCTCGTCGGCGTGGATTTTGGGCCGCAGGCCGTACTTCAGACCGGCCTCCAAGACCTGACGGGACTCCTCCACGGTGAAGGTGTCTGCCTCGCAGAATACGTCGCAGAATTTGGCAATGCCCTGCTCCTTTACCACGGGCATCATCTCTTCGCAGACCAGACGGATGTACTCCGCACGGTTGGTCTTGTACTCGGCGGGGACCAGATGGGCCCCCATGAAGGTGGCCACAAGGTCTATGGGGTGGCACTCGTTCAAGTTTTGGATGACTTGCAGGGCTTTCCGCTCGTGCTCGGTGGCCAGACCGTAGCCGCTCTTGGCCTCGCAGGTGGTCACACCGAAGCCCATCATCTCGTCCAAAGCCTTCTTCGCCTTTTGGGTCAGCTCCTCCTCGGTGGCCTTGCGGGTGGCATTGGTGGTGGACTGGATGCCGCCGCCGGCGTTCTGAATTTCCAGATAGGTCTTGCCGTGGAGCTTTAAGCCCAGCTCATTCTGCCGCCAGCCGCCGAAAATGAGGTGGGTGTGGGCGTCCACCAGGCCGGGAGTGACCAGCTTGCCCTCCGCGTCGATGGGCGTTATTGTGCTCAGTTCGATACCGTCAAAATTCTGGGGCAGCGGTCCCTCCCCAACTCCGATGATGGCTCCGTCTTGGATGACAACCCAGGCGTTTTTCAAAATCTGAATGGCGCCCTGCTCCGCGCCCTTCTTAGGGCCTTTGCCCTGGGGGGTGGCCAGCATACCAATATTGGTGATAAGTTCCATGCTCATGTTGTTATTCCTTTCCAAAAGAGGGGACGTCGTGGGACGCCCCCTCTTTTCGTTGAGTCGGTATTTGGTTTAGCCCTTCATGCCCTTGACCGCCTCGGCCACAATGGCGTCGTCCGCGATATAGGGCATAGTGATGTGGTCCTGACCGGCGTACAGCTCGTTGTACTCGGCCACGGTGGTCATGGAGTTGGGGTTGCCCGCCCAGTTGCGGCGGGAAACGCCGATCATGGTGTCCCAGGGCATGGACATGCGCAGGATGGTATCCACCCGCTCGGAGCCGTCCAGCACCATGCCGAAGCCGCCGTTGATGGCCTTGCCGATGCCGGTGCCGCCGCCGTTGTGGAGGGCGATGAGGCTCAT
>CAMWBA010000082.1 GCA_947172355.1 uncultured Bacillota bacterium
CCGCCGCTTTTCAGCAGGGAGTACAGGGCCTCGTTGCTCTCGGCGGTCTGGTAGTTCACCCGAATGCCGGTCATTTCCTCGAATTGATCGATCAGGCCCTCATCAATATACTCCCCCCAGGAGCACACGTTGACCACCGGACGGGAGCCGGTCTCATGCGCCAATACTGCCACAGTACACACAAAGGCGCAGGCCAGCACCGCAGCCGTCCCCCGGCGCAGCCACCGGAACCGGGGCTCGTCCAGCTTCTGGCCCAGCCGTTCCATAGCCGTGGGCTGACGCACGCCTCCGCGGACGCTCTGAGCCTCCCGGCGGACCTCCTTCAAGTTGGTAATGACCAGAAGGACCAGCACCGACAAAAACAGCAGGGTGGACACAGCGTTGACTTCTGGGGTAACCCGTTTTTTGGTCATGCCATAGATGGCCATAGCCAAGGTAGAGCTGGCTGACCCGGCGGTGAAATAGGAGATGATAAAGTCATCAATGGACATGGTGAACGCGATCAGCGCCCCGGAGACTATACCAGGCTTGATCTCCGGCAGCATCACCTTCCAGAACGCCTGCATCCAGGTACAGCCCAGGTCCTGCGCCGCGTCCATCAGATTCCGGTCCATCTGGCGCAGCTTGGGGGCCACATTTAAAATTACATAGGGAATATTGAAGGACACATGGGCCAGCAGCAACGTCCCAAACCCCAGTACCAGCCGGTCGGGCAGCTGAAGGGCATGACCCAGCAGGGACAGCTCCAGCCCGTTAAACCACCGGGCAAAGGTCCCCCAGCCCTGGAAAAAGGCCACAAAGAACAGACACAGAGATACTCCGGTGACAATATCGGCGTTCATCATCGGGATGTTGTTCACCGTGAGCAGAGCCTCCCGCTTTTTGCGGCCCAGGCTGTACAGGCCAATGGCGGCAAAGGTCCCGGCCACGGCGGCAATGGCGGTAGCCAGCAGCGAGACCAGCAGAGTGGTGTAGACGCTCTCCATAATCAGCCGGTTTTGAAACAGCTTGGTATACCATTGGAGGGAAAAGCCTTTCCACACCGCACTGGAGTCCCCGGCGTTGAAGGAAAACACAATTAGCAGCAGAATGGGTGCATAGAGAAAGAGGAACATCAGCCCAATGACCACCCGGCTGCCTGTACGGTTTTGCTTTTTCACAGCATCACCGCCTGTTCTTCCCCTTCACCGAAGTGATTCATTACCGCCATACACACCACCACAATCACCATCATCACCATGGAGATGGCCGCCCCCAGGTGGGGGTTGTAGGCGCCGCCTAGGAACTGCTGTTCAATCAGGTCCCCCAACATGATCTGTGTGCCGCCCCCCAGCAGGCGGGAGATGGCGAAGGTAGAAACCGAGGGGACAAACACCATAGTCACCCCGGACAGCACCCCCGGCAGGGACAGGGGCAAAATTACCTTTCGGAACACCCGCTGGTCATCCGCCCCCAGGTCCCGGGCGGCCTCCAGCAGAGAGTGATCCAGTTTGATAATCACCGAGTAGATGGGCAGAACCATAAACGGCAGGTAGTTATACACCATCCCCAGCACCACCGCCCCGGAGGTGCCAATCATGGGGATATAGTCCACCCCCAGCAGCCAGGTCAGCCCGATGGCCCGGAACAGCTGATTGAGCAGGCCGTTGTTCTCCAGAATGGACATCCAGGAATAGGTCCGCAGGAGAAAGTTCATCCACATGGGGAGCATAATCAGCGCCATGGCCACCCGCTGGAAGCCGGGGCCCTCGTGGGCCATCCAATAGGACACCGGATAGCCAATGAGCAGGCACACCAAAGTGGCAACCAGCGCCAGCCGGAAGGAGCGGAGAAACACGGAGGCGTAGGATCCCATCTCAGAAAAATTTTCGAGGGTGCCTTCAAAGTCCGCAGCGTCTGCGGCGGTAAAGGCATACACCACCATAATCAAGATAGGAATTACCACCATCAGCGCCATCCACACCACGTAGGGGGCCGCAAACCAGGACAGCTTACTCTTCATCTCCGCTGCCCTCCCCATCCGGGTCGGCGCTGCTGATCTCCTCATATTCCTCCGAATAGGAGGAGTAGTCGCCAAACATGCCGGAATATTCGCTCTTTTTCATCACATGGATCCCGTCAGGATCAATCTTGATGCCGATGCGGCTGCCTACCGGGGAGAGGTCGGTGGTCTGAATCAGCCACTTGAAGCCGTAAAAATCCACAATAATATCATACTGCATCCCCTTGAATGTGACCGAGGTGACGGTGCCCTTCAGCTGGCCCTGGTCCTCGGGAACAATATCCACATCCTCGGGACGGATGACCACATCCACCGCCTCGTCCTTCTCAAAGCCGCCGTCCAGACACTGGAAGCGCCGGTTGAAGATCTCCACCACCCCGTCGGCGCGCATAATGCCGTCGATGATGTTGGATTCGCCGATGAAGTCGGCCACAAAGGCGTTCTGTGGCTCGTTATAGATGTCCTCGGGACTGCCGATCTGCTGGATGCGTCCGGCGTCCATGACCACCACCGTATCGGACATGGCCAGGGCCTCCTCCTGGTCGTGGGTAACATAGACAAAGGTGATCTCCATGGCCTTCTGGATGCGCTTGAGCTCGTTCTGCATGTCCTTGCGCAGCTTCAAGTCCAGCGCCCCCAGGGGCTCGTCCAGCAGCAGCACCTTGGGCTGGTTCACCAAGGCCCGGGCGATGGCCACCCGCTGCTGCTGGCCGCCGGACAGCTGAGTGATCCGCCGCTTTTCAAACCCTTTTAGGTTGACCACCTCCAGCATTTCCGTTACCCGCCGGTCGATCTCCTCCTCGGGCAGCTTCACCTTGCCCCCCTTAGCGTCCGCCTTGGGGATGCGCAGGCCGAAGGCGATGTTCTCATACACGTTCAGGTGCGGGAACAGGGCGTACTTCTGGAACACCGTGTTGATGGTCCGTTTGTGGGGCGGGACAGCATTAATCCTCACCCCGTCGAACAAAACATCTCCAGAGGTAGGCGTCTGAAAACCACCGATGATTCTGAGCGTGGTTGTCTTGCCGCACCCGCTGGGCCCGAGCAGTGTGAGGAATTCTTTATCCTGAATCCTTAAATTGATTTTGTCGAGTACGATATCCTCGTCGAACGCCATGGTACAGTCGGCCAGGCGGATCAACTCCTTGGACATGTATCCTCCCCCATTTCTTTTTAATTTACCGTTTCAGCTCCCTCGATTTATTCACCCCTCTGTCCGCTGTTGGCGGACAGACAGGCTTTCACGGATAGCGAGATACACTATAGCGGGTTCTCCCCGAAATGTCAATATTTTTCGCCAAAATTTTTGTCTTCTTTATCGCCGGACGGTTCCAGACTGTGAACGGTTCTGCGGCGGACCGCGCAGAACAAGCGGGGCGGCCCGCTGGCCGCCGCCGCGTTCCCCGCTTAAGGCTTTGGAACCATGCCCTAAAGCACCAAAAACCGTCCCTCCGGATAGCTTCCCTCCCAGGAACAGGGGAGCCGTCCCTGGCGGTATACCCTCAGCAGGGCGGTGAAGAAGCCGTCCTGCCCCAAAAGATTCTCCACACAGGCCCAGGCCAGGTCCCGCTTCATAAAGTCCATCCACTCCTGCTCCATGCCGCTCTCCTCCTCCAGCGACCTGCGCTGAACAAAGGCGCACCAGCTCTGCCACAGGCGGTCACCCACCGCATCGGAAACGGCTTCAAACACATGGTCAATCTCATCATCGCCAATTTCCTCCCGGGCCTGCTCCTCCAGCCGGCAGGTCTCCGGCTCCCAGACGGCCAGCATCTCCCTGTTCCAGTTGTCCCAGGCTTGGAACAGGCTGGGCTCCACCCGGTACTCCTGGCTGGGCTCTCCGCAGTGCTCCAGCCAGGGAATGCCATTCAGACCGTCCAGAAAACGGTCCGTCCGATTTTCCAACCCATCCTGCTGGATCAGCTGTTTCAGGGCCTCCACCCCAACCGTGATGGCGGCCTCGGTGTTGTGGCTCTCCTTCTGGTCCAAACCGGCCTTCTCCCGCTCCTGGTTCCAGATCACGTGGAACACCGAGCCGCACCGCACCCGGCGGGCCGCTGCCACCGCGAAAAGAGCGGCGGACTCCATCTCGGAGGCCAGCACGCCCAGGCGCTTCCAGGCCTCCCACTTGCTCTCCAGCTCATAGGACACCGGCATCCGGGCCGGGGAGTGCTGGCCGTAGAAGGAGTCCTTGCACTGGACCACCCCGGCATGCCAGGTATATCCAAGCTGCCTGCACGCCTCCACCAAGGCGGAGGTCACGGTAAAGTCCGGGACGGCGGGCCACTCGATAGGGGCGTACTCCCGGCTGGTCCCCTCCATACGGACCGCTCCGGTGGCCACCACCACGTCGCCGCTCTGCACGGACAGGTCAATGCCCCCGCAGGTGCCGACCCGGATGAAGGTGTGGACCCCCAGGTTGGCCAGCTCCTCCATGGCAATGGACGCAGAGGGACCGCCGATACCGGTGGACACCACGCTCACCCTCTCCCCTAACAGAGTACCGGTGTAGGTGACATACTCCCGGTTGGTTTGGACATGGACCGGATTTTCAAAGTGCTGGGCGATAGCTTCGCACCGGCCCGGATCACCAGGAAGAATACAGTATCCCCCTACCTCCCCCTGGGTGCACTGGATGTGAAATTGCCGCTCTCTTGTCTGTTCGTTCATCGCAAATGGCCTCCTCCCCATAGTCGATACCCCGATTTTACCACAGCGCTATGCCGTTTTCAACCCCGCCAGGGGTTGTGTCCTGCTCCGCGCTCATCCACAATCTCTCCGCCGCATTCCAAGGCCCCGGTGCTGGCGCTGCCTCACAAATAGATATTTCCGCCGGTGACCCAAATGTCCTCCCGTCAAAGGTCCTCCGTCCTTTCCATTCCCATTGGAAGTCCGCTCGAACAGACAACCGCCCTCCCGCTTGTCACACACGGGAGGGCGGGGGACTGGCCTCACACAAAGCGCCAGGCTTATTCCGCTAAATATTCGATGGAAATTACCGTCCCATCGGTTAAAATGAAGTTTAATACCGTCCCGTTCTTGGTATAGGTGAGCAGGGTATCAAAGCCGCCGGTACTTTCACCGTAAACGGCGATAACATCATCATAGTCAGAGCCGATGAAGAGCCCTTCTGGGGTGGTTACGCTGTCATCGGTGAGCAGAATGGAGTTGACATAATCCTTCTCCCCGTCGGGGCGGGTGGTAATAACAAAGCCGGAGTAGGTATAGGTCTTGTCCAGCCCTTCAAAGGCACAGGATTCTGCTTCAAAGTAGCTCTGGGGCTCCCCCAGGGCGGACAAAACATCGGCCATATCGTCATTGACCGCCACGGTGGCCTCGCCAGTGCGGAATACATACGCCTCCACATTGACGCCCCCGCTGGGCTGTGTGGATTGGACAGGCTGTCCGGACTGGCTGGGCGGGTTGGACTGGGTTCCATTCCCGCTGGCACTCCCCGGCGTGTCCTTTCCGCCGCAGGCTGTTAGAGACAAGACCACTGCCAGAGCCAGCAGGGCACAGAGTCGGTTTCGTTTCATGGTAATCCTCCTTTATTCTGCGGGGTTTGACCCGCTCCACTCCGCCTCCAGACGCGCCTTCCGGGCGGCGTAGGCGGCGCTTTTTTCCTGCCAGACGCTCTCATACGGCTCCTGGCCCCGGCGGTCCTCCACCGGGCAGTTCTGGGTCAGCCAGTCCCCAAACCAACGGGACAGCTTCTCCGCCCCATAGAGGTTCAAGTGCAGGCCACTGTCGTAGGTGTCGGTGGAAAAGTCAATGCCCATCTCCTCCGTTCGCGCCAGGAAGTTCAAGTAGGGCAGGTTTCGCTGGGCGGCGTAGGCCTCAATCTGCTCTTCCCACTGGTCATACCAGTAGGGGTACAGGCTGGGGGCTTTGATGAGTACCAGCTGAACACCGTTTTCTTGGCATAGGTCTGCCATCTTATCCAAATAGTCCCAGCAGACCGGGTCGAACTCGTAATTTGCCAGGGGCCGTCCCTGGGGAACGTCCTCCGCCGGACGGACCTGAACGTTCATGAGATAGCCGCTGTCCGACACAATATCCCGGTGGAACAGATAGGTTACATCCTCTCCGGTCAGCTCCCCCCACCGGTCGTGGAACCGAAGCAGAGGGAAGAGGTAGCTGAGAAAGCTCTCCTCCTGGGTTATGGAGGCACGGACGGCGGCCAGCTTCTGCCGGGAAAACCGCATTCCGTCCAGGTTCAGCCGGTTGTATGCCTCGCTCTGAGGCTCGCCGTACTTCATGGACAGCACGTTGAAGACCACCACCTTGGGGGTCTCATACTTCAGCGTCTCCTCCATCAGATAGTAGGACTGCCAAATCAGCTGCTGGGCGCTGCCCCGGATGTAGCTGGGGATGCCATATTCCCGCCACAGCAGATCAGGCGAGAAATTTTCATACACCTCACAGTCGCCGATGAAGACCACATCGTGGCCGGCCGTCTCCTTGTAATACTCAGCAATGAGCGCCCCCTCCGGAACCCGACTCATGTACTTCGGCAGAAACAGGGCATTGAGCAGCCACAGTGCTGCGCACAGGATGCCACACCACAGGACAGCGGTTCCGATTGTCTTTTTCATCCCTCTGCCCCCTAGAATTGGTTATAGATAAACTGAGTGGCATCAAAGCCGATGCCGTACACCCCGAAAATCAGCGTCAGCAGTACCAGCAGCACGCAGCCGCCCCAAGCCAAATGAGGACTGTGGTCCAGCAGGCGCTCCCGCACCGGTTTGCGTCGGCCCAGCAGACTGCACACCAGCATGGCTCCCCCTCCAGCGGCGGCCACCAGCCAGTCCCCTGCCCCAATGCCCAGCTCCAGAAAGGAGCCGTCCCACAGGACCTGGGGCCGAAATCCGGTCACCACACTGCCCAGCTGACGGAAGGTGAGGGGCACATCCCGGTAGACGTCCAGCACCCGAATGGCTCCCATCAGCCAGAAGGTGCGCAGCACCTGAACCAAATCCCAGCCCCAGCTCCCCTTTAAGCTGGGAAAGCGGGCGTGGAATTTGTCGTAGAGGGGCTCCATCTCCTGAGAAACAATAATCACAATTCCGTTGAGCAAACCCCAGACGATAAAGTTCCAGCTGGCTCCGTGCCACACACCGGTGACAAACCAGAGAATCAGACTGCATGTGTGAACCGAAACATGTTTGCCGAACCGGCCAAAGCGATTCCGGCACCGCTGGTGGAGCTTTAAAATGGGTTTGGACACCGACATGGGGTAGAACAGGTAATCCCGGAACCAGGTGCCCATGGTGATGTGCCACCGCCGCCAGTATTCTGCTGCATTTTTTGAAAAAAAGGGCCGGACAAAGTTCTCCGTCACCTGGACGCCCAGCATCTGGGCTGCGCCAATAGTGATGTCGATGCCGCCGGTGAAATCGGCATAGAGCTGGACCGCATAGAGGAAGATCACCGCCAGCACATACACTCCGCTGTACTCCTCCGGACTGGACACCAAGGTCCGCAGAGGAATGGCCAGCCGGTCGGCTACTATCAGCTTCTTCGCCAGTCCCCACAGCACCCGCTCCGCCCCCATGGCAATCTGCTGCGCGTTCCAAGGGTGTTCCCCATAGAGCGTGCGGCTCAAATCGCCGTAGCGGCTGATGGGGCCTTGAATCAGCTGCGGGAAGAAGGTGGCAAACAGGGCAAACTTGCCTAAGCTCCGCTGGGCGGGGACCTTTCTCCAATAGACATCAATGAGGTAGCCCGTGGTCTGGAAGGTATAGAAGGAGATCCCCATGGGCAGAACCATGGAGACGGCGGGCAATTGTCCGCTCCCAAACAGCGCCAGCACCGCATTCACGTTGCCCAAGACAAAGTTTGTGTACTTCACCACCGCTAAAATTCCGAAGTTCAGCAGCAGACAGGCCAGCAGCCAACGGAATCGCAGGGATTTGTCCCGGGCCTTTTGGGCCTTGCGCTCCTCTTTGGACAGCGTATCCCGGTGCGCTTGAAACCAGGCCTCCTGCGCTTGGGCCAGGCTGTCAATCTTCCGGGCGGTCAGGCAGACGGTCACAGTGGTGACCCCAATATAAATCAGGCACCACCAGCCGGCAAACCAGTAGAATATCAGGCTCCCGGCCAGGAGGAGCTTCCACTGATGCCTCTGGGGAATGGTGTAATACAGCAAAAACAGCGCCGCGAAAAAGACCAGGAATTGGGTGGAAGCAAAACTCATGGTGCTGTATTACCCCTCGTCCAGCTGCTGGATCATCGCCCATAGCGCCTTGGCGGAGTTAAAGTTCTCCGGCACCAACGCCTCCGGAGGGACCTCCACATCAAAGGCGTCGCCAATCTCCGCCACCAGGGTGACAATATCAATGGAATCCAGAATCTGGTCGTCGATGAGGGTGGTGCAGGTCTCAAAGTCCACATCCGGGTGGATCTCACGCAGAATGCTCAGCAGTTCTTCCATGGTAAATTCTCCCTTATTTTAAATACTTGGCGTTTTAATCCGCTTAAATAATTCTAAACGTATTGCTTTCCACAGCAAACACACACCGCTTTCCTCAAACGCCCGCTGGGATCCGTCCAGCGGCCAGCGCCTTTCGGTCAATCTTTCCATTTGGAGTCAGCGGCAGGCGGTCCAGCCGCTCCAGCCGGTTGGGGATCATGTACCGGGGCAGGCGGCTCTTCAAAAAGGCGGTCAGCTCTCCCGACTCAGCCCCACCGGTGTAATACAGCTGGATGCGGTCCTTCTCCTTGTCAAAGGCCGCACAGGCGGCGGCCACCTCCGGGTGGGTGGCGGCGGCTGCTTCAATCTCCTGGAGCTCCACCCGGTGACCCATATGCTTAATCTGGTAGTCCTTGCGGGAGACGAAGACCAGCTCTCCCCGGTCGTTGTACCGCCCCAGGTCGCCGGTGCGGTAAATGAGCTCGGGGTAGGCGTCGTTCAGCGGATTTTGCACAAAACACTCCGCCGTTTTTTCCGGCATCTTGTAGTAGCCCATAGTCAGGCAGGTGCCCCGTATGCAGATCTCCCCCACCTCGTCCGAACCGGCGGGACGGTTGTCCTCGGTGAGCAGAAGAATGCCTGTGTTGGGGAAGGGTCCGCCGATGGGAATGG
Organism: uncultured Bacillota bacterium; assembly: GCA_947172355.1. Classification (GTDB taxonomy): domain Bacteria; phylum Bacillota; class Clostridia; order Oscillospirales; family Oscillospiraceae; genus Lawsonibacter. The sequence goes on from CAMWBA010000082.1 coordinate 9,087, forward strand.
CCTCCCCCTCCATGAAGTCTCGGTCCACATGGTAAAAACAGCTCATCCCTGTGGCCTCGGTGGGGCCGTACAGGTTGGTGAATTTCGCCTGAGGCAGAGCCTCCCGCCACAGATTGAACTGGCGGATGGGGAACACCTCACTGCCAAAGGCGACGGTATGTAAATACTGGGGAATCTTCTTTTTCAGCGCCCCCAAGCCGGAGATCATGGTGAGGGCGGAGACCACCCAGCACACGGTATTGATCTTGTGTTCGTTGAGATAGTCCACCAGCTTCAGAGGGAACAAAAACAGACTCTTGGGGATCAGGTAGGTGGTGGCTCCAAACTTGATGGTGGGGTAGATCTCCTTGAGACAGGCGTCGAAATACAGCGGGGTTTGGTTGCCGAATACGGTGTCCTCCTGAAATCCCAGAGCAGCGGATAGCTGCTCAATGTAGTCGATAACCGAGCGATGACAGGCCACCACCCCCTTGGGAACCCCAGTGGAGCCGGAGGTAAAGACGATGTACAGCGGGTCGGTGTCCAGCTGGCCGGCTCGAATCCCGTCCAGCAACGGCTGGTCCGGCTCCCAGGACGCCGCCGTCTCATAGTCATACAGCCCGCCGGTGTAGCCCAAATCCTCCACCGCCTTCCGGGTCTTTTCGTCACACAGAACAGCCCGGGGATTGAGGGTCTGGAAGATCAGTTCCACCCGGTATAGGGGCATCTCCTCGTCGATGGGCACATAGAAGCAACCGGAATAGACCACCCCGAAAAAGGCGGCCACCGACTTTGGGTGCTTCTCCATAAAGACCACCACCGGCTCCCGTGCCAGCCCCTTTTGGGCCAGAAAGGTGCCAATCCCCCTGGCTGCACGGGAGACCTGACCAAAAGTCAGGCCATCTGTCCCATTGTGAAAGGCCACTTTCTCCGGCAGACGGGGCGCGGTAGCCTCTAAATATTCCAAAACATTACGCTGCAAACTAGTTTTCCCCCTCTGTCATTTGCTCCGCTGGCGGCGGAGGACCATTTGGATTCTCCGGAAGCTGGGCGCTGTCCGGATTTTCCGGGAGCTGGGAGGCGTCCGGGTTCTCCGGGAGCTGGGAGCTGTCCGGATTTTCCGGGAGCTGGGAGCCGTCCGGATTCTCCGGGAGCTGGGAGCTGTCCGGATTTTCCGGGAGCTGGGAGCTGTCCGGATTCTCCGGGAGCTGGGAGCCGTCCGGGTTCTCCGGAAGCTGGGAGCTGTCCGGATTTTCCGGGAGCTGGGAGCTGTCCGGATTTTCCGGAAGCTGGGAGCCGTCCGGGTTTTCCGGAAGCTGGGAGCCGTCCGGGTTTTCCGGAAGCTGGGAGCTATCCGGGTTTTCCGGGAGCTGGGAGCTGTCCGGGTTCTCCTCCACTGGGGGAACCGGTTCCTCCTCCGGCATCCCCACCACCCGCACCGGACAGGCAGCATAGTCATAGACATAGTAGTTCTTCCGGGAGGCACTGGCCTGCTCGGTATAGGCCCGGGCCTGGGTCTCTGTAATCATAAAGGAGTACAGGGGGTACCCGTTGGGGTGGGGACAGGCATCAAAGTGATACCAGCCGTCCCCAGTGTTCACCAACTGCCAGTAGTGAAGACTGGTTCCTCCAACCCGGCGCAGATCTACGTTGGGAATGCCCGCCCGGGTCAACAGGGCCTTGGAACAGGCGAAGTAGTTGTAGCAGTCCCCCCGGCCCCGGGTGAAGCCCACATAGGCCCCGATAATCCAGCTGGATTTGTCCGAGGTGCCGATATATCTCACGTGCTTGTTCACATAGTCAAAAATGGCTTTGGCCTTTTCCCGCTGGCTCATCCCGGAATTGGTGATCTGCGCCAGAATCTGGTCGGCCAGCCGGTCCACATCCTCCTGGGTAATCTGTTCCAGAGGAATCGCCGTACCGCCTCCGCCGCTGCCCGCGGGAGGCTCCTCCTCGTCAGGCTCCTCCACGTCCTGATCCACCGTCAGGGTTTCAATCACCGTCACCGTGATGGCAAGCTCGGTCCGGTTGCCTGCGCCGTCTTGGGCGGAGTAAATTACCGGATACTCCCCGGGAACGGAAAGGTCCACCGCCTCGGCATCCACCTGAAAGGGAACTGAGCCGTCCACATCGTCCACGGCGGACACCCCATCCCGATAGGACACCGTTCCCCCCATGGCCACCGTCAGGTCCTGGACCCCCAACAGCTGCGGGCCCACCGTATCCGGGACATCCTCGGCAATTCCAGAGGAGGCGCTGCCGGCTCCGGCCTCCGGCGGGCGGTTGGAGAGCGCGCAGACCCCCAGCACTGCCGCCAGACACAGGGCTATGGCGACGGTCGCCCTATACTTGAATTTCCCTCCGCCCTTTTTGGGGGCCGGCGTCTCAGGCGCTGTCTTTTCCACTGCTGTCTCCACAATGTCAGCCATTGTCCTCACGGCTCCTTATTGCGCCCTCTCCCGTTTGGGGGATGACACGCAAAAATACCGCACTCACGTGCAGTTTCACATTTTCCGCAACAGTATACCATAGATATATGGGGAAGTCAATTCGTGAAAACGGCAGGAATCGTGTCAATTTCTCAATTTCCTACCGATTTTCCGCCTAGAAGCCCCTGCACTCCTTTGCCGTGGTATGGAAAAATATGCCAAATAGGAGGGCTGTCCTGCCTGGACAGCCCTCCCGGGAATCATACTATCAGGCTTTTTCCGCCTTACCCTCGGCCTTGACTGCCGCCTTGCTCTCCTTGGAGCTGTCTGAGCCCTTGGCCGCGTTGACTGCCTCCACAACGCCCCGGTCCTTGGCCTCTTTGGCGTGCTTCTCCACGTCCAGCTTGTTTTTGGGACTGCGGACCAGACAGCCGGCCCCCTGAACACAGCCGCCTTCGCAGGCCATTCCCTCGATGAAGTTGCCCTCCAGACGGCCCACCTTCAGCTTCATCAGGGCTACTTCACAGGCGGCGGTTCCACTGCAAGGCACTGCCTTTACTGCGAAGTTGGAGCCCTTCTCCTTCAAGGTCTGGACCACAGCCTCGGCCACGCCGCCGCTGCGGGCGAAGTTCCGGCCATAGCCGCTGGCCTCGTCCAGCTCGGCCTCCGCCAGCTTCTCCAGCTCGATGTCCCGGGACTGGAACAGGGCAAACAGTTCCTCATAGGTGAGAACACAGTCGATGGCGTTCATGGTGCGGCCCAGCTGGAACTCCTTCTTTTTGGCCACGCAGGGGCCGATGAAGACCACCTTGGCGTCGGGATCCTTCTCCTTCAAGTGCAGGCCGATCATCACCATGGGGGAGGGAGTGTGGGAGACATACTGGTTCAGATCGGGGTGCTTCTTCTTCACGTAGCCCACAAAGCCCGGGCAGCAGGAGGAGGTGAG
>CAMWBA010000083.1 GCA_947172355.1 uncultured Bacillota bacterium
GGTAGGTGTTGGACAGCTCCACCTGACAGCCGATCTCCTTCAAATCGTGGGCGGATACCGCCCCCTTGATGGCCCCCTGGGTACCCACGTTCATAAAGACCGGGGTCTGGACCACGCCGTGGGTGCAGGTGAATCTCCCCCGCCGGGCCCTTCCCTCTTGTTTTAAAACTTCAAACACACAAAAACTCCTTTGATTACCCGTCCAAACGGTTTGTTAAACGAAGCTGAGATTTTTGACTTCACGTTCTAAATTGATTGGTGTGCCCTCTGTCAAAATCGGCGATCATCATAGCATCCCCAAAGGAGAAAAAGCGGTAGCGCTCCTGTACTGCCGTTTCATAGGCGGCTAGGACATGCTCCCGCCCTGCCAGAGCGGACACCAACATAATAAGGGTAGATTGAGGCAGGTGGAAGTTGGTAATGAGGGCGTCCAGCACCTTAAATTTGTAACCTGGATAGATGAAGATATTGGTCCAGCCGGAGCACTCCGACATGGTACCGTCCTCTGCCGCAAAACTCTCAATGGTACGGCAGGAGGTTGTGCCCACACAGATAACCCGTCCGCCGTTCCGCTTCGTCTGGTTAATGACATCAGCTGTCTCCTGCGAGATCATACAGAACTCGGAGTGCATCTCGTGGTCTGTAACCTCCTCCGCTTTTACCGGACGGAAAGTCCCCAGCCCCACATGGAGTGTCACATAACATAGCTTTACATCCTTTTTTTGTATCTGTTTCAACAGTTCCGGTGTAAAATGGAGGCCAGCGGTGGGGGCGGCGGCGGATCCCACTACCCTGGAATAGACAGTCTGATACCGTTCCTGATCCTCCAACTCCGCCTTGATATAGGGCGGCAGAGGCATACGGCCCAGCTGTTCTAAAATCTCCAGGAATATCCCCTGGTACTGGAACCGGACTGCCCGTTTTCCGTCGGCCAGCTCTGCCTCTATAACGGCGGTGAGCTGACCATCGCCAAAGATTACTTGGGCTCCTGGCTTCAGTCTTCGTCCAGGACGGACCAAACACTCCCATAAATCGCCCTCTTTGTTTACAAGGAGAAGCACTTCACAGATCCCGCCAGTGGGGCGTCGGCCAATGAGCCGGGCCGGCAGGACACGGGAGTCGTTCAGAACCAGACAGTCTCCTGGCTGCAACAATCGAAGCAGGTCATAAAAGTGGTAGTGGCCGACCGTGCCAGTTCCCTTGTCTAAGGTAAGCAGACGGGAACAATCCCTCTGCTCCAAAGGCGTCTGAGCAATGAGCTCTTCGGGGAGCTGAAAATCAAAATCAGAGGTTTTCAAGGGCATACATCCTTTTTAATAGTGTTTGACTTGAACACCAGGGAAATAGAAGGTGACAATTTCCTCACATGTGAAGCCGCGGCGGGCCATTGCGTTGGCGCCAAACTGACTCATACCAATTTGGTGTCCATAGCCTCCGCCTTGAAAAGTGTAAGTGCTGCCGGATACCGTAACTGTTCCGCTGCCTGGCTGGACGGTAGGAGGCTGAGTTTCGGTACTGCTGCTGTTATTCTCTACTAGAGACACAGAGCCATCACCGGATATGGTATAGATATTCTTTCCTAATGTGGACACAGTGCCGCTGTCAGATATGACATATTTTCCCTCCAATCCATCCGCTGCACCTGTATGATCCCCAACGGAGCCGGGTTGAACTGGTGTACCGGTTCCGGCCCCATTCACGGTAAATCGAATTGCCTTTACACCAAGGCGGCTTCGGATGTAGCTGGCCCCGATGGTATTGCTCTGGCCGTTGGCCCAACGGACCATTACTTGTATTACATTGCCCAGCGGAGAATAGGTCAGCTCCAGCCGGTCCACCGAGGTGCCTGTGCCCATACCGTTCCGTTGCAGCTGTTGGGTCAGTTGAGCGGTGGTATAGGTTACCGTCCAAGGCGACTGGGGATTGCTGGCATCCAGATCCGCCTCATAAGGGTCCACAACCCCGCGGAGATAGGGGTGCTCATTCACCGTATCGGTTCCCCAGACATTTTTGGCATCCTCGCTGGCCCCGCCAAAGCTGGAGGAATAAGCAACCTCAGTCAGCCGGCCATTATACTGGATGGTTAGCCCTGCGGTCTCAGCTACCGCCTGCATGCTCGCTGGGCTAGGACCATAGTCAGATCTTAAGCTGCCCATACCGTGGTAAACCTGGCAGCCGGTAGAGGTACAGATATCAAAGCCGTAGCTGCTGTGTTTGTTCAGATACTTCAGGACATAGGTGCGGGCACACAACGCCTGCGCTTTTAGCGCTTCCAGCGGCCAATCCCGGCCCATCTCATAACAGATGACACCGTTCACGTAGTCCTCCAGCTCTACCATATTGACGACGGACAAATTTCCGCCGGTGCGCCGGAAATATTGGAAACCGCCACGGTATTTGTAATCGGAGAACCAGGTTCGAGTCTCCTCTGTCCCGGTGACGTCCGGCAGTATGCCCAGCCGTCCGGACTCGCCGCAGTCATATTGGAACAGGACGCGGCTGGTGCCGGTCTGGACCACACTCATACCATAGGCACTGGTGCCCACAATGCTGCCCTCCACACCAAGAGAACTCATCAGAGACCGGGCTTCGTCTCCGGTGCCGCAGGCGCCAATGCGGACCTGATACTGCCCGTCAATCCAGGCCACAAAGCCGTCTGCATACTGGGAGGCTACCGCCAGCGCTTCACGGTAGGAACCATAGGTCCCGTTCAGCCTTATGTGGTAGCAGCCCACCAGGATGTCGCTGGAGATGGTACTGGAGTAGGTGTACTTTCCCAGGGCGGAGGAGTGGCCATAGCAGAGATTTTGGGTCTTCAGCACGGCAACCTGTGTGACCCCGGCCTCGGTGCAGGCCAGCTCCACAAAGTTTCGGTCCGCGTCATAGTAACCAAACCGGTAGCCAGCGCCATAACCATCGCTGTTCTCTAAATGGGCGGCCTCCAGTTCGCCGGTTGGCACATGGGAATTGGAGGAGGCCAGCCCTACACGGATGATTAATTCCCCGTTTTGGTTGACATTTACGGCCCCCGCCGCAGGAACCATCAGACACACGATCAAGAGGGCAGCGGCAAGCTGTATCAATCGTTTTCTCATAAAATACTCCATTTCTTTTGTCTCTTCTCATTCGTTGTGTGACATTTTCCAACAAGCCCTATTGACAACGTGTTAGAAAACATGGTAGGATAGCGAAAAGATAGAGGTCGCGGCTTACATCAGTAAGCATGGTCAGGGTGCCGGTCCCCCGCTTCAGCCATGTTGAAAGGGAGGGCCGCCGAAGGGGCCGCCGTTCCGGCAGGGCGGGTCCTGGTCGTCTGGTCAACAGCCAGCCGACTGTCATCGGTCCAGGCTGATGGAGCGCTGTCTGTTTTTGTGGATATTTTGTTGGGGCTCTCTCCGACATTATAGTACAAAATCAGCCGCTTGAAAAGCCGCTGATTTATTTTTTTCATTGCTCCAATTTTTGGAGGAGAATTCATCTATTTTTGTATCAGGACATAGAATGTCCTGGACGGATTATGGAGGTAGTAAAAATGGAAAAATATAAGGTAGGTATCATCGGAGCCACCGGTATGGTGGGCCAACGGTTTGTCACCTTGATGGAAAACCACCCTTGGTTTCAGCTCACCGCCCTGGCAGCCAGCCCCCGCTCTGCCGGCAAATCCTATGAGGAGGCAGTCGCCAATCGCTGGGCCATGAAGTCTCCCATTCCCCAGGAGGCCAAGGCTCTAATGGTTTTGGACGCACAGGCGGATGTGGAGAAAATCGCCGGTATGGTGGACTTTGTATTCTGCGCAGTCGATATGAAAAAGGATGAGATCAAGGCGCTGGAGGAGCGATATGCCAAAGCCGAATGCCCAGTGGTATCCAACAACTCCGCCCACCGCTGGACCGATGATGTGCCCATGGTGGTGCCCGAGCTCAATCCTCAGCATATTGAGATTATCCCCGCCCAGCGTAAGCGGCTTGGCACCAAGCGGGGCTTTATCGCTGTCAAGTCCAATTGCTCCATCCAGAGCTATACCCCCCTACTTACTCCCCTGATGAAAGCTGGCTATGAGATTGACAGCGTGCTGGCTTGTACCTATCAAGCCATTTCTGGCGCAGGCAAGACCTTTGAACGCTGGCCCGAGATGGTGGACAACCTGATTCCCTACATCGGCGGTGAGGAGGAAAAGAGCGAACAGGAACCCTTGAAGGTCTGGGGCCGAATCGAGGGCGGAAAAATCATAAAGGCCGACGGCCCTGCCATCACCACTCAGTGCCTGCGGGTCCCTGTGTCCGACGGCCACACCGCTGCCGTGTTTGTCCGCTTTAAAGAGGGCAAAAAGCCTACTGAGGAGCAGATCAAGGAAATTTGGATCAACTTCAAGGGCCGCGCCCAGGAACTGGACCTCCCCTCCGCCCCCAAGCAGTTTATTCACTATTTTGAGGAGCCCGACCGTCCCCAGGCCAAAACCGACCGGGAACTGGAGGGCGGCATGGCCATCACCGCCGGACGACTCCGCCCTGATACCCAGTACGACTATAAGTTTGTCGGCCTGTCCCACAACACTCTCCGGGGCGCCGCCGGCGGCGCCGTCCTGCTGGCCGAACTACTGTGTGCCGAGGGGTATATTGACCGGCAGTAATGAAGCCTCAATATACCAAGTGGCAGACACAGCGCAGAAGTCTGCCAGACAAAATAGTGCTGTCAACCGGGATTCTGGTAAAGGCCTGTTCCAGACTAAATTTAACCTGGCAGATCCGTAATTTAGCGGAGGCGGCGGAACGGGGCGAATTTTATTTTCAGTTGAACGTCCCCAAAGGGTGCAGATTCAGCCCAGAGCTGCGGCAATTCTTGAAAGAACATAAACACACAAAAGTAAAAAGAGGGGACCGGTAGGTGGGACTGTATCTGTGTATCTTTGATGAATATGGAGAAGATATCTGTGGTGTGGAGGTCGGGCTCTATCAGTATTTTGGAGTGTTCCGAGATACAGTTAATCAGTATACCAACAAGGGCCTGCTTTCCCTGTTTATGAAGTCTGACCACAAGACATTTTCATCCCAGATGCCCACACTGCTAAAACATTCCGACTGCGACGGCAGCTGGAGCGTCCAAGACTGCAAGCTACTGAAAGCGGAATTGGAGGAAATCAAGCAGGTATTCCTGGAAGAACCTCCTTCCTCAAAAATAATTTCTTCCAAGCAAGACATTTTTCAGTTCTTCGGAGTAAAGCCGCAAAACCTGTTTGAGTGCTTCATTGATTCCGACTGCGAATTTTTAATTGACAGAATGATTGAGCTCTGCGACTTAGCGATGGAGAGAAACAGACCGATTCTATTTCAATAATGTGAATGAGTTATCAGAAAGGGTGCATATTTATGAGAACTCCCGTATTTACCGGCTCCTGCCCTGCCCTGGTCACCCCCTTTGACGACCACGGCACCATCAACTACGATGCCTTTGGCAAGCTGATCGATGCCCAGATTGAGGCTGGCGTGGATGCGGTGTGCGTCTGCGGCACCACCGGCGAGTCAGCTACCATGTCCATTCGGGAGCACATCGCTGCGGTGGAGTTTTGCGTCAAGCGGGTGGATCATCGGGTGAAGGTCATCGCCGGGGCTGGGAGCAACGATACCTCCGCCGCAGTCTACCTCTCCCAGCACGCCCAGGACTCCGGTGCCGACGCTCTGCTCCACGTCACCCCCTACTACAACAAAGCCAGCCAGACCGGCCTGATTAAGCATTACGAGTATATCGCTGACCGAACCGAGCTGCCCATCATCCTCTATAATGTGCCCGGCCGCACCGGTGTGTCCTTTACGGCTGACACCTATAAAATCCTGTCCGAAAATCCCAAAATCAACGGTGTCAAGGAAGCCAGCGGAAACTTTTCCCTGCTGGCCCACACTCGGTACCTCTGCCCTGACGATTTCTATATCTGGTCCGGCAATGACGACCAGGTGGTGCCTATGATGGCCCTAGGCGCCAAGGGTGTCATTTCGGTGGCCTCCAACATTATTCCGGAGGTTATGGCAGAGATGAGCCATCTGTGTCTGGACAATGACTTCGCCGCCGCCTCCCAGCTCCAAATCAAGTACATGGACCTGATTGATGCTCTGTTCTGCGAGGTGAATCCTATTCCCATTAAAGCGGCGATGAACCTGATGGGGATGGAGGCCGGTTCTCTGCGTCTGCCTCTGTGTGACATTTCGGACAAAAATTTGGCGGTTCTCCGCGCCTCTATGGAGCGGATGGGCCTGCTGAAGTAAGGAGCTGCCCAACATGCTGAAGATAATCATTTCTGGCTGCAACGGCCACATGGGCCGGGTAGTGGAGTCCCTTTGTGCCAACGACCCTGAAATGGAGGTTTGTGCCGGCTTCGATGTGCTGGGGACCACGGACCGAGAGTTCCCCGTCTGCACCTCTCCCGCCCAGTTTTCTGGGGAGGCCGACGTGGTAATCGATTTCTCCTCTCCCGCCGCTCTGGACGGTCTGCTGGAGTTTGGCAGAGCCCGAAAGATTCCCCTGGTACTGGCTACTACCGGATACTCCCCAGAACAAGTGGCTCAAGTGGGAGCCGCTGCCCTGGAGGTCCCCATTTTCCGGTCAGCTAACATGTCTCTGGGAATTAACGTGCTGTTGGAACTGGTAAAGAAGGCCGCTTCTGTTTTGGGAGACAGCTGCGATATCGAGATTGTGGAGCGCCACCACCGCCGGAAGGTGGATGCCCCCTCCGGCACAGCCCTAATGATTGCTGATGCGGCTGCTAATGCCTGCGGCCATGCGTCGGAGTATGTCTTCGAGCGGCATTCTGTTCGCCATCCCCGGGACAAGAAGGAAATCGGCATCTCTGCTGTTCGTGGAGGCACCATCGTGGGCGAACATGAGATCATCTTCGCCGGCCATGATGAGGTCATAGAAATTAAGCACTCTGCTTATTCCCGGGAAATCTTTGCCCAGGGTGCCGTAGAGGCTGCCAAATTTATCGCCGGAGTGGAAAAGCCGGGATTGTATGATATGAGCTATCTGGTAATTTGAACCAAAACGCCTCTGTCAAAGTTGATAGAGGCGTTCTCTTTGTATTTTGTAAATGGTTATGAAACAAAAACTCAATTTTTAGAGGGGAGCATACTATATGTCGGACCAATTTATACGCACACGGCTACTGGTAGGAGACGAGCCGCTGGAGCGGTTGCAGAAAGCTAAGCTCGCCGTCTTTGGAGTTGGGGGTGTGGGCGGCTACGCCGTTGAATCTCTAGCGCGGTCAGGTGTAGGAGCTTTACACCTATATGACGACGACACAGTATCTAAAAGCAACCTAAACCGTCAGCTTGCTGCCCTCCACTCCACCCTAGGGCAGCCCAAGGTGGAAGTGATTGCCCGCCGAGTACAGGACATCAACCCAAACTGCCAGGTAGAGACATTTCGGATGTTCTATCTCCCTCAGAACGCAGACCAGGTGGATTTGAAGCAATATGACTACGTGATTGACTGCATCGACACCGTAACTGCGAAACTGGAACTTGTGTCAAGGTGTATTGCTTTACAAGTAAAAATCATTTCCTCTATGGGTACTGGCAATAAATTTGACCCCTCTGCCCTCACAATTACCGACATTTCTAAGACGCAAGGATGTCCTCTGGCCCGCACTATGCGAAAAGAGCTGCGTAAACGAGGCATCCATCATTTAAGGGTAGTCTACTCCACCGAGCTGCCCACTGTCCCCCTGCGCCCTGTAGACTGTGAATCTCCGGAATGCACCAACACCCGTTCCACCTCCATCACGCGGCGGGATACGCCAGGCTCTACCCCCTTTGTTCCAGCTGCTGCTGGCATCCTGCTGGCCTCTGTGGTAGCCCGGGAATTGGGTGGATTTTAATGGACAAAACCAGTGCCGGTCCAACGGACCGGCACGTTTCGCATGTTTTTAAGTATTTACGGAATACTAAAAGAGAAAATCGTTATTTTTGCAACGTATTTCTTTCATTTTTCAATGGGAACAAAGATCAGGAGGGATAAGCCATGAGTTTAATCGCCTGTACGGACCCCTGTGTGTATCAAAAGGATGGGCGCTGTACCCTGTCCAGAGCTGCGTCGGCCGGGGATCCAGAACAGTCTGGCTGCATCAATTTTGTTCCAGCCCGTACTTCACAGCAAAGCGGCCATAGCCTCTCGGATATTAGTTACTCGGATCAGCTCTAACCCTTCTGGCACCGACAGCTTGCCCTGTACTCGTTTAGGAATCAGGCATTTTGTAAAACCAAGCCGCTGTACCTCTGCCAAACGCTGGCCCAACGCACTGGCCGCCCGTAGTTCACCGGTCAGTCCCACCTCACCGATTGCCGCCAGATCGTTGGGAACAGTTTTGTCCCGAAAACTGGAGGCCAGTGCTAGAATCGCTGCCAGGTCGGCGGCAGGTTCCTCCAAATAGAGTCCCCCAATCACATTTAGATAGGCATCACAGCTGCCTACCATGAGCCCGCCCCGCTTTTCCAATACTGCCATCAGCAACATGGACCGGCTATAGTCAAAGCCATTGCTTACCCGACGGGGATTCCCCAAGCTGGAAGGCACTACTAATGCTTGAATCTCTGCCAAAACCGGCCGCACCCCCTCCATAACACAGGTAACGCAAGTGCCTGGGGCTCCAGTTGGCCGTCCAGCCAGCATAGCTTCAGAAGGGTTTGGTACCTCAGTCAGTCCGCCGCCTTCCATCTCAAAGACACCGATCTCGTTGGTGGCCCCAAAACGGTTCTTGGCCGCCCGGAGAATGCGGTAGGCCATATGCCGTTCTCCTTCAAAATAGAGTACACAGTCCACCATATGTTCCAACACCTTGGGCCCGGCGATAGAACCTTCTTTGTTCACATGCCCGATGACAAAAACGGTAATATTTTCCCCCTTCGCCAACTGCATTAGTGTTAAGGTACATTCCTTTACCTGGCTTACACTTCCCGGGGCGGAGGTTACATCTCCGTGGTATAGCGTCTGAATGGAGTCTACAATAAGCACATCGGGCTGAAGCTGGTGAACCGCATCAACTACATTCTCCAAATTGGTTTCCGCCAACAGAAACAGCCCTTCTCCACGGACCTTCAACCGCTCTGCTCGCAGCTTGATTTGCCGTTCTGACTCCTCCCCAGATACATACAATACTTTGGCAAAGCGGCATAGGTTGTCACAGATCTGAAGCATCAGCGTGGATTTTCCGATACCTGGTGCACCGCCAACCAGCACCAGGGAGCCTTTCACTGCGCCCCCGCCCAATACCCGGTCTAACTCCCCCATTCCGGTTGCGAAACGCAGCTCGTCAGTGGTTTCAATCTCCTTCATCGACCGAGGCCGGTTAATCGCTATCCCGGAAACAGAACCACCTTTCACCGCTGCTGTCCGCTTAGGAGCTTTCTCCGCTGGACGCTCCTCAATGGTATTCCACGCCTTACAGGCCGGGCACTGTCCCTGCCATTTTGGGTATTCGTTACCGCACTCCGTACAGTAAAATAAAGTCTTGGATTTCATCATGTTTCCTCTGTTTAAAGAATTTTTATCTGTGTTATCAATCTGCGGTTCCATAATTCTTTTTTGATTCCTTGAATCTTAAACCTTGTCGATTTAGGCCGTAGAGCTCATGTAAATCAAGAATATAATGACCTAAAATAGTTTTATGAACCATGTCCACAATAATGACAGCATAAGTGTTTTTTTGATCAGTAAAGAGCAGGATATGCTGATAGGTACTTTCATCATTTTCGTAGACCGCTTCCACATATTGATGTAAAAATCCATATTCTGAAAGCAATTTATCGTTCAGCAACTGCTTTGCATAATGCCAGATATCTGCCAAAGGTTCTGCACATTCTGTTACATTGTACATTTTATTTCCCATGGTACGAAGATACTGCGCTTTGTTCAATTGGTTCGCCGCCATATTCTTTTCCGCCTTTTGAAAAAGTTCCTTTTGTTGTTTCCAATTTTATCACAGAATTGTACGAAATTCAAGGGGCTGTCAGCCAAGCTGCGGCAATGACGGCGGCTAATTTGCGTTGGTAAGTTTGGTCGCGCAGGAGGGCCTCCTCTTCTGGGTTGGTAAGGAATCCGCACTCGATTAAAACGGCAGGACAGGTGATGTGATTCATAATATAGACTGTATCGGGAATCTGCTTTACAGTCCGCTCATTGTATGGCTGGAGAGCGGTTTTTATGCTGTTTTGAATATGCTCTGCCAGAGGCTGTGAGTTCTCTGTGGGGGCGTAAAAAACATGGGCACCGTAGTACTGGCCGCTAGGATAGGTGTTCTGATGAATGCTGAGGAATGTACCGCCCTCCACCTCCTCAGCAGCTGCCACCCGGTTTTTCAAATCGGACCTCTTTTTTTCCCGCAACGTGCTGGCATTACTGTCGTGAAGGGAAATATCCTCTTCCCGCAGCAGAATAGGGTCTACTCCATACAGCCCCAACACATCCCGCAACTTGAGAACAATGGAAAGATTGATTTCACTTTCTGGAGCTCCGGTGATGGATACTGCGCCTCCATCCTCTCCTCCGTGACCGGCATCCAATACCAATGGGCCCTTGCGTTGGATTATGGTTGGTTCCATGGCTGGCTCCATCCATTCGTTCAGCCGTCCTAACGCCAGCACCAGCAAAAGTACAGTTCCTAAAAGCGCGCCAGCCAGCAAACACCCTTTCCTCAACACGACCACCTCCTCCCTATCCTATGGACTTCGCCAGTCTGTTATGCGTGTACCTATTTGTCAATCACGTTGTTGATATTATGAATATTACATGACAGCGGCTTACCAGCGCTGAAATCCCTTTTCAGAAGGTCGTCCGATTTTCTGGTTTCGTGATCTGCCTTAGTTAATACCGTTTGGCCTGCATTTTCTTTGTCCGCACCGAAATACATCCGCCGAAACAACGCTTTTTTATTATCTCATTGGGCGGATGATCGCTTTCATGTTATATTGCGCCTTTCGATATGTGAAGTCGTTTCCGTTAGGATAGTGCAAAGGTTACTCCCACTTAAAGAATTTTACTGTAATTCCAGAACACACCAGAGTAACGCCCAGCATCACAAGGACGGATGGTGTGGAATGTTCCATATTCAGACCTAGAAACGCAGATTTCATAAGTTGAATGCCCTGGGTCAAGGGGAACACGCTGATAACCTTTTGCATGATTTCCGGCATCACTTCAAACGGCAAGGTAGCCCCGGAGAAAATCAGCATAGGAAAATACAACACACAGGCAATCACGCTTGCGCTTTTGGTATTCTTGGCAATACCGCCCACCATCATGCCAATGCTCAACGTAGAGAGTACAGTCAGGATCCAACTGCCAGCAAACTCACCCCAGAAGCCGCGTAGGTGAACGCCCCAGGCCAGGCTGGAAATCAGAAGCAGGGTAATCAGGGACACCAGCGCATAAAGCACATAAATTAGAAATTCCACAGCAAGCAACATAATGGGGCTGATAGGCGTAACCTGAAAGCGTTTTAGGATTTTTCGCTCCCGGTACTCCGCTACCACTAACGGCAGGCCCATCAACCCGCCAGCGCAGATGGAGATGGCGCACAGTGCTCCGATAGACTGTTCTAAAAATGTATAGTCTGCGTTGCTCGCTGCTGGGGTTTTCCCGTACAGAAAGCCGAGGATTATCAGCACCACCAGGGGCAGAATGACGGCGAAGATCGCCATATTCATGTTGCGGATATTCAATTTCAGTTCATTTTCCAGCAGCGTACGAAAGGCTTTCATGCAATCCCCTCCCCAGAAAGTTTCAGATAGGCGTCCTCAAAGTTTTCACAGCCGCTTTTCTCTTTCGCCTGTGCCACCGTTCCATAAAACACAGCTTGGCCTTTTTGGAGAATACAAATCTCGTCACATAGGGCCTCTACCTCGTCCATGAAATGGGAGGTCAGGAAAATTGTCAATCCGCCGTCTTTCAACTCTCTCAAGATTTTCCAAACACCCCGCCGCGCCCTTACATCAAGCCCGGTGGTCAGCTCATCCAGAAAAACGACCTGCGGCTTTGGGATAAGGGCCAGCACGATAAAAAGCCGTTGGCGCTCCCCGCCGGACAAGCTTTTAACGGATGACTCTGTTTTGGCCCCAATCCCAAACTGTTCACACAGCCCTCTCCAATCGGCAGGGGCCTTGTAAAGACAGGCTGTTTCCTCACACAATTCAGAAACCTTGATTTCCGGCTGATAGTCGCACTCCTGGAATTGAACGCCCACCTGCTGGAACAGGCAGCGGCGGTCTTTCCTGGGGTCGAGAGCGAGGACAGAAACCTTCCCTCTATCCGCCCGTTTCGTCCCCAGGATGCACTCAATAGTCGTGCTTTTCCCGGCTCCGTTGGCCCCCAGCAG
>CAMWBA010000084.1 GCA_947172355.1 uncultured Bacillota bacterium
CTATAACAGCTACCATCTAATGGACGGAGACGAGGAGGGAAATGACGATTGAGCATGATGCTTTCGCCGGGGTGCTATAAGGCAGAAAACTTCGTCACCCAGGATAACTTTCTGTTCCGCTGCTCCCTGAAAGAAAATATCCGCCTGGGCAGGCCAAGTGCCAGCGATGAGGAGGTGTATGCCGCCGCCCGAGCGGCCCAGTGTGAGGAGTTTATTTCCAAGCTGCCCCAAGGCTACGACACCCCGGCTGGTGAGGCGGGAAAACGGCTGTCCGGCGGGGAAAAGCAGCGCATCGCCATTGCCCGGATGATTTTGAAGAACGCCCCGGTGGTGATTCTGGACGAGGCTACCGCCTTCACCGACCCGGAGAACGAGGAAAAGCTTCAACAGAGCATCGCCGCCCTGACCCGTGGGAAAACCCTATTGGTCATCGCCCACCGGCTGTCCACCATTCGGAACGCAGACAACATCGTGGTGCTGAAAAGCGGCGAAGTCATTGCCCAGGGCCGGCAGGAAGAACTTTTGCAGACCTGCCCGCTCTACCGGCAGATGTGGCAGGCCCACATCGGGGCCAAGGATTGGGCGGTCAGCGGAAAGGAGGCAGTGTAAGGTGTTCAAAACGGTCAAGCGTATCATCCGCTGGTGTGGGGAGTTCCGAGGAAAACTGTATATCGGCTTCGTGTTTTCCTTCTTCTCCACCTGGTTCGCGGCAATGCCCATTATGGTCGCGGCTTATACGGTGGGATTGCTGATCCAGGGGCGGCTGGAGCGGAAGTGGGTTGGCCTGAGCCTGTTGGTCATTGCATTGCTGGTACTGCTCCGGTTCCTGTTCAGCTACTTGCAGGCCCGGTTCCAAGAGGCGATCAGCTACGAGCTGGTGGCCCGGGATAGGCTGGCCATCGGCGAGGCGCTGAAACGGGTTTCCCTGGGCTACTTTCAGCAGGTAGATACGGGGAATATCCTGAATTCCATCACCACCGGCCTGCACACGCTTGAAAATATGGGCATCCGCATGGTGGACAGCTTCATCGGCGGGTATCTGAATTTCCTGTGCATCCTCCTGTGCCTGCTGGCCGTCAGTCCGTTGACCGCGCTGATTTCCCTGGCGGGGACGGCGCTGTCCCTCCTGTTTTTGACGTTAGTGTCCCGCCACAGCGCGGCCAACGCCCCGGTATCCGCCCAGGCGGGGCGGGACCTGACTGCGGCAACGCTGGAGTATGCCCGCGGCCTGCCGGTGGTGAAGTCCTTCGGCCAGGGCGGGGCCTCCATGGCGGCGATGCGTCAGGCTATCCGGGACAGCCGAGATATCTGTCTGAAAATCGAATGGGGCTTTATCCCCGCCAACTGCCTGCATCTGCTGGCATTGAAGATCGCCTCCGTGGCTCTGGCGGGGACAGCCTGCTGGCTGGCCCTGACGAGTATGCTGGAGCTGCCCATGATGCTGATGATCTGCTTTTTCTCCTTCGGCATCTTCGCCGGGCTGGAGCCCATCAGCGACAGCGCCCATGTCCTCAGCGTCATCAACAACGCCATGGATCAGCTGGACGCCCTGAAGGAAAATCACTTCATTGACCAGAACGGACGGGATATTTCCTTAGAACGGTCTGATATCGCGTTCCATAATGTAGAGTTCGGCTACGACACATGGACGGTTTTGAAGGATATCACTTTCACGATCCCACAGAACACCTCCACTGCCATCGTGGGACCCTCCGGCAGCGGCAAGACCACCATTTGCAGCCTGATCGCCCGGTTTTATGATGTGAACAGCGGCAGTATTACAGTGGACGGGCATGATGTGCGGGAGTTCACCTGTGACAGCCTGCTGAACCATATCTCCATGGTCTTTCAAAATGTCTATCTCTTTCACGACACCATCCGGGCCAATATCTGTTTCGGCAGACCGGATGCCACGGAGGATGAGATGATCGCGGCGGCGAAAAAGGCCCGCTGTCACGACTTCATTATGGCACTGCCGGACGGCTATGACACGGTGGTGGGAGAGGGCGGCGGGACCCTGTCCGGCGGCGAGAAGCAGCGCATCTCCATCGCTCGCGCTATCTTAAAGGATGCGCCCATCATCATCCTGGACGAGGCCACCGCCAGCATCGATCCTGAAAATGAGCACCTGATCCATGCGGCTCTGTCAGAACTGACCCGGGGAAAGACTATCATCACCATCGCCCACCGGCTGGCCACCATTCAGAATGCGGATCAAATTCTGGTGGTAGATGACGGTCGAATTGTTCAGAGGGGAACCCATCGGGAGTTAGCAACCCAACCGGGGCGCTACCGCAGCTTTGTGGAGACCCGGCAGCGGGCGGAGGGGTGGAATATTGCATAAAATATGAGGAAAGAGCCGGTGCGGATGCACCGGCTCTCAATTTAGGCGCTTCGGCTGTTCCAGCCCTGACTGTTTTCCCGTACCGAGACGAACTTGCGGTAGATGCCCTCCTCCTGCATCAGCGCCTCGTGGACACCCCACTGGACGATCTGCCCTTCCGCCACCACGAAGATTTGATCCGCGTTTCGGATGGTATTCAGCCTGTGGGCGATGACCAGCAGGGTTTTGCCCTTGCACAGCTCGCTGATAGCCTGCTGGATATAGCTCTCGTTGTCCACGTCTACGCTGGCCGTGGCCTCGTCCAGAATGACGATGGGGGCGTCCTTCAGAATGCAGCGGGCAATGGAAATTCTCTGTTTCTCGCCGCCGGAGAGGGATTCGCCGCCCTCCCCGACTACCGTATCGTAGCCGTCCGGCAGGCTCATAATGAAGTCGTGGCACCGGGCTTTCCTGGCCGCCTCTATGACCTCCTCCCGGCTGGCGTCCGGGCGACCCATGCTGATGTTGTTGTAGATGGTGTCCTGAAACAGATACACCCGCTGGAACACCATACTGATGTGGGCCATCAGTTCCGACAGCGGGACCGTCCTAATATCCACGCCCCGCACCAGCACCTGGCCGGACTTCACATCCCAGAACCGGGCCAGCAGGCTGGCGATGGTGGACTTGCCGCCGCCGGACGGCCCCACCAGCGCCGCCATTTGATTCTTCTCCAGGCGGAAGCTGATGTCATGCAGCGTCTCCTTTTCCCCGTAGGAGAAACTGACATTCCGAAACTCCACCTCGGGGCCGCCGCTCCGGGCGGGGATATGGGCCGTCCCCTTGTCCGACAACTCCGCCTCAGCAAAGACCTCCTCGATCCGGTCCATGCAGCTGTTCATTACCGTCAGGCGGGAACTCTGGCCGTACAGGGCCTTCATTGGGCCGAACAGGTCGAACACAAACAGCATGACTCCCACGGCGAGAGAGGGATCCAAAAGCCCGCGGCTGCGCAGGAACAGCGTCAGTGCCACCACGACGGCCACGCCCAGCCCAAACACCAGGTTGAGCCGCCGCTGCCAGGGCGCGTGGTTTTCCTCAAAGTCGATGCTCGTCTTACGGCTTTCACGGAAGTTTTCCGTCAGCTCCGCCGACTTCTCACCCAGCAGGTTGTAGGTCTTGATGATGCCGATACCCTCGGCAAAGTCCAGCACCGCATCTGTCAGGTTCTCACTCTGGGCCTGGCGGATGTCCGAATCCTCCAGCCCCTCCCGGCGCATCCCCTTGGCGATGGCCAGCACCAACAGCATCAGCGCACACCCGGCAAGGCCCAGCCAAGGATGGACGGCAAACAGGAACGCCAGCATAATGGCCTCAGCGAAGATATAGCTCATCATATCCGCCAGCGCGGTCATGCAGTTTTCCTCAATAAACACCATGTCGGTGGAGAGTACAGAGCTGATTTTTCCGATATTCCCCTCGGTAAAGTAGCCCATGGGCAGCTTCCGCAGGTGCGCCCCCAGCTCCATCCGCTTTTCGGCGAACACCATGAACCCAGCCGCCGATTGCAGGCGGTCCGCCGCGTGCTGACAGAGCACCTGCAAAACCAGACAGATTGCCATGGCCGCTCCCATGGTCAGGCACAGGCGGCCGTCGGCACTGCCGTCCAGAAACGCGGTCAGCACCAGAAACGCCATGCCGATGGGCGCTTTCGCCAAAAGGGATTTCAGGAAAGAAAACACAAAGGCCAGCTGAATCCGCCCCTTGTAACCTCCCGCCACATTCAGGATTCGTTTCATCAACGCGATCATGCCAGCACCTCCTCCACCGATACCTTCCAATCCGCGGCGCCCTCCGCCGCCTGCCAGAGGGTCTGATATTCCGGGCTGCGCTCCAGCAGCTCTTTGTGCGTTCCCACCGCCGCCACATTGCCCTGATGTAGCACGCAGATCTGGTCCGCATTCACGATGGAATGGAGCCGGTGGGCAATCACGATGACCGTTTTTCCCCGGATGACCTGGGCAATGGCGGCGTTCATTTTCTCCTCATTCTCGGGGTCCATGAAAGCGGTTGCCTCGTCCAGCACCACAATGGGAGCGTTCTTCAAAATCGCCCGGGCCAGGGAGATCCGCTGCCGTTCTCCGCCAGAGAGCTGTTTTCCGCCATCCCCGGCCATAGTGTGGATGCCCTGGGGCAGACGGGCCAGAAATTCGCCGCACTGGGCCTTTTCCGCCGCCGCCAGAACTTCCTCATCCGTGGCGTCCAGCTTGCCCAGGCGGATATTTTCCAGCAGGCTCATGTTGAACAGGAACTGCTCCTGGGACACATAGGAGATCTGGTCATTCAGCGATTCAATGCTCATATCCCGGACATCCTGACCGCCGATCTTCACTGAACCGCCGGACACATCGTAGAAATGCACCAACAGCTTGGCTAAAGTGGATTTTCCGCTGCCGGATTCGCCTACCAGGGCGACCAAGCTCCCCTCCCTGGCGGAGAGGGAGACGCCGTGGAGCACTTCCTCCTCCTTATAGCCAAAACGGACATCTTCAAAGGAGATGGAATGATCCCTTCCGGCAAACGGGCGGTTTGTCTGCTGCAAGGGCGGCGCGCTCATCAGCTGCTCCAGAGCTTCGATTTTGAAATTGACCTGGGGCATGGTGGACAGAAAGCTGAGAGATCGCAGCAGCGGCGCGCCGATGCCGAAGCTCATGCACAGCACCAGCACCAGATCCGGCAGTGTTGACCAGCCTTGCAGGACAAACCACGCCCCCAGCGGCAGGGTAAACATGGCTGTGCAGGGGATAATGCTGTTATAGAGGGCCATCCAGGGCCAGCAGACCCGGTACCAATCCAGGGTAAAGTCCCGATAGTTTGTCACATCTGTTTCAAACCGCTTGTAGCTGTCGCCGTCCCGGTTGAAGACCTTTACCACCTCCATGCCGTTGATATACTCCACAATGGTGCTGTTCATCTTCTGGGCCGCGCCGTAGTAGGCCCCCATTTTACTGGTGCCCTGCTTATACATGGCGCCCATGGCCACAAACCCCAAAGGGAGGGAGCACAGAGTAAGCAGAGCCAGTTTCCAGTCCGCAAAGAACATGGCGATATAGACGATGACCGGAACGGCAACATTTGAGATGCCCTCCGGAATGGCGTGGGCCAGCAGAAGTTCAATGGATTCGATGTCGTCAATGAACATCTTTTTGAGGACGCCCACGCCCTTCTCCTGAATCGTCCCCAAGGGCTGTGCCTCCAGCTTTTTTTGAAGGGAGACGCGGATGTTTTCCAGGGTGTGGTAAGCCGCCTGATGGGACAGGGCCAGCCCCCGGACATAGAGCAGGGCATAGAGGATTCCGCAGACGGAGATAGCGGCCACACGCCAGACGGCTCCGGCAGGTTCCAGGCTGCCATAGCCCAGCAGCGGCAGGATCAGCTGGTAGGCAAACCAGAAGGGCAGTACACTCATGGTCACACCCAGCAGGAGGACGGCCACCGACCGGTAGGTCAGCCGGCGGTACTCCCCCGCATAGTCCAATACTTTCTTGAACACAAAATTACCTCCTTTGATCAAAAGGTTAGATATAGCTAACTATAAGGCTTTTGAAAAGCCCTTTCTGGGAAAAGGGCCTTTCAGGGGGAAGAAAATCCAAATATGCGGTACCAGTCGAAGAGCTTGCAGACCAGCTTGCAATGGCTCTCCAGCTGCTCCAGATTATAGCCGTGGATGAACGGCTCATAGATAGTAGCCCAGAAGGCGGTGAGCAGGATGTGAATCTCCGCTTCCGACATGTCCACTGTGGTCAGCTCCCGGCGGCGGGCCTCCTGATAGTATCCATAGGTAGCCTGGGTCATCTTCTCCACCCAGTCATGCTGGAAGTTGGCGTAGCGGGTGTTCTCCGCACAGCTGACCAGCAGCACAAAACCGTCGTGCCGTTCGTCCAAATAGCGGAACCACCACATCATGTAGTCCTCGTCCATGTCCCAGGCTTTCACCAGCTCCTCATCCGATACCTGGCTGAAATCCGTGACGGACTTCTGGGCTATGATCTCATTCAGGTCCGCCACAGTATCCGCCACCACGGCGGCGAACAGTTCCTCTTTGCCGCTGTAGCGCTTGTAGAGCGCACCGGTAGTCACATTGGCGTTTTCACAGATACGCTTCAGCGATGCCTTTTCAAAACCCTTCTCCAGAAATTCCCGGCGCGCGCTTGCCAGGATCAGCGGATCAAGGGAATGGTCCGGCTTGGCCATTGTTTATCCTCCCTTCAAATGATAATTAAATTACCGATAATCTAATTATCAATATATCACTGACAAAATTGGTTGTCAAGGGCAAAATGAAAAGCACGGCAGATTTCCCCGCCGCGCTTTTCAAAATCAGTGAGAGGTCTATTGATTCACGCACTCGTACATACAGGTGGTTTTTCCAATGGCATTTTCCATCTTGGCGCCATCGAACAGTACATTAAATGCGCAGCTTTCCACAACGCTGCCCTCCGCTCGCCCTGCAACGGCTCCCAGTGTGACTGCTCCGTCAATGCTGCCGGATAGCCGGCAGTTGGTCACGGCAAAGGCAGTTTCCTCGCCGTAATAGTAGAGGCCGGTGCTGATCAATCCGCCCACATGGGTGGCGCCGGGGATATTCATGGTGATTTCCACAGAGCAGTTATCCACTACGCAGGGATAGATGGTGGTAGAGAATCCTTGGAAACCGTATGACCACCACCGTCAAAGGTTCCAAGGAACATGGTGGAGCAGCCTTTCCATCCCGGCCACAAGGCAGACGTGAAGGGAGTTTCCGGTCAGCCCGCCGATGCCTGGTGTGCGCGCTACTATCTGACGGTAAATCTTTCGGCCTTCTTTTTCAATTTGGAAACATCCCAGCCCTGCTCCGAGAGAAAACGGAGGGAGGCGGGCGCGATGATGTGCCACATGAACCGTTCGCAATAGGTATATTTCATAATGTTCCCCCCGTTCCACACTCTACCGCATCCGCAATATACCGATAAATCTGCGTGTGCAGCTGTCGCATTTCGTCGGGCGCGTTCATGGAATGTTGATACATAAACACATCTCCAAAACTGCTTTTGAAAACCGCAGTCATCCCGGCTTTCAAAATCCACACAGGCGCAAAACAGAACAGGTTCATTTTCCAAGGCGAAAGATGGATTCCCAGTGCGTGAAGTGTCTTGAAATTGTGTTTCAGCTGCCTTGCTGTTTTGAGCATCACCGCTTTTTCTTTCCAAGCCTCCTTCGGATGCTCTGCCGCATAGAAAGCGTCGGCAATCGGTACGACCATCGCAAGGTGACATAGCTGCCAGTCGTGCATACTTTTTACGATCTGATAAGGGATCTCCGCTTTTCTCAATAGCAGGGATATTTCCTGCAGTCGCTTTGTTTTCTTTCCGTTTATTTCCCCGAAGGTCGTAGGCTGAATGACCTTCGGGGTCAGCGCGGCTTTCAGAACATCTCCTTGAAAGCTGCCGCCCGCGCCTGGAAAAGCGGGAATAATACGTCCCATCCCACAGATTTCTTCCCATTTGCCATATGGTTCAAGGGTATTTACCATGGTCACGATATTCGGGCTGCAATTGGAATGAAGCTCCCTTAACGCAGTATGCACCTGATTTTCTTTGACGGTTAAAAAGATATAATCGAAGTGATCCTCATTCGCGACACGGTCAATGACCTCCACATGAGCCGAATGGAGCCGGCCTTTATGTTCATATAACAAGCCGGCCCTTTCCAGCGTCTCCAGCCGGTTCCCTCGCGCATACACAGTCGTGCTATATCCCGCTCTGCTGAACAATGCCGCATAGAAACTGCCGATGACTCCGGCACCGTAAATCAGTAATCTCATCACAAATTTCCTCTTATCCCAGCGCAACATCCAGTGCCAGCATGATGGTAAATCCCGCCGCAAAGAACAGCGTCCCGATGTTAGAGTGCGTCCCGGCAGATGCCTCTGGAATCAGTTCCTCGACCACAACATAGATCATAGCTCCAGCCGCGAAACTGAGCAGATAAGGCAGCGCGGGAAGAATAAGGCCAGCCGCCCAAATGGTCAGTACAGCGGCCAGTGGTTCCACCACACCGGACAGAACGCCATAGAGAAAAGCCCGCTCTTTTCTGGCTCCCTCTGCCCGGAGCGGCATGGAAATAATGGCCCCCTCCGGAAAATTTTGAATCGCAATGCCAATCGACAAGGCGAATGCGCCGGTGACGGTGATCGTTTCATTCCCAGCCAGCCCGCCCGCCAGCACCACGCCTACTGCCATACCTTCCGGGATATTGTGGAGGGTTACGGCCAGCACCAGCATAGTGGTTCGTTCCAACTGTGTATGAGGCCCCTCCGGTTCATCGCTGTTCTGATGCAAATGAGGGATTGTTCTGTCCAGTACCAGCAGGAACAGAACACCGAACCAGAAACCCGTCACAGCCGGAAAAAAAGCCAAGCGTCCCATACCGGACGCTTGCGCCATAGCGGGAACCAAGAGGCTCCAGACGGATGCCGCCACCATGACCCCAGCCGCGAAAGCAGTTAAGGCGCGTTGGACTGTTGTATGAAGTGTGCCGCGCATTACAAACACACAGGCTGCTCCCAGCGCTGTTCCGAAGAACGGAAGTAAAATTCCCTGCATTACACCTATTGTCATGTTTCCTCCAATTCAACGGTTAGTAATTGCTAACCTCGCTTATCTTATAACATTTTTTTACTGTTGTCAATCCTACACGCAAGAAAATCATCCCCACAAGAATTACCTTATGGGGACGATTATTTACGCCGGCACAGCGAGTTTTTCAAGAGGGATTCCCTGCTCAAAAAGTTTTACATAGGTATTGATACATCTGCGGTAACAATCAAAGCACGTCTGAATTTCTGCCGGGTCACTATATGATTTCCAAAATCCGCAGCAGGTAAAATTCCGGCCCTGGTTTTCAATGAACCCAATCACATCCTGGAGCGGGTAGCCCAAGAACACGCCGATTTCATGGGGAAACTCCGCTTGTGTTTCCAGCCGGTAAGCAAGCTGTGTCAGCATACCATCTAAATCCGCTCTATTATATCCAGTTTTCTCTAAAAAATGCTGGCAGTCACAATCGGATAAGGCGCTCTCCAAGAGGTTTCTCCGGTACACATAAACAATCATAGAACCAGAAACAGGGCGCTCCAAAAGAATTTGAATGGACAGCCCCAAGGCGGCCAGCCGTTCGTTCCATATCTTGACTTGCTGCCGGACGATTTCCGGCACAGGTGGTTTGACACAGAAAATGCTTCCCGGTTTCATCCCTGCCAGCGTAGGCGCGCAGTGCCGGACCAATATAGCCTCAAGTGTCCGGGAAACATTGGCACTCCGACTACCACGCCGCCAGCTTTTTTCCCAGTTCCCTGCAAGCTTCCTCCGCTTCCGCGTCCGGCGTTTCGTTTACCATCAGGCCGACTTCATCCAGAAGGTTGGCCCCAGCGTTGTCGCACCGGGCGCGCCAGTCCCGCATCCACTGGCCGTCACCCCAGCCGTAGGAACCGAACAGGGCGATCCGCTTACCACTGAGACTGCCTTCCAGGGAGGCGAACATAGGCTCGAACTCCATCTCCTCCAGCACCTCGCTGCCCATGGCGGGACAGCCGAAGGCCACAGCGCTGTAAGCGGAGAACTGGCTGGCCGAGAACTCTCCAGGCCCCAGCAGCTCCGCCTCGCCGCCAGCGGCCCGGATGCCCTCGGCAATAAAGCCCGCCATAGCCTCCGTGTTTCCGGTCCCGCTCCAGAATACGATCGCGATCTTGTTCATCGTTGAACATTCCTTCATGAAATATTTTTGGCTGTAGTTAGTGATAGCTAACCTTTGTGGCCGGAGAAACCCCAAGGGGAGAGGGCCTTGGGGGGAAGAAAGTAAGGAGGTCATACGCCGCTTCGGTTAGATATTGCTAACCAAAAAGTAAACGTTAGCACAGGTGGGGACTTTTGTCAAGAGATAAATTGGAACTTGTTTTAACTGCCGTCTCCTGAATAGCTCTCGTGATAATAGATAAATTTTCCTGCGTTAAATGCAGCTTTTCTTGTTCAACCATGCGGTTGTGCATGACTAACTCGATGTGTTATACTGACTTTGCTGTACGTTGTGATAGGCAAGCCTCTCAGATTGCCGTCTGACGCATTCCTTTATACCTTATAGTTAGCATTAACTAACTTTTGTGGAGGTGTCTGTCATCAAAAAACATTTGTCTACGATTGTTTTGTTCGCTCTGCTCCTGGTGCTGGCCGTTTGGTCACTGTTCGTTGGCGTTCTGGATGTGGATATATCAGGGCTGCTGCAGGGAGACAGAGAGCATTGGGAGGTATTCCTCATCTCCCGCCTGCCCCGCCTTCTGGCAATTCTCTGCACCGGAACCGGCATGAGCGTGGCAGGCCTGATCATGCAGCAGCTTTGTATGAACAAATTTGTTTCTCCAACCACAGGGGCCACCATTTCCTCCGCACAGTTTGGAATCCTGCTGGCTCTGCTGTTCATGCCCAACTCGACCTTATGGGGGAGGGCCATTTTTTCCTTTGCCTTTGCGGTCCTTGGCACTTGGATATTCGTCTGGTTCATTCAGCGTATCCAGTTTAAGGACGTGGTGATGGTTCCGCTGGTGGGCATCATGTTCGGCAATGTGATCGGCGGCATTACGAATTATCTGGCGTACAAGTATGAAATGACGCAGGCGCTCTCTACCTGGCTGGTAGGCCACTTCTCCATGGTCCTGCGGGGACGGTATGAGATCGTTTGGCTGACGGTTCCGCTGGTGGTGCTGGCTTTTCTGTTTGCAAATCATTTCAACATTGTGGGCATGGGAAAAGACTTCTCGCAAAATCTCGGTGTTCCATACAACTTTGTGCTGTTCCTGGGTTTGACGATTGCCGCGATGATCACGGCCTCCGTTGTCGTGGTGGTAGGCTCTATCTCCTACATCGGCCTGATCGTCCCCAATCTGGTGGCGATGTTCAAGGGTGATAAAATCCGGGGCACATTGATTGACACAGCTCTGTTTGGCGCGCTGTTTGTGCTGGCGTGCGACATGGTGGGCCGGATGGTAATCTTCCCCTATGAGCTGCCCATTGAGCTGATCGTCGGCATCATTGGAAGCGTCCTCTTTGTGGCGCTGCTGCTCTATCGTCTCCGCCATGGGCGGAAAGCGATTCGTCTGAACAGGAAGGAGGGCGGCGTGGCATGAATACTGCCGCTGTACGGGCCAACCGCCGGAAGCTGGCCATCCTCGCCGCGCTGGTCCTGCTGTGCGCCGCAGGGTATATGCTGGTGGGGGTCCATTTTGACAACGCGAAGCTGTTTCAGTACGCAATGAAAATCCGTACGCCCAAGCTGATCGTTATACTCATCACCGCCTTTGCCATTGGCGGGGCGTCCATTGTGTTCCAGTCCGTCATCAACAATACCATTGTTACCCCCTGCCTGCTGGGTATGAACTCTCTCTATACGCTCATCCACACCGCGGTCGTCTTTGCGGCGGGGTCCGGCAGTATTCTGGCCGTAAACGCAAACTGTTCGTTCGCGGTGGACCTGGTGCTGATGGGTGTGGTGGCAACGGTGGTTTATAGCTATCTGTTCAAAAAGACCAAGCACAATGTTCTTTATGTGCTGCTTATTGGAACTGTCCTGTCCTCTTTCTTTTCCAGCATCCAGAGTACCCTCACCCGCGTGATGG
>CAMWBA010000085.1 GCA_947172355.1 uncultured Bacillota bacterium
GGACGCGGGGACTTCGGTTAAAGAACCCTTTTTTCTTTTGCTCTTGGACGGAGGGGGGGGGGCCATCCCGCATGTCGTCCACCGGGATGTCGATGGCGGCGCGGGCTGCCGGTTTAGGCTTGGGTACAGGCTCCTCATACCGCTCCCGGCGGCGTTCTCGCCGGGGGGCTGGTTCCGGTTCCGGCTCATACTCATACCGGGGCCGCTCCAAAACCCAGCGGATCACATCAAAGACGGTACGGTTAAAGGCGGCCAATCCCATCAGGACCCCTGCCAACAGACACAGAATCGCTGCGCCAATTTTTGTGAACAACGCAGCAAAGCCCTGTCCCAAGATGCCGCCCAACGCGCCGCCGGACTCCATCAGCATACCGCTCTGGGTCAGAGCACCCCATAGCTGAAAATTCCATTCCAGCGGTTCCGCCAACATGCAATGGAGGAAACAGGAAAAAACCAGGGGCAGGAGCAAGGTACAGGTCAGCCGAAGCTGGACCGGCCGTCCATGATGAAAGGCCAGAAGAAAGGCCCCCAGCAAAAACGCAGGAGGCATCAGCCAGAAGCCGTAGCCCAGCATTCCTTTCATCAGGTCGCAGAACAAATCAATGAAGATAGCCTCCATATTAAAACAGCCCAGGCCGGTAAAAATGGCCAGAAGAAAACAAACCGCCGCGCCAATCTCACGGCGGTAAGGCTGTTGCGCAGGAGGAGCCTGCCGGCTCCGGCTTTTCCCCTTGGAAGAGGATGCAGTGCGGCGTCCGCCGCTGTTCGAGGCGGAGCGGGCTGAACTGCCGGAGGCGGCCCTGCTTCCTCCAGATCTCTTTTGTGTTGCCATATGTAAATCGTTCCTTTCGGACAAACTTGTGGGGACCTGTTAAGTCCCCGAAGAGACCAAGGTCCAGCCCATAACATTCAGCAGCAGAAACAGTGCACCGGCACCCCAGCAATAGAAAGCGAATGCGCCGAAACGGCCCTTGTCCGCCAGCAATCTTACCAGTTGAATGGAAAAGTAACCCACCACAGCCGCGACCGCCATGCCCAGCAGATACAGCGGAATATTTTCCGCCGGGATCCCGCCCTCCAGCTCCATTACGTCCAGTACCTCCAGCAGAGTTGCTCCCAGAACGGCAGGCAGCGACATGAGGAAGGAGTACCGCACCGCAAACTTCCGGTCAAAGCCCCGAACCATACCAGCGGAAATGGTACAGCCAGAGCGGGACAGCCCGGGGATGGTGGCGCAGCCTTGAGCCAGCCCCACCAGCAGTACATCCAGCAGAGTGGCGTTGCGCACCGTCTTATGGCCATGAGCCATTTGATCTGAGAGAAATAGGATGCATCCGGTTACCAGCAAAGCACAGGAGACAAAGATGGGGCTGCTGCCAAGCGTCTCTACCTTTTTCTTGAAGGGCAGCACCAGAAAGAGGGGCAGGGTGCCGACAAGGATCAGCAATACCATTCGCCGGGCCTCTGGAGGGTGGCCCCGATATGTTTGATTGGAAAAAAGATCAAGGAAGAAGGAGAAAAATTCCACGATCATCTCCCAGATGTCCTTCCAATAGACCACACATACCGCCAGCAGGGTGGCGAAGTGAAGCAGGACGTTGAACAGCTGGTCCGTCTCCGGCATACCAAAGAAGTGCTGAAACAGCGTAAGGTGGCCGGAACTGGAGATGGGCAGAAATTCCGCCACACCTTGGACAAAGCCCAAAATAATTGCCATAAAGCTGGTCAATCTCATGTACCTCCCCAAAGGGCAAGAGCCCACAAAATCACACATTACTATATTAACACAACCTTGGGAATAATTCCAGTATTTTTCACGGCCGTCAGCATAATTGGAAATTTTGAGAAAAAAGTTTGGCGATCAGCCCAATTTTGTGTTCCCAGCTCAAAATTTTTCTCCGGTTCCCGCCCTGGAAGAAGGCGGGAACCGGAACACGCGGGTGGGTATGGACAGAATGTGCTGTTATTTTTAAAATAATGTCCTAACCAAGAGCTACATCTAAAATCATCATAAGGAGAAACCCTGTCATGACGCCCAAGGTACCGGAGTGGCCTCCTTGGGAGAGATTTGCCTCTGGAATCAGCTCTTCCACCACCACATAGAGCATAGCTCCGGCAGCAAAGGATAGTAGCCAAGGGAGGACCAGCTGTACCGTTCCAGCCACCAGTACAGTGAGCAGGGCGAAAATTGGTTCTACCACACCGGAAGCCGCCCCAATAAGAAATGCTTTTCCTTTTCCCATACCCTCTTGATACAGCGGGAGAGAGATCGCGGCCCCCTCAGGGAAGTTCTGAATGCCAATGCCGATGGCGAGGGCAGCAGAGGCGGTAAGCAGGGCGGGATCACCGCTCTGAGCAGCCAGGGCGAAGGAGACGCCAACGGCCATCCCCTCCGGTATGTTGTGGAGTGTAACCGCCAGCACCAGCAAAGCGGTGCGGCTGGGGGAGGCCCCCCTGTGGAACGATTCCGGGCCGAAGTGGGGCAGAAGAAAGTCCATGAGAAGTAGGAATACAATGCCCAAAACGGACCCTCCGGCGGCAGGCAGCCAGCCGATCTGGCCCAGAGCCTCCGCTTGTTCAATGGCGGGAATCAGCAGCGACCACATACTGGCCGCAATCATTACCCCGGCAGCAAAGCCAAGCATGATGCGGTGGAGCGCACCGGAATTTTTTTTGCGGAACAAAAAGACTACAGCGGCCCCGGCGGCGGTCATCAAAGCGGTGAAGCCTGTGCCTCCGGCGGCCCAAGTGAGAGCCTGTAACACGATGTATGAACCCTTTCTGGAAAACTCGCAGACGTTGCCTGTACGGTTGCTTCCAGATTAGACTATGCGGCGGCGGGAGGCGGGGTGCTACACCGCCAGGAACACTCGGGTCATCCAGTATCCGATGGCCATACAGCCGGGGAAGGTGAGGACCCAGGCCAGGATGATTCTTCCGGCAACCCGCCAGTCGGTGCGGGTTCCAGAGGTGGTGCCTGCCCCCAGCAGAGCACAGGTTCGGGTGTGGGTGGTGGAGACGGGCAGGCCCATCAAGGTGGCTCCAAAAAGACAGAAAATATTACCCAGATCGGCGGCCAGCCCCTCGCGGGGTCCTAACGTAACCATGTCCTGTCCGACCGTTTCAATGATTCTTCTGCCGCCGATCAGGGTGCCTAGAGCCATAAAGAGGGCGCACAGGACCATAAGCCAGAGAGGAATCAGAAATGTTTCTTCATCCGCACGGCCTCGGGCCAGGGCGGTGCCCAAAAGGAAAACGCCGATGAATTTTTGTCCGTCCTGGGCGCCGTGAAGAAAGGACGCGATTGCTGCCCCAGGCAGTTGCGCAAAGCGGAGTGTACTGGCAGAAGCCTTTACAGATTTTAACTGTCTGCATGCCCATCGGCCCACCCAGAATCCGGCGGCAGAGGACAAAATCAGCCCCAGAATTACCTTGGCCCAGCAGTCCCAACGAATGCAGGAGAAGGAGTTCTCCAATGCCACAGCGGCTCCGGAGATGCCGGCCACCAGAGCGTGGCTTTCGCTGGTTGGGATACCAAAGAACCAGGCCAGCCCTGCCCATAAAATGATAGCCACCATAGCAGCACACAGGGCGGTGAGCGCGGCCTTTGTCCCGCCGCCAAAGGCGGCGATGGAGTATACCGTTTCCGCCACCGAGGCATTCACCGAGGTGACACACAGTACCCCCAGAAAATTACACACCGCTGCCAGCAGAACGGCAGTGCGAAAGGGGAGGGCGCCTGTTGCCACTACCCCGGCAATGGCGTTGGGGGCATCCGTCCAGCCGTTGACCAACAGAACGGCTAAGATAAGCAGAACAGTGCCAGATAAAACAAAATTATTCGCCATTTGCCGCAGGAAATCAAAAAAAGATAGGGGCATGGACAACACCTCCATACCCCAGATTATGCAGTTGTATTCTAGGTTCATACCTTCTTTTTGAACAGATATCCGATCAGCGAGATCGCAAGGATTGGCGGAGTGGAAAAGATGGAGTTAAGCAGCCATTTTGTATGGAAGGAAAAAACATCGGATAGGTAGCTCATAGCATAGAATCCAGCGGTGGAGACAATAAAACTCCAGATCAAAACCAGTACGCTGATCAATATTTTAGATTGTTTGTTGGCCATAGAAATCTCCTTTCTTTTAATCCCTGCGTGATATGCGTTTTTAGTATACACGGGTCAAAAGGAATATGCAAGAAGAAAAAACTTAAAAAAAGTTTCTCCCTTTTCCACAAAAAGGGAGAAACTTCATTGTATTCCGCCCCCTGGCGGCGCGGCGTGGCGTTCTTGGGAAGGGTCACGGGGAGTGGAGGCGGGGGCGATAGCTCCAGGGCCATACTTGGCTCGAATGACATCCATAGCTCCCTCCAGCCGCTCCAGACGCCGGCGTTTTTCTTCTTGGTTGGCGGAGAATAAGTCCAGCTGAGTTCCTGCCTCCTTGGCCGGGATCAGGTAGATTGCGGTGACGGTCAGAGCTCGCACAGGGTTGGCCATATTCCAGCAACTGTCCGCCAGATCCATCGCTGCCTGGGTCAGCTCCCGGGCCAAGTCAGTGGGTGGGTCCAGCCGCATTTGCCGGCTGATGTCTCGAAAATCGGGGTTTCTGATGGAAAGTGAAACACCTTGACACTTCATGGAATGCTTGCGGAGACGGACGGCAACCTGATCAGAGAGCTGTGCAATACCCGCTTTAATCGCATCCCGGCCTTGGAGATTTTTGGGGAAGGTGTATCCGTTGCCCACCGACTTTGGGGGTGTGTACTGTCCAGCGGGCGCAACAGGGGATGTGTCTGCTCCGCTGGCAAAATCGTGGAGCTGTATACCATTTTTACCTAACAGGCCAAACAGCTGCTCCCGATCAAAGGTAGCCAGATCACCAATGGTGTAAATTCCGAAGGTTTGGAAGGTTTGGGCTGCGGATCGCCCCACATAGAGCAGGTCGGTAACCGGGAGGGACCAGACAAGTTCACGGAAATTTTCCCGGGTAATCACGGTGGTGGCATCCGGCTTTTTATAGTCGCTGCCCAGCTTAGCAAAGACCTTGTTGAAGGATACCCCTACCGAAATGGTCAGCCCAAAGCGGCTGCGGACCTCATCGCGCAGCCGGTCTGCCAGGGCCGGAGCGTCTCCGCCGAAGAGATGGAGGGTTCCAGTGACATCCAGCCAACTTTCATCAATGCCAAAGGGCTCCACCAAGTCGGTATACTTCTGGTAGAGCGCATTGACCTGCCTGGAAAAGTCCCGATAAAGTCCGTGGTGAGCGGGGAGAAGGACAAGGTTGGGACATTTCTTTTTGGCCTGCCAGATGGTCTCTGCCGTTTTGACTTGAAACGCTTTCGCGGGCTCATTTTTGGCCAGAATAATGCCATGACGGCTGGCGGGGTCGCCGCATACCGCCACCGGCTGGTGGCGCAGCTCCGGATGGGACAGCAGTTCTACCGAGGCGTAAAAACTATTCAAATCGCAGTGAAAAATAACCCGGTCCATGGCCGTATCTCCTTTATATATGGGTGCATGATTATTGTCGAATCAAAACCGCTGAAAGTAGCTTGTCTAGGCGGACTGTCTGGGCATGGAAAGAGAATCTAGGGTTCTGTTTCAGCCGTTTGATTATACACCACAGCAGCGGAAAAATCAAACACATGTTTCATGGATATATTGACAAATAGTGTTGAGGCTGGTAGAATAACAACAACAAATATTGGTCTGTTGCCATATGAGGAGGAACACCGTTGCTGCTGATTCAAAATGTGGATTTGACCTGGAGCAAACGTGAGCGCGGCTCGGAATGTGCAAAGGCCCGCCGAAGATTCCCGCTAGCTTATCCGTTGAGCAAGTCCATGTCAGCGGCCGTGGCAGTACAGACCCTCAGCTTTTTCCAGCATGGAGAGACGTTTGTGGATTCACTCCAGGATATGCGCCAGGGGTTGGAGGTATTTTTACCGGGTCTCGGGTTCACCAGCGAGCAAATCCGGCAAGAAGTGGTTCATAGAACCAGGTGGATAAAAAAGCATCAGGAGCAGTGTTATCGATCTGCCGCAGATCTTAACCTTACAAATTTATCCATCCGGCCCTGGCAAGATGGCTTTGAACTTTCATTTTTTTACGATGAACACCGCAGCGGAATGCCATACCGGCGCGGACACAACCAAGATTATCAAAAGATCCAATCTCCTCTTTACCAGAAAGACTGCATAAATGAAGTTGCCTTTTCATTGCAGCTAGGACAATATGGGAGAATCCTTTGGAATGAGCGCAGGACAGATTGTGATACCAGAGAATGGTACTATCAGCTTCATATCTATAACATTTTTTGCTTAGCAGATAGGGTACCTTCGGTCAATCTTTTTGTCGCGAATGAACCGGATTTTGTGTACCAGCAATTGGCACATCTGTATTAAATACTAAATAAGACAGAAATCAGGTGTATTGTATGTTTGGATGGTTTCAAAAAAATGAGAAGTCCCCCGCGGTCCAGCCAATTCAAGAGGTTACAGAAACAAATCTTTCTCTGGAAGGGCGTGTTCTGCGCTGTGTAGCGGAGTTAGTGCCAGGTACGGTGTTGGAGGGAGAGAAACTGCGGTTCTCCAACTGCGGCGGGCTGACCATGCGGGTGGAGTTCCCCGATCTGGAGGGGCCTCAGTTCCGCATGGAGGCTATCTTGGAGCACCCCGATTTTTTTGGCCCCCTGGTGGAATCCACCGCCGGAGTCGTTGAGGGAGACGAGGGGAAAGCTCGATACGCCGCCCGACAGATTGCAGATTCGGTGCTGGACGCCTTGCTTCCCGCTCTGCGGGGAGAGGGGGAATGGACAGCTCCGGTGGAGCTGTGGGGAAAAACGCACCGCTTCCAGGCCAATGTCTCCGGAGTACTGCTGACCAATGCTCAGGAACCTCCTGAGCGGCGTGATCTGTGGAGCCGGATGGAGGGGGCAGTGCTGAACTGTTTAGGCTCGCAAAAGGTCTATTGGGTAAAGCTCTACCTTGCTAACCTTGGCGGTGGCGACACCTCCTGTGAGGTACGGATCAACGGCTGGGTAGTCCCTGAGCTGACCGAAACCCTGGTCCAAATAGCCAAAAGCTGGCCTCTGGAGGGGGTACCGGTGAAAAGTGCCAAGCAGTACATTGTTCTGGTTCAAAGCCCGGAGACCTGCCCCAAATGCCCCTATACTTGGAATCAGGTCAAGGACTTGACCCGGCAGGCCATCCGCTTGTTTGAGAGTGGGACGGAGTACAACAGTATTCCGGAGGAATTAGACCGCCGGTCTCCAGACGCCTCTTTGACGGAGGATGTGTTCGGTTTCCTGCCTGAACTGATGGCGCAGACCGTTCTGCCCCAGATGAAGATCACCAGCCAGTTCAGCATCCACCGGGACCGTCTGGGAGCGGTCTCGGTTTGGTTTACCCAGTGCCGGGCTTGGGCTCCGATCTACAGTGCCATTATGGACCACTTTCAAGAGGATCACCCCAGTAAGGATCAAATCATGTCCATCGTGGGCACCAGCGCCATGCTTCATGGGCTGAATAACGCCCTCAACAGCGGAAGCAAGGTGGAGGAGCTTATGTTGTCCTGCGTATTTCAGCGCCTGGAAAGCTATCAGTTATGGTGATGGAATATATCTCCGTCAAACACTTGCTCCACCGGAACAAATCCACCGAATGGTTTGGGACAGACCATACCATGAACCTTTATCGGGGCTGTTGCCACGGTTGCCTCTACTGTGACAGCCGCAGTTCCTGCTACCAAAACCCGGATTTCGACCGAGTGAAAGCCAAGGCGGATGCCCTGCGCATCCTCCGGGACGACTTGGCCCGGAAGGTAAAGCCCGCTTTCATCACCATGGGCTCCATGAGTGACCCCTATAACCCATTTGAAAAGGAGCTCCAGCTGACCCGCCATGCCTTAGAGCTTATTGATGCCTACCAGTGCGGTGTGGCGGTTGCGACAAAAAGCAGTTTGATTGTCCGAGACGCGGCCCTATACCGGTTGATCCAGGACCACTCCCCGGTGATCTGCAAACTGACCGTCACCACCGCCGACGACACCTTGGCGGCCAAAGTCGAGCCCTATGCGCCGCCGCCCAGCCAGCGGCTGGCCGCACTGGAGGAGTTATCCGAGGCGGGCGTGTTTGCCGGAGTACTCTTCATGCCGGTGCTGCCTTTTGTGGAGGATTCTCGGGAAAATGTGCTGTCGGTGGTGGACAGCGCCGCTCGGGCGGGGGCGAGGTTCGTCTATGCCGCTTTCGGCGTTACCATGCGGGACGGCCAGCGGGATCACTTCCTCAACGGCTTGGACTGGGCTTTTCCGGGGATGGGGGAGAGGTACCGCAAGCGGTACGGCTCCCGCTATTACTGCTCCAGCCCCAAAGCGAAGGAGCTGTGGGAGCTGTTCTCCGCCCGGTGCCGGGAGCTGGGGCTGCTGTATGAGATGCGGCACATCGTCTCCGCCGCCACACGGAGCTATGAGGATAGGCAGCTGAGCTTTTTTGATTAGTCCATTTCTGCGTTTTGGCAAGCCATAAGCTGCTTTTGGAAATCCCGCTCAGCGTCCACCAAATAGTTCCAAACTGCATTAAAACCGTCTGCATAAGGGTCTCTCACTTGAGCCAGCCCCATGGTCATGATGCTGATGGCATCGATCCCGCCGCTGATTCGTGCGGCCGGGCTTTCCAGATGTAACCAAGCTTCTTGTGATCCCATCGTTTCCTCCTTGATTTTCCCCGGGAGGAGTGGTATAGTTAAATTTACCAGACCTCCGGGTGTGGTGTATAAGGCGATCGGGGTAGCTTGTAAGTGCGGCCCGGTCGTCTTATTGTTTTTCCGCAGACTCCTTTACCATTTGAATTCCCAGGCGAATGATATCACTTTTCGACTTGCCCAGCCATTTACAGCAGAATTCCAAATCTTCTGCTGTGGCTTTGTTGGCAAGAAATTTCACCTGGATATTTTTGGGGTTAGGAGCAGGCGGGCGTCCTGTACGTGGACTCAAATCATCACCCACTTTCCGTGTACACCTTTATTATATAAACAGGTACATAAAAAGTTGAGAGTATTTTGAGAAAAAGTTTACTTGAGGTTGGTGTCATAATGGCGTTAAAAGGAGGGTTCCCCTATGAAAAACAGCGATTCTTATACCTGGGACGACCAGACACGGTTCACTATGCGGATCGGCTCTGTGTTGTTGGCGAAGATAAAGGTTAAAGCAGAAAAGAATAAACGCTCGACTGCTAAGCAGATCGAATTTATCCTAGAACGATATATCATGGGACTTTCTGAAATGTAAAATAGGCCCGCCCCGATCAGGGCGGGCCTTCGCTTATCAAAATCACTTGGCCAGGATCTTTTTCAGCCGGGCGAAGCGGGGAAGCCCCTGCTCAGTGGGAGCCTCAGCCGCGCCATGGATGAGGGGGAGGGCGTAGTCGATGAACGCCTGGGTGACACCGTTGTGCTCGGCGTTGATCCACTCCAGAGGAACCTTTTTCTCGAAGTTGGCCACTTCAGACAGGTTGAACAGCTTGGTCTGGCACTTATACTGACCGCCCTCCCGGGTGCAGACAAAGCCCACCATCTTGTCGGTCTCGCCGGCCACAGCGGCCTCCACAGCGGTCTTACCAGCCAGGAAGGACTCGTCGATGTCGGTACGGGAGGCTACATGTGCGCCGCAGCGCTGGAGCAAGGACAGCTCGATGCCCCGGACCTTGGCTCCGGTCTTCTCCTTGACTACGCTGGCCAGCAGTGCGGCCAGGCCGCCCAGCTGGGCGTGGCCGAAGCCGTCAGTGGCGGAGGTCTTGGCCTCGGAGACGAAGGAGCCATCGGCGTAGTGGATGCCTTCAGAGACAGCGGCGATGCAGTTGCCCTTCTCCTTATAGATGCGGTCCACATCGGCCAGGAACTTGTCCATGTCAAAGTCTACTTCGGGAAGATATACCAGATCGGGGGCGCAGCCCACCACACCGGCCAGAGCGGCGGCGCCGGCCAGCCAGCCAGCGTGGCGGCCCATGATCTCAATAACGGTTACCATACCGGTGTCGTAAACCCGGGCATCCTTATAAACCTCGGCACAGGAGGTGGCGATATACTTGGCAGCGGAGGCGAAGCCGGGGCAGTGGTCGGTGCCGAACAGGTCGTTGTCGATGGTCTTTGGCACGCCCATGATGCGGCATTCATAGCCCACCTTCTGCATATACTTGGAGATCTTGTTGCAGGTGTCCATAGAGTCGTTGCCGCCGTTATAGAAGAAATAGCGCACATCGTACTTTTTGAAGATTTCCAGGATGCGCTTGTAGTCGGTGTCGTCGGCATCGGGGTCAGCGATCTTGTAGCGGCAGGAGCCCAGTTCGGAGGAGGGGGTGTTGAGCAGCAGCTCCAGTTCCTTGGTGTCCTCCTGGCCCATGTCATACAGTTTGTCGTTGAGTACGCCCTTGATGCCGTGGGCTGCACCATAGACAGCGGTGATGTCGGGACAGTCCAAGGCAGTGCGGATGACGCCGTAAGCACTGGCGTTGATAACGGAAGTGGGGCCGCCGGACTGACCGATGATCAGGGCGCCCTTCAATGTGTTGCTCATATTGATTACCTCCAATTCAAAATATCCTTTGCAATAAGGGTAATGACTTGTAACAGGTTATATTATACCAAAAACTTCCCCAGTTGTAAACGGGAAGAATAGCCTACCTTGTCTTGAATTTTATGGCAGATGGTAGTAATATTAGAGTGGTAAATTCAAAAATTATTTAGAGATCTACAGAAGGAGGATATCATCATGGAACGGGAGATATTGCTGCTGGGAGACCCGCGTTTATATGAGGTGTCGGAAGAGGTAAAATATGAAGAAATAGAGCGGTTCAGACCTGTTTTTACCGACATGTTTGACTGTATCAGGGGAATCCGCCGGGACTACGGCTTTGGCCGTGCCATTGCAGCACCGCAGATTGGCATAAAAAAGCGGCTGATCTGCATGTTGACGGACAGGCCGTATGTGATCATTAATCCGTCCCTGGAGTTTATAGGGGACGAGAAGATGGAGGTGATGGACGACTGCATGTCTTTTCCCAATCTTTTGGTGCGCGTACAGCGCTATCGCCATTGTATCCTGCGTTATCGCGACGAATACTGGCAGGAGCAGGAGATGCCAATGGATGACGATATGTCGGAGCTGATTCAGCACGAATATGACCATCTGGATGGTATTTTAGCCACAATGCGGGCGATTGATAACCGCTCCTTTGTGATGAAGCAGACCTAATATGGGAATCCTTCCCGGAAAATGAAGGCTGCGGCCCTTCGCACAAATCCCACAAAACCAAACCCTGTCCGCCCCGAGTTTTTTCCCGGTTGTATGTTGCAATCTGGGGAAAATGTGGTAAAATAATAGAGACATTATTATAAGGAGGTTATTCCCATGCCCCTTGTTACTTCTACCGAAATGTTTAAGAAGGCCTATAACGGTGGTTACGCCATCGGCGCGTTCAACGTCAACAACATGGAGATCGTTCAGGGTATCACTGAAGCCTGCCGTGAGGAGAAGGCCCCTGTGATTCTTCAGGTCTCCAAGGGCGCCCGGGCCTACGCCAACCACACTTACCTGGTGAAGCTGGTAGAGTCCGCTGTCATCGAGTGCCCTGAGATCCCCATCGTGCTCCATCTGGACCACGGAGACAGCTTCGAGACCTGCAAGTCCTGTATTGACGGCGGCTTTACCTCCGTTATGATCGACGCCTCCTCCAAGCCCTTTGCAGAGAACATCGAAATCACCAAGAAGGTGGTGGAGTATGCCCACGACCACGGCGTGGTGGTAGAAGCTGAGCTGGGCGCTTTGGCCGGCGTAGAGGATGAGGTCAACGTCTCTGCTGAGGAGTCCCACTACACCCGCCCCGAAGAGGTGGAGG
>CAMWBA010000086.1 GCA_947172355.1 uncultured Bacillota bacterium
AATTTGTATCTGGTGCTATTTTTACTCTTTTATGATACCAACTTACAGAATCTTGATAGCATAATCAGGTGTTTTCAGTGCTAACAAGCCAATTAAGGCTGGAAAGGAACTACTATAACGGATAATGAAAAGAAACTGATCCAGGCCCAACACCGTTTGGAAGAAGTTCAAGCCCGTGACCGGGTGAAGCAGCGCAAAGCCCGGTCACGGCGGTTAATCCAGGAGGGGGCTGTTTGGGAGAAGGCTCTGCCGCAGACGGTGAGCATGAGCTTGAACGAGTTGGAAACGTATCTTCACGGGCTTGCAAATTGAGTTCACAGTGCAGGAGCGTCCCGGTTCGCCGGGGCGCTCCGTTATTTTTTCCCCGAGTCCAGCTAAGAAAAGTCAAGAGTGGATTGCAAAGAATTTGAGAAAGGTTGAGGTGGTAAAAAGGGTACAGGAAAATAGAGGCTCCAACGGGCCTCAAAAAATGATATGGCAGAAGTTCACGCTGCTTGAGAAATAGAGGAATATTTTTGGCAATGCTCCAGGGGAGAAATCAGGACAAAAGGAGTTTCATCCCGCAGTACAGCAAAGACAATGCTGCAGAGCTTGTGGATGATAGCACCCAAGGCGGTCATTTTTGCCTTGGTTTTACACTTCTCCAGATAATACGTGCGAAGAACTGGATTATTAGGCTCGCCATTTTTGCGCAGGCTCACAGACTGCAAAGCCAGCATATGGAAGCAGCGGCGGGCGTAAGTGAGCACCGCCAGCGACGCCTTTCCGCTGACCTTGGAGAAGAGCGGCAAGTATTGCGGAAATACCTGCCGCAGTTGATTTTTCAAACGGCAGATATACGTGGACGTTTCCTTTTTCATTACATGATACTCGCGAAGAAGCGCCTTGACCGCCGCAATCTCGTCCTCCGGGATGATGAGGGATGTTTTCAAATCCGGGCGCAGCCCCAGCAGCGCGATTCGCCGGGCATCCTGCTTATCGTTGTGGATATTGCGGATGTTTATGTTCTGATTGGCGTGTGTCACGATGGGATTGAGAACATAAACCTCCCAGCCTGCATCACTGAGTCGGTAATACAGCGGCAGGTGGTAGATACTGGTGGATTCCATATGGATTTTGACCGGCAGGCCATATGTTTGCTCCAGGGAGCAAATCCGCTCTGCTGCTCCCTCCACGGACCGTGGACTGCTGTGCAGAATTTTATAGGTTCGACCGATGGTCTCCTGGTTTGGCAGCGCCGCGGCCATCACGCTGAAGTCCGCGCCTATGTCGATTCCGATGGACAGATATGGTCGTATTTTTTGCTGCATGATGCTCCTCCCCGAACAGGGCTTCCTTTCTCCTTACAGCGCATTACAGCCTAGCTTTTGATACAGGGATGGCCAGCAGGCTCCCAACCAGCTATTGCTGCTGAAGGATGGACTGACTGTTCAACAGATATACGGCAGATAAATTGTGCCGCTCCAATGGCGCACCCGTCCATGTTCCTGTTCTATGGCTTACTTTAATCCCATGCTCCGCGATTGTCGATTGGAGTCTGCTGACCGGACCGGCTTGTTTCGCTTCCGGCCCCTGTCCCTGAGTGTAATTATACTAGGGCGCACTTACTCACCACCCGCAAGCGGGCGGTTGTACTGCCTACGGCAGTCGTGCGCTCTCCGAGGGGGATGCTGCCCCTGCGGGGGCCTGCCAGGAATGACTACGGTCATCCCTGGTGCGTATGGAACAGCACGGTGCGCCGCTCTGTTCTATACGCCAGCGAAAAACTGCCGGCGGCAGGTTTTCGCTGCTTACGGGGGACGTAGGACGAGGGACGGGAGACGAAAGACGGAGATAATAGAAACTTGCGATTTATCATTTGGAGGAAAAAGTTATCAGTCGGGAAACAGTCCGTTCCGCCGTCGCGGCAGCAGCCTATATGAGCTGTTCCCAAATTCACAACGATTACGATGAAGTGCAGCATGACTATACCCGGAAGCAGGGGCTTGTCTGGCAGCAGGTCTTTCTGCCGGAGATGGCACCAGCAGAGTGGGTAGATCGTGAAGTCATTTGGAATGCCGTAGAGGACGCAAAGGAAGCAAATGGCAGCATAGGGCTATGAGCGCATTTCCAAGTATCCCAAGAGCACAAAATACGGCAGGCACAATCCTATTTCTGAACGCTGGAATAGTGAGGATCAGCTTGTCCTTTGGCGGGCAGCATGGGCTGATACGGTGAATCGTTGTCTGGAACGTTCCGGGTATGAAGAGCGTGTTGATCACCGAAGTTACGCCGAGCGCGGTCTGGATGAACAACCCACTATCCATGAAGGAGTAGCCGCCCGTGCGATGGAACAGAAGGGGATTATTTCTGATCGCTTTGAACTGAACCGGCAGATTAAGGCGGACAATGTTCTGCTTCGGGAGTTGAAATCGCTGGTTAAGAAGCTGATGGATGCGGTAAAGAATACGATTCCTGCCATTGCAGAGGCGATGGCAGCTGTTCGGCAGAAAATGGTTATCTTTCGGTATCAGCTTTTACATATTGGAGCCAGGAAGGAAAAACTTTCCCACACTCTTCAAGTTTTCAAGACTGATCTCAGGAGATATGAGAACATTGTTAGACAGCTCAAAATCAAGATTCGCGAGCGCCGGGGGTTATTGGAAGAAAAGAAAACGATCCCAGCAAT
The DNA here is from genome assembly GCA_947172355.1 of uncultured Bacillota bacterium. Lineage (GTDB taxonomy): Bacteria > Bacillota > Clostridia > Oscillospirales > Oscillospiraceae > Lawsonibacter. Next base: position 2,669 of record CAMWBA010000086.1, read on the forward strand.
CCGGGTGCTCCGGCATTGGGAATTGGCACAGAAAATCGCCACTTTAACCGAAAATATTGAGGAATTGAAAAGTGAGAAGGCCCTTTTGCTCAATCAGTTTAATTGTGCAGAGGATCAAGGTATGGCGGAGGTTAAGCAGCACATTACATCCATGGAGAACTCTTTGAAAAAGCTGGACCAGCAGGAGACAACGTATGCCGGTGAACTGGAAGCAGCACTGACACAGTATATTGAGCTACAACAACAGGCGGCGGATATGGATGCCATGGAACTGGATACCGTCCGTCATGCTATCCGGTCCGGTAAGGAGCGGGAAACAGCCCAGCGGTTGCAAGCTGCCTATGGCAAAAAGTTTGATTCTGGGATGCTGGTGCAGAGCCGAATGGATGCTGCTGAAATGGTAGGTGAGACAACGGAGCCGGTATCTATCCGGCAGAGTCTGAAACCGTTGCCAGGACAGCAAAATAGCCAAAGCCACAAGATTGAGCACAGTCGTGAGCGGTAATGCTCTGATTATTACGGCAAAGTGTTCATCTGCCCGAAAGGCTGCTTAAAGTACTAGATGCCGCTCCCCGGCAGGACGGGTGGACAGATATCCGCTCAAATATTCCTGCTTGGAATGGTGGATAAAGATTGTCTTCTTTCTCTCGATTTTTGCCAAGCTCCCAGGCTCCACCTCTGAATAAACAAATTTGGATATTTTTGCGCTTCCGCACTGTTCAGCGAAGATGCTCCTCCCACGTGGATCACCTTCGCTTATTGGCAGTTCTATGTAGTCCCATATTGTTTCTGTTCTCCCAAAACCTTATTGGTTACTGGAAAAAGTATTCCAACTCTCCATATGTGATAGATCAACCGCTCGGGGACTTCCTGCGAAGCAGTAACGGAACTTGTCCAGGTCTTCTTCTGGGATGTATTCTTTGCATAATGCCGCCGCTTTTTCGCAGCTTTCCAATCCCTTGCCGGAGGTAAACAAAAACGCGGCCTGGAGATTCATCTCCTCGGGGCGCAGGTGCTCCAGCCCGGCCGGGCAGTTTTGCAGCAGCCCGTACTCGCACATATAGCCCAGACGGCGCAGCAATTCTTTTCTATATGAATCGTTAGATACACACCTCAACATATCGACGGCGTGTTTCTTTAACCCGTTTTCCCCACCGCAGGAACTTGCGGTGCATTTCAATTCCACAAGGGTAAACGTATTCTCATTCGGGGAGAATGTGACCATATCAAAAGCAGGTCTGCTCATGCCGGCAGGAAGCAATGCTGTCGGAATACTGCTCTGGAAGTCACATACTACTGTGCCGTTATGCCGTTGAAAGTCGGTGTGACCACGGGAGATGGCCGTCTGCTGACTGCGTTCGTCACAGTCCCCGCTGACGGCGATAGATCGCTTTTCCATAAAAAGCAGCAGCTCGTCCAGGTGCTTTTGCAGAAATTCTTCCCGTTCTTTGTTGCTTTGGAGTCCGTTGAAAACTGCCAGCAAAGGAGAATTTGAGGGAAGATACTGCTTATCTGGTAGGCTGATTTTCCCCTGCGGGTGTGTTGGCAGTCCGCACAGGATACCACAGTGGGCATATACGCGCAGTGTGGTCTTCTTGCTGTAGCTCGGCCCGCAGATAAAAATATCCTGCTTCACGTTGAGCGCCTTTAGCAAAGAAGCTATGTCGTATTTTCCCATAGCGATTCTCCCTTTTCTGATGATGGCGCTCATTATAGCACAGGACTCCGTAAAGTTCAACAGACCGCAAATTGAATATATGAAGATTTCCCTTGTTTTCTGACCTTCGATATGCGACAATAGGTATGTCTTTTATCATGGGCAGTCTATGCTATACTGCCATCAGAAAATACGGCCAGACATGTCGTAGAAGGAGATGAAAATGGGAAAGAAATGGGGAAGCAACGAGGGCATCCGCATTGGTGACATTTTTGAATGCTGGGGCAGCCCTTATTTGGATCAGCCTGACTCCAACTATTACCAGGTGGTGGCTCTGCGGGGCAAGACACAGGTGGTACTTCGTCCCCTGCAAATGGCGACATACATCAACGAGGGCATTGCGGAGGACAGTCCCTTGCATTGGCGCAAAGAACGGAAACGGCCTCTGCCTGGGCGCTTTATGACGGCGGAGCATCTGATCGTCTGGGTTCTTCCAGACCGCACCATAGAAGGGAGGCCCCAACTCCGGGAAGTCCGCTGGAACGCCATATACAGCCTGGCGCTGCCGGAGGATTGGGAGCCTTGGGACGCGGAAACCATCAAACAGCTGGAGGAAGAAGACCTCCAAGCGAGGAAGGAGTTGGCCCAACGCTGGCTGGGAGAACAGAGAGGGTTGGAGCTACAGAACAATACAATTCACAGAAAGCAGGTATCGGTATGATTGGTGCAATAATCGGAGATATTGTCGGCTCCCGGTTTGAGTGGAACAACCATCGTTCCAAGGAATTTGAGTTGCTGCCGCAGCAGTGTTTCTTTACCGATGATACCGTCATGTCTCTGGCGGTATGCGACGCGCTGCTGCGGTGCCGGCCGGACTTCAGCGGCCTTGGCGGGCAGGCGGTCCGCTCCATGCGCGAGATTGGACGGCCCTATCCGGACTGCGGCTACGGCGCTTCGTTCCAGCATTGGATGTATTCGGACGATCCCCAACCATATAACAGCTTCGGGAATGGGGCCGCCATGCGGGTGAGCGGCTGCGGCTATGCCGCAAGGTCTCTGGAGGAGGCGAAGGCCCTCTCGAAAGCGGTAACAGAGGTTACCCATAACCATCCGGAGGGGCTCAAAGGGGCCGAGGCAACGGCTGTGGCGGTTTTTCTCGCCCGTACAGGGAAAACCCTGGCGGAAATTCGGGAGTATATTACAAAGCACTATTATCCAATTGATTTTACGCTGGACTCGATTCGCGGCAGCTATCCGTTCAATGAAACCTGTCAGGATACCGTACCCCAGGCATTGGAGGCTTTTTTTGAATCGACCGGGTTCGAGGATGCAATCCGGAACGCAATCTCCATCGGAGGCGACAGTGATACGCTGGCCGCCATCACCGGCTCGGTCGCAGAAGCATATTACGGAACGCCCGGCCATATACGGCAAAAGGCCCTGACCTTCCTGGACGAACGGCTCTTGAAAATCCTGATGGATTTTGAGCGCGTGTATCCTGCCAATGGGTAAAGCATCCAAATCCATAACGAAAACCTCCCGGCTGCTGGTGATATTCCATCTGTTCCAACATTGTCAGGAGGTCTCGTTTAAAGAGATTACCGATATGCTCCCGGTCAGCCAAAAGACCGCCTACCGGGACATTCGGCTGCTAAAACAGGCGGGCGTCCTGCAAATCCGCTACGCAAAAAGCCGGAAGGCATTTGTCCCGACAGGACTGGCTTTCACGCAGCCGGATTGGCCGGAAAATCAGACGCAGAAGCGGTATCTGGAAAAGATCAGACGCCTCTGTACGCTGATGATTCAAATCGAAGGGACCGAGGACCCTATCGCATGGTATCGGACACAATACCCCGGCCTGTCTGACCGGACCCGTCAGCGGGATTTTAAGGAGTTGGACAAAATCGGCTATCAAATTGGCTACAACCCGCTCCGCAACCCGGACCGGGACTGGGACCCTCATTACGAACCGGGCTGGTACTATGAATTCCCCAGTGGTGCTTACGATATTGCATTTTGAGGAGGAAGCAACTATGGAGAACATGGAATATTATACCCAGCGGCTGCAATGCAGCGAGGAGGAAAAAGCCGCCTGCCTGGAGACGGTGGCGAAGCTGTATCGTTTGCGCTGGTATCTCCGTGAGAATGGGGCCTTGGCGGCGGGAGTGCTGGCGGAGGGGGAAGCAGACCCCTTTTTCCGCGCCTGCCTGATGGAGATTGGTGATGTTTTCCTGCATCCGGAAGAGCTGGAGCGTCGGTACATGCAGTATCTGATGGCCGGGGACTATCGGGGCGGCGCGTTTTTGAACGCGGTGCTGATTTCCGAGGGGCTGGTGCTGCTGGCCCGGTACGACGGAGAAACGGATGCGCGGGACGAGATTTTTTGCAGCAAAGACTGGGGCGAACTGCTTGGCGAAACCTTGCGGGGCTATTTTGGAGCAGGGTATATGGAACAGGTAATGGAGGTCATCCGGAGGGAAGAACAGGCCAGAGAGAACCCAAAGGAGTACAGCTCCCTGCTTCCGGAATTCGATGACCTGCTGGAGCTGACCCCTGGGCAGCGGGACTGGCTGGTCCGGCACGTCTCAAGCCGCACCCTCTGCTATGCGATGAAGCTGGGAGGAAGCGCGGTGAGTAAATTTCTCATGGAGGGGGCGGAGGACCGGGAAGCCCTGGAGCGTGACTTTGCCGCAACAACCAATGTGCGGGAGATGGATGTGGAGGCGGCGCGGCGGACCATTTTGATAAAGGCGGAGGAGGCAAAAAAATGTATGTAACCGTACATAGAGGCACACAGCAAATCGGCGGGAATCTGGTTGAAATCGGCACCGCGCACACCCGCCTGCTCTTTGACGCGGGGGCCAACCTGCCGCCTCTGGACGGTCCGAAAACAGAGGACCCCTTTGCGCTGGAGGGACTGACCTTTGGGGAGCCCGCTTTCGACTGGGTATTCCTCAGCCACCACCACAACGACCACTGTGGCCTGCTGGGGAAGCTCCTGCCGGGCATTCCGGTTTTTGCCGGAGAGGAGACCATGCGTATTTTGAATGTCATCGCCGATTTCACCAACCAGCCCCGGCCTGAGATCCATTTCGGTTTTCGGGACGGTCAGCCGGTTCAGCTGGACGATGTTCGGGGGACGCCCATCGGCGTGGAGCACTCCGCCAGGGACGCCTATATGTTTCTGGTGCAGGCGGAGGGGCAAAACGTGCTGTACACCGGAGATTTCCGGACCTCCGAAAAGGCGCTGGCCGCCGTTCGGGAACGGCTGGGAGAGGGTGAACAGCTGGACCTGCTGATTACCGAGGGGACCAATATCCGCCCTGGGAAACAGGAGATGACCGGGAAATTCCAAGGGGAAGCATGGATTGAGCACCGGCTCACCGGGCGGCTGCGGGTGCATCAGGGACAGGGAACGGTGTTCGTCCTGTGCTCCTCCGCCAATGAGGACCGCATTTAGGCCTTTACCAGAGTGGCGGAACGATTCTGCCGGAAGGTCTGCGAGGACCTGTTCCAGTCGGCGGTGCGGGGCCATATGGACGAGAATGTCCAGCGGTTTGTGGCCAATCCAGTCCAAAAGGACAGCCGGGCCTGGCCTTACTTTGAAACACTGTACCAACAGAAAGCCCTGGTGGGCGCTGAGACGCTGGCCAGGCTCCCCGGACAAAAAATTATCTTTGTCCGTACCTCCATGCTGCCCTTTATGGGAAAATACATGGCAGCGCGTCTGCCAGAGGAGGAACAAAGTCCTCTGCTCTTCTACTCCATGTGGAAAGGCTATAAACAGACGGCGGCGGTACAGCGTGTTTTGGACTTCTGCCGGGAACGAAAGATCACTGTGGTGGACCTCCACACCAGCGGCCATGCCAGCCGAGACACCGTCAAGGCGCTGATTGACGGCCTGCACCCCGCCGCCCTGCTGCCCATCCACTGCGAGGCGGAGGACCGGGAGGCGTTTTTGTCCCTGCATGGCAGCTGCCTGATGTTGAACGACGGCCAGCGCCGGGAGGTGGGCTCATGCTTGAACTGCTGACCGGACCATTGGGTTTGGTTTTGGCCGCCGCTGTGCTCTGGTGGGGCATCACCTTCAACAGCCGTTTGGAGAAACGGTATCACTGTACCGCCTGCACTCCTTGGGGGATAGCCGGCGGTATTGCAGGAGTATTTTGCTGGATGCTGGTCTGGGGACAACCGTTGACGTTACAAACGGCGGCGGTTGGAGCGGCTGCGGCCGCCATAACGCTGGGACTGTTTTTCAGCAACCGGGCAAAATCCGGCAGCATCTTACAGGGCATCTTGATGACGGTGTGGCAGCTTTTTTTAGGGTTGGTCGTGTTTGGCATTCTCGAAATGCTCGATAACAGGAGGAAGAGGCGTAAATAATGGAGGAGCCGTATGATGGAAATGAAAGGGCGGGTCAGCACAGCTGTGTGCTATGCTCAAACGATTGACGCAGACGCCGTGGAACAAATCCGCAGGCTTTGCGATCAGGAATTTACCCGCGGGAGCCGTATCCGCATCATGCCGGATGCCCACTGGGGAAAGGGCTGTACCATTGGTACGACCATGACCGTAACAGACAAGGCAGTCCCCAATCTGGTGGGCGTGGACATTGGATGCGGCATGTATACCGTCCGCCTGGAGAACCGGGAGATCGACATGGAGCGGCTGGATGAAGCGGCGCATGTTATCCCCTCTGGCCGGGAGGTTTGGGAAGGGCGGCAGACCCGTTTTGATCTTCAGCCCCTGCGGTGTTATCGCTCCATTCAGGACAGCAGGAAAATGGTGCGAAGCCTGGGCACGCTGGGCGGAGGCAACCATTTTATCGAGGTGGACCGTGCGACGGACGGGACTCTCTATCTGGTGATCCACCCGGGAAGCCGGAACCTGGGGAAGCAGGTAGCGGAGTATTATCAAAAGCTGGCAGTAGACCTGCATAGCGGAAAAGAGGAGTATTTTCAGAAAAAAGCGGCTTTGATCGCCGAGTACAAGGCGGCGGGAAGGAGAGATGAATTGCAGCAGGCCGTCAAGGGGCTGCGATGGACCAGAAAGGAACTGACCATTCCAGAAGATCTGTGCTATGTGTATGGCAGTTATTTTTCGGATTACCTGGCAGATGTGGAGATTTGCCAGCAGTTCGCACAAAGGAATCGGGAGCTGATTGCGGAAATTTTGATGGCCCGTGCGGGGTTAAAAGGCGGAGAGGCCTTTCATACAGTACATAACTATATTGATGTGGAGGAGAAAATCCTACGAAAAGGGGCTGTGTCGGCCAAGAAGGGCGAACGGCTGCTGATTCCAGTCAATATGCGGGATGGAAGCATCCTGGCGGCGGGGCGGGGAAATCCGGAGTGGAATGATTCCGCGCCTCACGGGGCAGGTCGGCTGCTGTCCAGAACGGAGGCCCGGCGCACATTGGATTTGGAAACGTACCGGAGGGCGATGGAGGGAATCTATACCACATCCGTGAACGAGCATACCCTGGATGAAGCGCCGATGGTGTATAAATCCCTAGGTGAAATCCTTGAGACAGTAGGTGAAACGGTGGATATTATTGACGTGATAAAGCCAATCTACAACTTTAAATTCCATGGCTGGCATGGAACTTCTTCCGCAGAGAAGGATGGCCCTAATGATTGACATTTATAATTGGATTCTCTCTCCGGAAATTCGGGACTATCTGCGCACCGCCCGTCCCCTTACCATAGAGGAACGGACAGAGATCGTCGACAGTTGATGCCGCCCTATTGTAGAGAAATACGCCGCTCTCACCTCTTTGCTCCGCAGGGCGGAAAATGAGGATGACAAAGCTCTGCTCGCAGATACCCTCAGGATATATGACTGGGCGTTTGAGGAATTGCACGGCCAGCGGTCGGGGCAAACGTTTATTTTCCAGAAACACCGGTGGTGGGATGATGTGTTGGATTGCGGCCCTTGCGGCGTTGAGGAGGTATTCCGAACCTATGAGGAACTGACAGAATTCTTAAAAGCATATGAGGAGCGCTGTCAGGACTGCCCGTTGGGGGTATCCCGACGGAGTGGACTTCGTAGGTTATGTGGAAAAGTGGGCAGAGGTAGACGGTAGATTGCAGCCTGTTTGGGGCCTGAACATTTTTTATGTAGATCGAAAAATGATAATACAGAACTTCGGCCCCTGATATCTGGATGATGTTCTTGAGAACAGGTATAAAGAGCGAAAAATCGCCAGTGAAGTGGTACACCTTTTCGCTGCCATCCTTGCAGGCGAACTCGCTGATCTTGAGGTTGGCGGACAGTTGCTTGCTCTCCGCCTGACGGCTGGGAGCTTCGGTCATTCCATTCTCCGGTGCATCTTGAGCACCGCTGACTTGATTGCTGTGTCAATCTCCTTGTCGTTCACGTCGTAGCCCTTGCCGTTGAGGAAATTACGTACATACTCCTTCTGCTGCTTAAGCCATTCTGCCAGATCCCGCAGTCTGGCCTTCTGACCGGCCCGCTGTTCCTCAGCCTGCTGGAGCGCGCCAAGCTATTCCAGGATGGCCTGTTTCTCCTCCGCAATCGCCTTGAGCTGGGCGTTTAGCTTCTTGTTCTCCATGTCCTCCAGAATCTTGTCCAGCAGCTCGCCTGCTGGACGGTCAGCACATCCAGGCGATTACAAAGGGTTCGTGCTTTCGACAACTGCTCTTATAGAGCCTCAATGTCGGCCTCATCTATCACTCCAATAAAGCTGCCGGGGTGCAGGTAGTGGTCCTGCTGGTCCTTGGCAACTGTGTCACAGCCTCCATTGCCCCAAGGTAACCGCCTACCCCAACTCTTGAAACAGACGGCGGTTTTCCTTCTTGAATGCGGCTCTGTCGGCGTCGCTTGACCAACCTGAGTTGTAGCAGACCGTCATCGTCTCAGACTGGCGTTGCTGCTCGCTGCGGAGGGCTGTGATCTGTCCGTTCAGCCGTTCAATCTCCTCGGCGAAACAACCTTTCAGCCGCTCATGCTCTGTCCAAGTCAGCGTCCCCGCCAAGAAGTCCTACATGGCGGACTTTTTTCTGGACTGAGCTCGTTCCAGCTCCAGGCTCAGCCGCCGAAGTTCCGTCGCCCTGGCTGCAACCTGACCCTCGGTACTCGCCGAAAGACGCTCTGCCAACTGAACAGCATCCACAGCCTGTTCGACTTCCTTACCAATCAACTGGGACAGGGTATCCAGTAGAATCTCCTCCCGAAAGAATTTGTAGAAGCAGCCGCTCTTATCCAGCATTGCGGCATAATTGGGGCACATATAATGGTAGGTCACCTTTTTCCCTTTGACGACCTGCTTGTATTGCACCATAGGCCGGCCGCAATCGCCGCAGTAGACCAAACCTTTGAGGATATTTTCACTCTTTCCCAAGTAGTCATATTTCCCCAGCCGGGCGTGGTACTCCTTGTTTTTCGCTTCACAGA
>CAMWBA010000087.1 GCA_947172355.1 uncultured Bacillota bacterium
ATGCAGGAGGTGCGCTACTGGTATTCCTCCCCCGAAGAGCGGGCGCGTCACGACGCAGACAACGAAAGAGCGGCGGAGACGCTTGCCTTACCCGCTCGAAGGAGAAAAAAATTTCCCCTGCGGAGGGTCCATGGCGACGGAGCCCTGGGCGTGCGGGGAGAGGACTTTGAAATACTGTTCTCTTACGCGGAGGGCGGTCCGGTGTCCCTGCGGAGCGGCGGCAGGGAGTGGCTGTGGCGGGCGCCCCGCCCGGCCTACTGGCGTGCCCCCACTGAGAATGATTTGGGCAGCGGTTTTGCCGCCGGCAGCTCCATCTGGTCGGCAGTGGACAGCTGGCAGCGGTGTGAGAAGATCGACGTGCTGGCCGCCGGCAGCAAGAAGGCCGCCGTCCGCTATACCTACACCGCCCCCGCCATGCCGGGACTGCGCACCGAAGTCACGTATACGGTGGAAGATACGGGCTGGATGACCGCCGGCGTCCGCTTCTGCGGCGGACCGGGACGGCCTGGGCTGCCGCTGCTGGGGCTGCGCTTTGCCGCGCCGGAGCCGCTGGAGCAGGTGGAGTGGCTGGGGCTGTCCGGCGAGACCTACCCCGACCGGAAAAAGGGAGGGATATTCGGCTGGCACAAAGAACCGCCCCACATCCCGGCCTATCTGGTGCCCCAGGAGTGCGGCTGTCATGTAGACACCCATGCCCTGACGCTGCGGACCGCCCAAGGAACAGGGCTGTCCATTGTGCGCGCCGGAGCCCCCTTTGCCTTCTCCGCTATCCCCTATACCCCCCAGCAGCTGGAGCAGGCGGCCCACCGGGAGGAGCTGCCCGCTCCGGTCCGCACGGTGATCACAATATGCGGAGCCATGCGGGGGGTGGGCGGCATCGACAGCTGGGGCAGCGATGTGGAACCGCCCTTCCGGGTCAGCGGCGAGACCGGCCGTGCGTTCTCCGTCCGGTTTCTATGCGGCGGCGCATCCTGAGCGCCTGGTTCGGGCCGGTTAGAGTCATAGGAAACGACCGGTTCCCTCGGACCCCGCCAACAAGGGGACTCGTCCGCTCATGGTTTGATACTTACAATTTTAGGCGCATCTGAGGCAGGTGCTAAGCGAGCGCGGTTGGTTTCACCGCCTTGCAGCGCAGGCGCACATAGTCGGAGTACCAGACGCCCTCCCGATACAGCGCAGACTCCAGTTCCTGCACGGTCTCCCGCAAAATGGACTCTTCTTCCGCCGGATCCATCCCCTGGAAGGGGCGCTGAATAAACATGCGCAGCCAGTCATATAGGCCGTCTGGGCCGCGGAGGGGGGTAGGGCGGTCAAACAGAAGGGCGTAGGTGACCAGAAATCCGGCCCGCTCCAGACGGGCGGAATACTGGCCGACTGTGGGGAAATAGAAGGGGATGCGGTAGGCCAGTCCCCGCCGGACAAAGGCCGCTGACAGCGCACGGTGAATCAGTGCGTTGTTGCCATAGCCCCCCAGCTCAAAGACAAACTGTCCCCCGGGTTTCAGCGCCCGATTGACACAGCGGAGCATGCCGTCCTGCTGGGTTTCGTCAATCCAGTGAAGCACCGCGTTGGAGAACACCACATCGAAGGGGGCGGCGGCCTGAAAGTCGACGGCGTTCCCCAGGTGAAAGACCAGACCGGGCCAGGTTGTTTTTGCAAGCTCCAGCAGCTCCGGCGAGGCGTCCAGTCCCTCGGCCCTGTGGCCCGCCTGGGCCAGACGGTGGGTCAGCGCCCCGTTTCCGCAGCCTAGATCCAATACCGACCGGTGTTCCCCTTGAATCATGGAGATCAGGTCGCTGCCGTACTCGTGGACAAAGGAAAAATTTTGGGTGTAGTCCTGGGCGTTCCATGATATGTTCATTGGTAGTTCCCCCGTTTCCAATTGATAGAGGGATTGTACCATGGGGTAGGCCGAAGGAATGTAATGTATGTTACATTCCTTCGCGTTTCGTCCCGGAGAGAGCAAGGTTTCCCTCTGGAACCCGGTTGTCAACGGCGGGAAAGAATGGTATAATGCCCATAGTTCAACTGCGGTGCCCAGAAACAGACCGGACGGCAGCGGTTGAAATTGACAGGAGGGGTCTGAGATGAAAAAACATTTCTTTTTCCTGCTTTTGTCCATTGTGACAGCGGTTTCTCTGTCTGCGTGCGGCGAAAAGCCGCCGCCCCCGGCAGACAGCGGGACGGAAGAACCGGTTGTTGCGCTGACCGTCTGGGGCGCCGAGGAGGACGAGTCCCTTCTGAAAGAGATTTTTGCCTCGTTCCAGTCCCATTACGCCGGCCAAGCCGAGTTCCAAATTGCTTTCCAGCCCCAGAGCGAGTCCAGCTGCAAGGATGCCCTGCTGGCCGATCTGGAGAACGGGCCTGACGTGTTCGCCTTTGCCGACGACCAGGTGGCTGCGCTGGCCGCCGCCGGCGGCCTTGACCCCATTGAGGATGCAGACAGGATCCGTGCGGCCAACCTCACCGCGGCAGTCGAGGCGGCCAGTGTGGGTAATGTACTTTATGCCTACCCTCTGACGGCGGACAATGGCTATTTTCTTTACTATAACAAGGCATACTTCTCCGAAGAAGACATAAGCAGTCTGAACCGGATGCTGGAGGTGGCGGCTCAGGCCGGCCGGCTGGTGACCATGGATTGGTCCTCCGCCTGGTATGTGTACTCCTTTTTTGGCAACACCGGCCTGGAGGTGGGGCTGAACGAGGATGGAATCACCAACTACTGCACCTGGAACAGCACGGAGGGTTCCATCACCGGTGTGGACGTAGCACAGGCGATGCTGGAGATTGCGGCCAGCCCGGGCTTTGCCAGCCGGACGGACACCGATTTTTTGTCGGGCGTTCAAAACGGCACGGTCATTGCGGGGGTCAGCGGCGTGTGGAATGCGGTGGCCATCCAGGCGGCGTGGGGCGGGAATGCCGGGGCGGCCAAGCTGCCCGCCTATACCTGCGCCGGACAGCAGGTTCCAATGGCATCCTTCTCGGGCTGTAAATTGATTGGCGTAAACGCCTATTCCCAGCATCCGGAGTGGGCGGCCCGGCTGGCGGAGTGGATTACCAATGAGGAGAACCAGCGTCTGCGCTTTGCCATGCGGGGGCAGGGTCCATCCAACATCAGCGCGGCCGGTTCTCCAGAGGTCCAGTCGTCCCAGGCCATTGCGGCTTTGCTGGCCCAGTCTGAATTTTCGCAGCTCCAGCGGGTGGGCGGAAAATTCTGGGACCCGGTGACGGAGTTTGCCGGCAGCTGTGCCCAGGGGAATCCGTCCGGCACCTCGCTCCAGACCCAGCTGGACCGCATGGTGGAGGGCATAACGGCCCGGTAGCGGCAGATCAATTCAATCCTTTGGAGGGAACTGAGATGAAAGGCAAACTTACCTTGCAGCAGCGGCTGCTTGTGCCGATTGTTCTGTTGGGACTGGTAACGCTGCTGTCAAACCTTCTGGCGGTGTTTGGCATCAATAACGTCCACGCCAACGCGAAGACCATTGTGGATGAGTATATGGCCAGCGAGGGACAGCTGGAGGACATCCGGCGTTCTATGATGGAGATTCACTGTCTGGCGCTGTCCCACATTGTGGCGGCGGACCACGCCACCATGATCCGTCTGGTCCAGGAGATCAAGGCGGAAGAGGCCCAGCTGGACGAAACGCTGGCGGACTATGTGCGTTATGTGTCCGGGGAGGGACAGGGGGTCTACCGGGCGCTGCTGGAGGACTACGATGCCTTCAAGCACGCCCTGGTGGATCTGGTCAGCGCCAGCGCGGACAGCAGAACCCAGGCGGCCTATGGGGTGGCCAATGGGGATGTGGCGGTCCAGAGCGCCGCCCTGGAGGCCGGATTGGACACCCTCTCCGCCTCGGTCAGCGCCCAGGCGGAGGCGGCCCGGGACCGGCTTTTCCTGGTGTACCTGACCTCTCTGGTTGCCAGTGCGGCTGCGCTGTGTGCCGGAGTGTTTCTGGTATGGGCGGCCCTGCGGATGATTCGGAGGTATGTAATTGCCCCCATTCGGGGCGCTATGGATACCCTGCAAGGCAGTTCCCGGCGAATCAGCGGCGTTGTGGGGGAGGTTCGCCGGCGGACCCGCACGTCCAGCAGCAGTGCCCAGTCGCTCTCCGGGCTGACGCAGCAGCTCTCCGCCGCCCTGGAGGAGATCGCTGGGAGCACCGCCGCCATCACCGCCAACGCCTCAGGCACCCAGAGCGACGCTGTGAGCATGGTGGAGGAGTGCTCCGCCATCACCGCCTACTCGGTGAAGATGCGGGGACGGGCAGAGGAGATGGAGGATTCCGCCCGGTCCGAGATGGAGACCGTCCGGGCCAAGACCGGTGAAATTATGTCGGTACTGAACAACGCCATTGAAAAGAGCCGGAGTGTGGACCGGATTGGTTCCTTGACCAAGGATATCCTCTCCATCTCCTCCTCCACCGATTTGATTGCCATTAACGCCTCCATTGAGGCCACCCGGGCCGGGGCGGCGGGAAAGGGCTTTGCGGTGGTGGCCCAGGAGATCCGCCGCCTGGCTGACTCCTGCGCAGAGACGGCCAGCCACATCCAGGAGGTGAGCGAGGTGGTCACCGGTGCGGTGAGCTACCTGTCGGAAAGCGCCCAGGAGCTGGCAGAATATTTGGAGCGGACCGTTTTGGAGCAGCTCGAGCGGTCGGTACAGCTGGGGCAGCAGTATCGAAGTGACGCCGCCTATATTGAGCGGTCGATGGAGGGATTCAACCAGCAGGCGGACCGGCTTCGCACCGCCATGGAGGAAATTACCGGGGCAATCGCCAGCATTTCCGGCGCAGTGGACGGCGCGGTCTCCGGCGTGACCGGCGTGACGGACAGCACCCGCGTTCTGGCGGAGGATATGGCGGGCATCACTGCCGGCATGGACACAAACCAGGAGATTGTGGGCGAGCTGAAAAAGCAAGTAGAGGTATTTGCCAACCTGTAAACGGCCGCGCAGGCTGCACAGATGATCCAAGCCCCGTCCGGAGTGGCTCCGGACGGGGCTTCTGCCTGCCGGCGGGCCGGAGCAGGAAGCTCAGCTCTACCTCCTTTTTTGTGTCAGAGGAAGGGATTCCCCTGTATTTTGATGAAAATTTCTGGGCGTGTCATGGAAAAAACCGTCAAAAAGCCGCTAGGCAGGCGGGGGCCGGATGACTATAATAATGCGGTAAATCTCCAAAGGAGGGGACCGCTATGACCAAGGATTTAACCACTGGGAGCCCCATGCGGCTGATTGCCGGCTTTGCTTTGCCCACCCTGTTTGGGATGCTCTTCCAGCAGCTGTACAACATGGTGGATGCCATGATTGTGGGCAAGCTGCTGGGGGCCTCTGCCCTGGCGGCGGTGGGCTCCACCGGCTCCATCAACTTTTTTGTCATCGGCTTTTGCATGGGGGTGTGCAACGGCTTTGCCATCCCGGTGGCCCAGAGAATGGGGGCGAACGAGCCCTCCAAGATGCGCCGGTACGCGGCCAACGCCGCCTATCTGGCCATTATCTTTGCCGCTGTCCTCACTGTGGCCACCGGCCTTCTGTGCCGGCAGATTTTGACGGTGATGCGTACCCCAACGGACATCTTTGAACGCGCCTATGTCTACATTTTTGTCATCTTCATGGGCATTCCCGCCACATTTCTGTATAACCTGCTGGCGGGCATCATCCGTTCCCTGGGTGACAGCAAAACCCCGGTATACTTTCTGGCCCTGTCCTCCTGCCTGAACATCATCCTGGACTTTGTGCTCATCCTGGGTGCGGAGATGGGGGTGGCCGGAGCGGCCGTGGCCACCGTAGCCTCCCAGGCGGCGTCCGGTCTGGCCTGTCTGCTCTACATGGGGAAGAAATACCCCATCCTGCGTATGAGCCGGGAGGAACGTCAGCCCAATCTCCATACCTGCGGTGTGCTGTGCGCCATGGGGATCCCCATGGGCCTGCAATACTCCATCACAGCTATCGGCTCCATCGTTCTGCAGTCCTCGGTAAATGCTCTGGGCAGCCTCTATGTGGCTGCTGTGGCCGCAGGCGTCAAGGTCTATCAGCTGCTGGCCTGTCCCTTTGATGCCATGGGGGCCACCATGGCCACCTACTGCGGCCAAAACGTGGGGGCCTGCAAGCTGGATCGTTTGGGCCAGGGTATCCGGGCCTGTGCTCTGCTGGGGCTGGGCTATTCCGTCGCGGCCTTGGGTGCCATGCTGGTCTTTGCCCCTCAGTGCGCCATGCTCTTTCTGGACCCCAAAGAGCTGGATGCCGCCCTGCTGACCCAATTGACCACCCGGTATATCATCATTCAGTCCGCCTTTTTCTTCCCCCTGGCCCTGGTGAATATTGTCCGCTTTTCCATCCAGGGCATGGGATTCAGTCCATTCGCCATTCTGGCGGGGGTGCTGGAGATGGCCGCGCGCACCGGGGTCGGGCTGGTGCTGGTGCCCATGTTCGGTTATACCGCTGCCTGCTTTGCCTCGCCTGCTGCCTGGGTCTGCGCTGATCTCTTCTTGGTGCCCGCCAGCGCCGCCTGTATCGCCAAGCTGCGCCGGCTCTATCCCAATACCCCCGGCGAGGAGAGCATGGCCGTGTCTCCCGCTCCGCTGGCAGCGGTCCAGCGCTGAGGGCGGCGGAATCCAGTCCACTTCTATTGTACGAAACACCGAAAAGCCCGGCGGTTTTGGATGCCAGCCGGGCATTTCTACAAAAAGGACACTTCATCGGAAAAAAGTGCTTGACAGTATGGCCCATCTGTGCTAAAACAAATAACGTCACTTCAGTGCTTTTACTCGGTGAAGCGAAGGGAGGCCCCTATGGAGGAAAAAGAACGGCAAACACAGGCCTTGGAGGCCAAGGCACAGCAGCTGCTGGAGGAGAAGGAGGCGGAGTCCCGCACCCGGACGTACACCGGCCCTATGGGGACGGCGGTTACCGTTCTGCTGTGCATCTGGACGGTCTTTCAACTGTACTTCAGCACCGTCGGCCCCATCAGCGCCATCAACCTGAGGGCGGTTCACTGCATTTTCCTGTTGGCGTTCACCTTTCTGCTCTACCCCACCTGGAAAACGGAGCGGCGGGCGCGGGCGCTGCCCCCGGTGTGGGATATGGCGCTCATTGTACTGTCCGTCCTCACCTTTGGCTACCTGATTTTGAACTACACCCGCATTGCCCAGACTGGGGGCCGGGTCAGCCAGCTGGAGCTGGTCATTGCCGGAGCGGCTCTGCTGCTGGCCTTTGAGGCGGCCCGCCGGGCTTCGGGCAATCTGGCCATTCTGGCCGGGATCTTTCTGGCTTACAACTGGTTCGGCCAATTTCTCCCCGGCCGGTTGGGCCACAATGGCTTCACCTTAAAGCGGGTGCTTTCCACCCAGTTCTGGGGCACGCAGGGTTTGCTGAGCACCGGCATCGGCGTGTCCGCCACCTACATCTTCCTCTTTGTGGTCTTCGGGGCTTTTTTAAAGTACAGCGGTTTTTCCAAGTTCATCAACGACTTTTCCCTCACCCTGGTGGGCCAGACTCCCGGCGGTCCGGCCAAGGTGGCCGTACTGGCCTCCGCCCTCATGGGGATGATTAACGGTTCCGCTATTGCCAATGTGGCGACCACCGGCACCATCACCATCCCTCTGATGAAGCGGACGGGCTATAAGAAGGAGTTCGCCGGAGCGGTGGAGGCGGTGGCCTCCACAGGCGGGCAGTTCTGTCCCCCCATCATGGGGGCGGTGGGCTTTGTGATGGCGGAGTTCCTCAATCTGAGCTATACCCATGTGATGCTGGCCGCCATTGTTCCCGCCTTTCTCTACTACCTGGGCTTGCTCTTTGCCGTCCACTTTGAAGCCCGCCGGCTGGGCCTGTCGGGCTTGTCCAAGGAGAACATCCCCGATGCCATGCAGGTCCTCCGGGAGCAGGGCCATCTGGTCATTCCGCTGGTGGTGCTCATTGCTCTGATGTTTCTGGGCTACACCCCCCTCTATGCCGCGGTAATCGCCATTGCCGCCACCGTGGCCGCCAGCTGGCTGCGGAAGGATACCCGTATGACCTGGGACAAGATTGTGGCTGCCTGTGTGGAGGGGGCCCGGGGGGCGGTATCGGTGGGAGTGTGCTGCGTCATCATCGGCGTCATTATCGGCACCGTCACCCTCACCAGTCTGGGGCTGAACATGGGCTATCTCATCCTCTCGGTGGTGGAGAACACAAATATCTATGTTACCGGTTTTTTGGTGATGATTATGTCCACCATTCTGGGCATGGGGGTCCCGGGCGTGGCCGCCTACGTAATCGTTCAAGCGGTGGCCGTACCGGTGCTGATTAAGGTAGGGGTGCTGGGTATTTCCGCCCACATGTTCTGCCTAATCTACGCCTGCCTGTCCAACATCACCCCTCCCGTGGCGATGAGCAGCTATGTCGCTGCCGGCATCGCTGGATCCAACCAGACCAAGACCGGCCTGCTGTCGGTGCGGCTGGGCCTGGTGGGGTTTCTGATCCCCTTCTTTTTCCTGGATAACCCCGTTCTTCTCATCGGAGCTGACCCCGCAGCCACCTTGGCCGGCAGTCTGTGGGCTTTCTTCACCGCCTCCATCGGTACGGTGGCTCTGGTGGGCGGTCTGGAAGGCTGGTTCCTGCGGAAATCCGGCTGGCTGGAACGGGCCGTCCTGATTGCGGTGGCGCCTCTGATGCTCTATCCCGGCTCCCTCACCGACGGAATTGGCTTTGCTGCCCTGGCCGCCGTCCTGGTATTCCAGTGGGTAACCCGACGTCCTGCGGCTTCTTCCTCAGGAGCTGCTTGACATAGTACGTTTTCTGAATCAGAGACGTACCGAAAGAAAACCTTCCCTATCCGCGCCGTCTGAACCATGAGACGAAGGGCGTCGGCTGCGGAAGAGCCGCCGCTTTGACGTGCTGACATGGCCTCCACGGACAAACCTTAAAAACGATAGGGAAACAAGCGAGACTTTTTGAAAAGGAGTATGATTCAAATGAAAAAAGTTCTTTCCATGGCCTTGGCCGCCGCACTGATGGCAGGCGTCTTGGCGGGCTGCGGCGGCAACAACAACAGCGCCGGCTCCAGCCCCGCCGCCTCCAAGTCGGCAGCTTCCAACCCCGCAGGCTCCTCCGTTTCCGGCGGCGCCGCCCCCCACGACCCGGTTACCATCAACTTCCCCACTGCCAGCTCCGGCGGAGCTCTATATGCGGTGGGGGCGGCCATCACCAACCTGTGGGATACCGAGATTGACTATATCAGTGCCTCCAGCCAGGCGTCCAACGGGGGCATCGACAATCTGACCCAGGTGTCTGAGGGCGAGTCCCAGGTGTCTATTGCCATCAGCTCCAACTGTTTCCAGTGCCTCAACGGAACCGACAGTTTTGAGGGCTACGCCTACGACGATTTGAAGGTCATTGCCGGCCTGTATTTCAACCCCAACCAGGTGGTAGTCACCGAGAAATCCGGCGTCACCGACCTGGCTGGCATCAAGGGCAAGCACTTCGCTGTGGCCGCCGCCGGCTCCAGTGTGGAGGGGGAGTGCAAGAACCACTTCACCGCCGCCGGCCTGACCTACCCCGACGACATTAACTGTGAATACATCGCTTTCACCGATGCGGCTGACATGCTTCAGAACAGCACCATCGACGGAGCCTGGATTATGTCCGGTGCCCCCGCCGCAGCAGTCACCCAGGCGTGCACCTCCGGCTGCAAGCTGGTGAACATCAGCGATGACATTATTTCCACCCTCCAGGCCGACTACCCCTGGTATGCCCCCTTCACCATCCCTGCTGGCACCTACCCCAACCAAGACGAGGATGTACAGACCTCTGCCATTAAGATGGTCATGTTCTGCCGGGGCGATCTGGACGAGCAGACCGTCTATGACCTGACCCGCACCTTCTGGGAGAACATCGACCAGTTGGGCGAGGCCCAGGGCAACCTGAAGGGGCTGACTGCCGAAGAGGCCGTCAAGGACATTGCCAATCTGCCCCTCCACCCCGGTGCTGAAAAGTACTACAAAGAGGTTGGCGTGCTCTAAGAAAAAAGCTCCCTGTCCGCCTGCGGACAGGGAGCTTTTTTCGAGAAGGCTGCGGCCCGCTGCATCGCACTCGCTGTACAGCTGCGGAGGGCATTCTTTGCTGTAAAAAAGCCCTGTCCACTTTGCGGACAGGGCGGGGACTCAGTCGGTGACGTAGGGCAGCAGGGCGACCTGACGGGCGCGCTTGATGGCCTCGGTCAGCTGGCGCTGATGGTTGGCGCAGGTGCCGGTGGTGCGGCGGGGCAGAATCTTAGCCCGCTCAGAGGTGAACCGGCGCAGCTTGGCGGCGTCTTTGTAGTCGATCTGCTCCACCTTGTCGGCGCAGAAAGCACAGACCTTGCGGCGTTTGCGGCCGCGGGGAGCTCTGTTATCACGTTCCATAGCCATGGAATAACCTCCTTTTTACGACCTTATGTGGTCGGAGTCAAAACGGCAGGTCGCCGTCGTCGGTAGAAAGTTCTGAAAACTGATCGCCGTCCGCAGGGGGGGGGGCGTAGCCTCCCAGGGGATCGGCGGAGGGCGCGGAGGCAGAGTAGCCGCCGCCCTGGCGGTAGCCGGTGGAATAGCTGTTGTCGCCGTCCCGTTTGGAGTCGCCGAAATACACATTGTCGGCAATGACCTCGGCGGAGCGGCGCTTGCCGCCCTCCTTGTCAGTCCAGTCGCGGATCTGAAGCCGGCCCTCCACCACGGCCATGCGGCCTTTGGTAAAGTAGCGGGAGACAAACTCGGCGGTGGCCCGCCAGGCCACCACATCAATAAAGTCGGTGGTCCGCTCGCCGGTGCTCTTGTCCTTGTAGTCCCGCTCAACGGCGAGGGAGAAGGACGCCACCGGGGTTCCGGTCTGGGTGCGCCGCAGCTCGGGGTCCCGGGTGAGGCGGCCCATGATAAAGATCTTGTTGAGCATTTTGGCGCCCCCTTACTCGTCCTTGCAGACGATCATGGAGCGCATAACACCGTCGGTGATCCGGAAGATACGGTCCAGCTCAGCGGGAACAGCGGGGGCGGCGGTAAAGGTCATCAGCACATAGTAGCCTTCCATCAGGTCGTTGATGGGATAGGCCAGCCGGCGCTTGCCCCACTCGTTAACTTCCGACACGGTTCCGTTGGCCTCGGCCACAGACTTAAACCGCTCTACCAGAGCGGCGGTCTGCTCTTCGGTCAGATCGGGCTTGAGGACATATAAAGCCTCATAGTTCGCATTGATTTTTGCCATGGTTTGCACCTCCTTATGGACATATGGCCCCCGGAAAGGCCGGGGACAAGGATTGGCTGTCTCTTGAGAAAGACAGGCTTAATTATTATATCGGAAATCTTAAAAAAGTCAAGAAAAACTTTTCCTGTTCCCGGCGGGAACAAGAAGGGAAAAGAGCGTTCCGATTGGCCGGGGACAGCAGGAGGCGTCCTTGAAAAAAGTCCCTGTTCCCAGTTTCGCTGGGACCAGGGACCGCGGTAGAATTTTTTGGGAAAGAGGAGGGGGAGTCAGTCCAGCCCCTCCATCCCGAACAGGTGGACGGGCAGCACGTCAGACAGCTCCACCAGTACCGGGTCCAGCCCTCCGTCCAGTTGGAGGGTGGGGGTGCGCAGGGTGACGCAGCCATCCAGCGGTCCGGTGGGCAGGGAGAGCACAATGG
>CAMWBA010000088.1 GCA_947172355.1 uncultured Bacillota bacterium
CTGCCCAAATTTTTTGAGGTTTTTAAACTTTTATGACCTGCCACCGCCGTATCACGCCTCTTGCATAGGGGTAAAAAGTTATGAATTTTTTGAAAAGTCAAAGAAATAAGGGAAAAAGGATGTAAAAAAGTTAACATGGTAGACATCCGGTAGACCACCCGCATTGCCCTGTTTCTGCAACCCCTTGTCCCCCAGGCGGTTCCGGCCGTTTTTGGTAGACATTTGGTAGACCTGCCCAGACAAGGAAAAAAGCAAAAAAAGCTGTCCTTCTGGACAGCTTTAATCGTAGGGGGGAAGGAAAGCCATACGGCGAGGGCAACAAAAAAGGGCGCATTGCGCCCTCATTTCCATTAAATGTATCGAAACGTCCCACTTTGGGACGTTTTCTGTATTAGGTGGGGAGCTTCCTTTGACAAAGGCGCTTTCGAGCGCGGAATACCGCAGGTCTGCTCCGAAGGCCCCCTTCCCCCTGTCAGGAGGAAGGGGGGAGAAACCATCCTGGCGGAGCTGGGTGGGGGCTTTCTTAACGAAACCGGATCCATGCTAAGAGGGAAATCCTCAACCATCGCCTGTGGCGGCGGTCCCCCTCATCCCGGCCTAAGAACCGTCGCTTTACGGCGGTTGGTCTCGAAACGCACCTGCGGGCGTAACCTTTGCATAGGGAGGCTTTTGGTGTGCTCCATTCCACTGACACTTCTTTGACCGTCCGTTCAGTGGAATGGAGCAGGAAGAAAATGGGGAATTATTGAAGTTTCTGTTTTTCTAAATATTCATCATAGGTCATTTTTCGGTCAATGAGCTTGCCGTCGGAGGTGAAGTCAAAGACTCGATTGCAGACGGTTTGGATGAGCTGGTGGTCATGGGAAGCTACCAGGACATTGCATTTAACCGCTTCCAACCCCTTGTTCAAAGCGGCGATGGACTCCAGATCCAGGTGGTTGGTGGGCTGGTCCAGCATGAGCACATTGGCGCCGGACAGCATCATCCGAGACAGCATACACCGTACCTTCTCGCCGCCGGAGAGCACCTTCACCGGTTTGTGAACTTCGTCCCCGGAAAAGAGCATTCGGCCCAGAAAACCTCGAAGATACTGCTCCTGAGGGTCCGGGGAGAACTGGCGCAGCCACTGGACCAGATCGTCGTCATTCTCCTGGAAATAGGGGGTGTTGTCCTTGGGAAAATAGGAAAAGGTAGCGGTCTGGCCCCACTTTACCGTTCCCTCGTCGGGTTCCAGTTCTCCGGCCAAAATTTTAAATAGCGCGGTGTGGGCATTTTCATTGTCCCCCACAAAGGCGATCTTCTCGTCGTGGCCCACAATAAAAGATACCTTGTCCAGCACCTTCACCCCGTCGATGGTCTTGGACACATCGGTGACGAAAAGAATGTCTTTGCCCACCTCCCGGTCAGGGGAGAAGCCTACCCAGGGATAGCGGCGGGAGGAGGCGGGCATCTCCTCCACCGTCAGCTTGTCCAGCAGCTTGCGCCGGGCAGTAGCCTGTTTGCTCTTGGACTTGTTGGCGGAGAAGCGGGAGATGAAATCCTGCAATTCCTTGATCTTCTCCTCGTTGCGTTTGTTCTGGTTTTTAATCAGCTGCTGGACCAGCTGGGAGGACTCATACCAAAAGTCGTAGTTGCCCACATACATCTTGATCTTGCCGTAGTCAATGTCTACAATG
This sequence comes from uncultured Bacillota bacterium, assembly GCA_947172355.1. Taxonomy (GTDB): domain Bacteria; phylum Bacillota; class Clostridia; order Oscillospirales; family Oscillospiraceae; genus Lawsonibacter. Next base: position 1,677 of record CAMWBA010000088.1, read on the forward strand.
TGGGTACAGACTGTGTTCAGAAAGTGCCGGTCATGGCTGACCACAATGACGGTGCCCTCGAAGTCCAGCAGAAAGTCCTCCAGCCAGTTTATCGCGTCGATGTCCAGGTTGTTGGTGGGCTCGTCCATCATCAGCAGGTCCGGATTGCCGAACAGCGCCTGGGCCAAAAGGACCTTCACCTTCAGACGGGCGTCCAGGGTGGCCATGTCGCTGCTGTGCAGCTCGGTGCCGATGCCGAGCCCTTGGAGAATGCGGCTGGCATCGCTCTCCGCCTCCCAGCCTCCCAGTTCGGCGTATTCCTCCTCCAGCTGGCAGGCCAGCATACCGTCTTCGTCGGTCATCTCCTCCTTGGCGTACAGCGCTTCCTTCTGTTTGCCGATGTCATACAGCCGCTGGTTGCCCATAATTACCGTGTCCATCACGTGATAGGCGTCGTAGGCGTTCTGGTCCTGTTTCAAAACGGACATGCGGATGTTGGGCAGGATGGACACCTGGCCGGAGGTGGAGTCCAGCTCGCCGGACAGGATTTTCAGAAAGGTGGATTTTCCGGCGCCGTTGGCGCCGATAATGCCGTAGCAGTTGCCCCGCAGAAATTGCAGGTCCACATGGGAGAACAGCGGGGTGCCGCTGTAGTTTAAGCTCAGGTCGGTAACGGTGATCATGGTCGTTCTCCTTTTTCAATGGTCAAGATATACGTTGACCATCATACCACATAAATGGAAAAAAAGACAGCATTTTTTTGCCAAAACGCTGTCTTTTTCTGCCTCTTACTCATATTCACTATGCCGGTCAATTTTGACATCCAGCTCCTGAAAGAACAGTGCAATCAGCTGGTCGATCCGCTCACAGCACTGCTGGTCGGTCAGCCGTTTGTTCTCCAGGATAAAGCGGATTGCCTCCAGCGTTTGGACGGCACGGCTTTCCACCGCCTGCTGAATGACGGTGGGGTGCACCCGGCCGATATAATCCAGCACCATTTTTCCCAACGCGGCGTGGTAAAGGGTGGTGGGGATCTGATACCCTTCTTGTTTATCCATGGTGATCACCTCCCTCCAGCATGTAGTGCTCCAACGCGTACTCCAAAAACAGTCCGATCAGTTCATTTCGGCTGCGTCCCGTCTCCTTGGATATGTCATCCATTCGGTTGACCACGGGCTCCTTTAAGCGAACCGAAAAGGTTTTGTAGCCATCTTCCCCTTTTGGACGTTTTACCGTTACAATCAGCGCGTCGCCCGCCACAGGACCACCTCAATTCGACTCAATTTTACAACAAGCAGAGAACCACGGCTATGTCAAAAAATATGTTAGATAATATGTTATAATATCTAACATAAAAGGCAGGGATACGGAAGAAAGTTGGGGAAAATGTTATATTCCTCTTGCAATTGCCGGCAGGGGCGTGATATAATAGCGGCGGTCGAAAGACCTCCTGTGTATCCATATCCTCGCATGGACGGCCGGACGAGTGTTCGGCCGTCATAAAAATGTTCGGACCCCCGGAGCTATCCATGCTCCGGGGGTCCGTTTTTGTCACAGTCCCAGGCCATATATCCGATTGGCGTTGTGAAAGAATACCTGTTCCCAGTGCCGCTCCGGCACCAGACGCTGAATAAAGCGGATGTACTCGCCCAGGTTGACAATGGGCCAGTCTGTGCCATAGAGAATGTCATCCCACTGGCCGATGGCGGTGAGCCAGGTGGTGAGGAGGGAGGCATAGCCCGCCTGCTCACGAAAATACCGGTCCAGATCCACCCGGCCCTCCAGCAGACCGGACAGGTCAGCGGCTACGTTGGGGTTTTTCTCCACCACCGCGGCGGCGCTCTCTAAAAACGGGTTGCCGAAATGGCACATCACAAAGCGGGTGTGGGGATGGTCCGCCGCCACCTCGTCCAAGGTGAGGGGGTGGCAGTACTTCAAGTGGGCCCGGGGGAAGGCGGTGAGCCCCATGTGGACAGCCACCGGCTTGTCATACCGGGCGGCCAACTCATACACCGGCTTGTAAATGGGGTCGGACAGCCACAGCTTGTTGTAGCCGGGATACAGCTTTATGCCACAGCAGCTGTCCCGCTTGAGGTTGGCCTCTACCAAGTCGGGCAGGTCAGGAATGACCCGTTCCCCCCGGTCCATCAGGGTGCTGTCCAGACCAATACAGTAGTGAAACAGGCCGGCGGGGTAGCGGTGGAAGTCGGGGTCCAGGCTCCGGTTGCCCATGACCACTCCGTGGACAATGCCCAGCTCCCCGTAGACCTGGCGCAGATGCTCTGGGGAGTTTTGGTGGCCAACCCCCTCTGCCATGGCGTTGGTATGTGGGGAGGGGGCAAAGAGATGAAGGTGGGCATCAATAATGTTCAGCATGGGGTGCGCTCCTTTCATGGCTGGAGTGCCGCTGTGGGGCGGCCGGCTGTCCCCGGCCGGGGCTTGTCCGCCCGGGGAATGGCAAGGGCATCGGGCTGCCTGCGGTGGACCCGCCCCGGAAGACCGCTTGGGCGGCCTCCGTTCGGATGCCACAGGCAGCGCCTGAGTGCGGAACACATCGTTTGCGGGCTGCGCCTGCGGAGGAACCCATGCACGCTGCATGGGTTCCATGCGTTTCCGCTATCAGTATACTCCACCCCGAACCGTTTGACAAGCCGGGAAAAGGGCCTTATGTCCCGGAAGGACACTGACGGCCGGTGTGGTCGATGGTGTATGCTCCGGGGAGGATGATTTGGGAGATGGGGACAAAGGTGTAGCCCTCCTGAAGAAGCGTCTGTATGATGGTGGGCAGAGCCTCTGGGGTGTGCAGGGCGGCGTTGTGAAACAAAACAATGGAGCCGGGCTGTACCTTGGAGGTGACCCGCTGGGTGATCTCTCCGGCGGACAGATCTTTCCAGTCCAGACTGTCGCCGCATGCAGCAAAGGAAAGGGCTTGGGGGACAATGCCCCGCCGCCGGGATGCAAGTGCTCCGCCCGGAATCGGAAAACGCCCATGCTCTTCGGTGAAGCATGGGCGTTTTCCTTTGAGGGAAAGAGAGAGAAAAAATCATGACAAAAGAGGGATTATAAAAGGTCCGGCTGAATCCAGAGCATGGAGGTATCCAATTCTGGCTGGGACAGCACTTCGCAGCCCTGCTCTGTAATATGGATGAGGTCCTCGATGTGGTAACGGTGTCCGTCTACAATGGTGCGGATCTCATAGCAGAGCATCATATCGGTCTCCAGGGCTTTGGGCTCGCTGGGAATCAGCATAGGAAGCTCGTGGACGCCGATTCCCAAGCCGTGGCCAACTAGGCTCATGGTGAAGGGAATGCCTGCCTTCTCAAACTGCGCTTTGGTGAAGTGGTAGATGTCGCAGGCCCGCACACCGGGTTTCAGCTGCTCGATTCCGTTGACATAGCAGTCGGTCAGCCGCTTATAGATGTCCTCGTGCTTGGGGTTGCGGCGGCCGATCAGGATGCCTCTGGAAATGTCGGAGGTGTAGTGGTCAAACTTTCCGCCGAAGTCCAGATGGATGACGCTTCCGTCCTCCAGAGCCACACTGGGGTCCGGGGAACAGTGGGCCATTTCAGAGCGCAGACCGCTCCCTAAGCACATAAATTCCAGCGACTGGGCGCCGCCGTCAAACATATTTTTGATCATCCGTACGGCTAGGTCGTTTTCCGAATCGCCCACCGAGGTCATGCTGACGGCGGCCTCTATGGCCCGAACCGTTCGCAGTCCAGCCCGGGATAAAATTTTAATCTCCCGCATCTCCTTGACGGCGCGCACCTGGTCGAAAATTCGGGAGCAGGGAACCAGCTCGATCTGGGGCAGAAGCCGGTTCAGCTCACAATAGTAGTCGGCGGTCAGGTAATTCAGCTCCATCCCGATCCGCTTTCCTTCCAGGTGCTTCTCCTGGAGGACTTCGGCCAGCAGCGCAATGGGCGAGCGCTGGGCCTCTACATAGTAGCGCCGGTCCTTGATCCAGGTCTCGGCCTCTACGGTGGGTTCCTCGATTTTGCAGGCGATCATAGCTGGGTCTGAGGCCAATGGCATAACGGCAATGGCCAGCCGGTCCCGGATGGACGTCTGGGTCTGGATATAGGTCTCGGCAAAATACAGCACATTTTCAGGAGAAATGGCGACAACGGCGTCTAGGTTCTCCTGCTCCATATAGGGCTTGCACCGCTGGCAGCGTGCGCCCCGGGTTTCATCCAACATATCGCGGTCCGCCTTCCATATTGATAGTTGAGCGCTGGGTCAATCCAGCAGCCCACGCAATGCGGTCTCTACACCGCTGGCAAGATACTGGGTGTCAAAGGATTTTCCGATTCTTCTGGGGTGCTGGTGGTGTGCCGGGACGTGGATAAATCCGCCCATCATATTGGGATACTTGGTATGAATCAGGTACAGCACACTATATAGGGCGTTGTTGCAGCCGATTGCCCCAGCAGTGAGGGAAATTTCACAGGGATATCCCTCCTGCTTCATCCGCTGAAGCATGGCTTGGATGGGAAGATTGGTGAAAAAGGCGTCAGGGCCGCCCTCGATAATGGGCCGGTCCTTGGGAACAAAGCCCTCCTCGTCAACGGCCCAGTCCCGATCCTCGTTCTGATAGTTGATGCCCACCTTTTCCAAAGAGATAACTTCCCGCCGCAGGGCCTGGCCCATACAGATAAAGGCGTCTGGACGGTGCTTTTGAATCAGCATATCAATATAATCCAGCGGGTGGCGGTAGGAGGAGATCAGGTCCTCCCGAATAAGTTCAATGCCGTCCACATGGTCGCTGAGAGCGTTTTTTACCTCGTATGAGGTGTTGACCGGATGACTCTCGCTGGGGCTGAAACCGGTGATGACAACACGCATGGTGGATTCCTCCTCGTTTTTGTTGAAATGAATGGTGGTCGAAAGATGGGGCCCGCGGTGCCATAGGGGGGCGAATCCCCCCCATGGCACAGTCCAAGCCGGCGGTGTTTATTCCCAGGCCATATACTTGGCAAGTACGCCAACATAGCGGTCATAGGTGCTGTTGTGCAGGCCGCTGGTGATGGCCCAGACCTTCTTGGGGTAGTAAATGGGGGCAAAGAGGGCGTCGTCCGCCACTTTGCACAGGATCTCGTGGTAGAGCTGGCGGCGCGCTTCGGTGTCCTGCTCCTGGGCGGCCTGCTCGGCCAGCGCGTCCAGCTCTGGGTCGCTGATATTGCTCCGGTTCAGATATCCGGTGGACGTGAAACACATGGCGACATGGTGCGCATCCTGACTCAGATTGATGCTGGTGACACACAGGGCGAAATTCCCCTTGTTGAAGTCATCGGTAAAGCCGGAAGAATCCCGGACCCCAATTTCGATATTGATGCCGACGGCGGCCAGGTCCTCTTTGATTACCTCGGCGGCCTTCTTGTATTTGCCGTCGCGGCAGAGGATGGGTACATCAAAGGTCAGCCCATCGGCATAGCCGGCTTCGGCCAGGAGCTGCTTGGCCTTCTCAGGGTCGTGCTCGTAATATTTGGCGTCCTCGGTATAGCCGAACATGCCCTTGTTGGCAATGCTGTTGGCAAATTCGGCGTACCCCTCCTCGCAGACCTCAATGATGAACTCCCGGTCGATGGCGTAATTGATGGCCTGACGTACCCGGACATCCTGGAGCGCCTTGTTGGACTGGTTCATGCCGATATAATAGACATTGCCGCTCTCGCCTTGGTAAATGTCCAGCTGGGGATTGTTCAGGATATCCTGAATGTTGTTCATGGAGAAATCCCGGGAGAGGTTCAGTTCTCCGGATTCCAGTGCAATATATTGGGTGTTGGCGTCAGGGACGATCTTAAAAATCAGATTTTGGATGGCGGGCTTTCCGCCATAATACTGATCGTTGGCCTCAAAGACAACGCGGTCGCCGGGAGTGTAGGACACCATCTTATAGGGGCCGGTCCCATTGATGTGGTCGTCCAGGATGCCTGCCTCGTAGGATTCCTTGCAGATGATGGGCAGATTGATGGCCAGGAAGTAAAGGAAGGGGCTGTAATTGGTGTTTAGGGTGACGGTCAAGGTGGTCTCATCCACGATGTTGATGGCTTCGATATAGTTGCAGCTCAGCGACATGCGGCCGGTCTCCTTGCCGACCTCCATGCTGAACGCGACATCCTCGGAAGTCAGCTTGCTGCCGTCGTGGAAGTAGACGTCATCCCGAAGGTGGATGGTATAGGTGTTGGTGCCAGCGTCGTACTCCCAGGACTGGGCGATGCCGGGGAGTACGTTGCCCTCTAGGTCGTAATTGACCAGCCCTTCATAGGCGTTTTTTTGTACCTCATTGGTGACGATGGTGCTGGTTGTGATGGGGTTCAGACTCTCCAGGTCACTGGCCAGGGAGAACACTACGGTGTTCTTGTCTGTGACCAGAGGATTGTTGTCGGCGCTGAGCTTTTCCGTGGTGGATGGAGGGATGGAGTTGTTCCCAGGGTTGCTGCCGGAGGAAGGGTTGGAGGCGCTGGCGGGGGTCTTGGGACCGCAGCCAGACAACAGACCTGCGGCCAGCGCGGCGGCTAACACCAATGCAAATGTTCGTTTCATTTTGGACTCTCCTTTGTTTTGAATTTTGGGTTTTCTCAGAAAACGGAAGGTCTCGCCTCGGTGTGGAGGCAGTACCGCCGGTTTTCTCTGCTGCATTAGGCATGGACGCCTGTGGAAACCGATTGTGAGGCGCTGTAGGGGACACGGAAGGTCAATCCCCGGAACGGGGGTCCAGTGCGTCCCGAAGGCCGTCGCCGATGGTGTTGAGGGAAAAGACGGCCAGCGCGATGGCGATGCCGGGAGCGATGACCAGATAGGGGTCGGTCAGCATAAAGTCCCTGGCCTCGGAGAGCATGGTGCCCCACTCAGGAGCGGGGGGCTGAACGCCCAGGCCGATGAAGCTGAGACCGGCCGTTGTCAAGATAATGCTGGCCACCGACATGGTGGACTGTACAATGACAGGACCAATGATGTTGGGCAGAATGTGCCGGACAATAATGCGCCGGTTGGAGGCGCCGCAGACCTTGGCGGCTTCCACATAGTCGTCTGCTGCCGCCGTGATGACCAGGGAGCGGACAACGCGGGTGAAGCGGGGGATCTGTCCGATGGTCATAGCCAGCAGAAGGTTGGAGATATCCGAACCCAGCGCCGCCACAATGGCAATGGACAGCAGCATGGAAGGAATGCTCATAACAATGTCGATAAGCCGCATGATAAGGTTGTCCAGCCAGCCGCCGAAATAGCCGGTCAGTGCCCCCAGAGTTCCGCCAGCCAGGGTGGAAATCAGAGTTCCGGCAAAGGCGATGGAGAGAGAAATGCGGCTGCCGTGGACGACACGGGCCAACACATCCCGTCCCAGTGCATCCGTTCCAAACCAAAATTCTGCACAGGGAGCCAAGCGCCGCTGGTGCCGGTTTTGGAAAATAACCTTGAGCTGATAGTCGGCAATGACATCGGCAAAGAGGGCAATCAACAGCAGGCAGAGAAAGATGGTGAGACCCACCATGGCCAGCTTGTTTTTGCGGAATTTTCGCCAGATGCTGCCCAGGCGGGACGGCTGTTTGGGCGGAGACAGACGCTGCGCCGGAGGGGAAGAAGGAGTTTTGTGTTTCATTTTGTGTACCTCAACTTCACTCTGGGATCAATGAACGCATACACAATATCGACGGCCAGCATCGTGGCGCAGATACACACCGCCAGAAAGAGGATGGTTCCTTGGATTTGAGGAACATCCTGGTTCCGGATGGAGGTGATCATCAGTGTTCCAATGCCGGACATAGAGAAGACCGTCTCCACCAGAACCGTACCGCCCATCAGATAGCCGAAGTCTACCCCGATCACGGTGACCACCGGCATCAGCGCGTTTTTTAGCGCGTGCTTCCATACCACACTTGTTTCGGATGCGCCCTTGGCATTTGCGGTGCGAATATAGTCCTGCTTGATGGTCTCCAGCATGGTGGAGCGGGTTAGACGCATAATCTGGGCGGCGGTGGGCAGGGCCAGCGTTAAGGTGGGAAGCACATAGTTCTTCCAGGAGCCGATGCCATGGGAGGGCAGCCACTTTAAATATACCGAGAAGATGATAACCAAAATCATGCCCAGCCAGAATCGGGGCATGGATGCGAAAACAATCGCGCCGGAGGTGCAGGCGGTATCCAAGCAGCTGTACTGCTTGACCGCCGACAAAATGCCCAAAAAGATGCCCAGAAAGGCGGCAGCCAGAATGCTGAGCACCGACAGACGCACGGTGACCGGCAGTTTTAGGGCGATTTCCTGGGTGACTGCCCGCCCGGTGCGCCAGGAATTACCCAGATCTCCGCGAAGAGCATGGCTGATATACGTTATATATTTGACAGGGAGCGGGTCATAAAACCCCAGCTTTTCGTTGTACGCGTGGATGACCTCGGGCGGGGCGTCTTGGCCCAGCGCAATCTCCCCTGGGTTTCCGGGTACAAAGGACAGGATCAAAAAGATCAGCAGCGAAACACCAAAGAGTATGGGAATCATCAGGAGCAGACGCTTTGCAATATATTTCCCCAAAATCGTACCTCCTTACATCGTGACAGAAAAGAAAGCGGCTATACGAGTTCCAACAGACGGGGGCGGAAGTCCGGGTCGGAAAGGATCATTGGGCCGTTTCGGGTGATATGGATCAGATCCTCGACATGATACCGCCGGCCGTCCACATGAACGGCGTGTTCCACACAGAGCACCATATCTTCCTCAAAGAGCGCTGTGTTGTTGGGAGAGAGGATGGGATGTTCATGTCCGCCAATCCCCAGTCCGTGGCCCTCGTGGACGCGGCTGAACGGCAGCTTTAGGCTTTTGCTGAGCTGTTGGGCGATGAGGTAGGGGGTATTCACCGGCACCCCGATCTGGCAGGAGGATATCGCGGCCAGATAGACCTCCGTCATCCGCTGGAAAATGTCAAGCTGCTTGGGGGCCGGCTTTCCAATGGTGAAGGTGCGGGCGACGTCCGAATTGTAATTTCCAAACAGGCCGCCAAAGTCGATGCGGCCCACTTCGCCCAGCGCCAGCGGGCTGTCGTCCGGCAATGCGTGGGCCATCAGAGAGCGGGGGCCGGTCCCCATCATCAGAAAATCTACCTTATCACAGCCGAGATCCAGCATGTGCTGTGCAGTCCGGTTTCCCAGCTGGCGCTCGGTGTCGCCAGGGGCGGTCTCCTCCAGGGCGGTTTCAAATGCCTTTAGTGTGCTCTGTGCGGCTCGGGTCAGAAGGTCGAGTTCTGCCTTGTCCTTTCGGCTGCGCAGCCACTCAAAGGTCTGAACGCAGGGGACAAATTCCACATCGGGAAGCGCCTCATTCAGCTCCATAAACCAGAGGGCGGACAGATAGTCCAGCTCGATTCCTACCCGCCCGCGGGACAGGCCGCGCTCTCGGATAGCTTGGGCCAGGAACTGGATGGGAGATTGCTGAAACTCCACATAATAGCGGCGGTCCTGTATCCAGGTCTCGGCCTCTACTGTATTTTGCTCAATCACACAGGCAATCATAACCGGGTCCTGCTCTAGCGGCAGAAGCGCAATGGCAAGCCGGTCCCGCAGAGACTTTTGGGTTTCAATATAGGTCTGGGCCATATAAAACACATTTTCCGGGGAGACCGCTACCATAGCGTCGAAGTGTTGGGCGCTCATTTCGTCCTTTAAACGCAGATACCGTGTGGTGTGATTCAACGTGGAACCTCTCCTTTCTGATGGGGATGGCGAAAACGGTAACGACAAAATTTGTGGAAGGGAAGGCTGATATTATTCAAATATTTTTGTAAATTTAGCCAAATAGCAAAGGGAAACCAGTAACTTCTTGGGAAATTGGGTTCTTTTTTTGAAAAAACGAGGTTGAATCTGGACAACACTTGAGGTTATTCACCATAATACCACTAGAT
>CAMWBA010000089.1 GCA_947172355.1 uncultured Bacillota bacterium
GGCCCTGCCGGTCCCACTGGGCCTGCCGGCGCAACGGGCGCTGCCGGCCCTGCCGGCCCCACCGGTCCCACTGGGCCTGCCGGAAGATATGCCCCAGGCGCCGCTGGCCCCAAGGGTCCCACCGGTCCCACCGGTCCCACCGGACCCAACGTCACGGCCACCTCCGCCTATGCCGCAAACACCACCGGAGGCACCGTCCTTCCCGATCCATTAGGCGACGGTCTATTAGGTGTCACAGTGCCTTTGCCGAATGTCGGGCATCGTTCCACAGATATTAACTTCGATAACGCCAGCAGCGAGTTTATTGCGAAAATAGACGGATATTTCCAGATTTCCTACAACCTTAATCCCTCCACACCAGTGGTAGGCACTGCTCAGATCGTAATCAACAACGAGGTCAATAAAGCCTCCGTCATGACTCCGCAGTTGGCCGCAAACCACTTCTCCGGCACGGTCCTGGTACCGCTGCGCAAGGGCGACAGAGTCTCCCTGCGGGTGATCAGCGCCACGCCGGTCGTGCTGCCGGCTCAGTCTGCCGGGGCCTCCCTGTTCATGCTCCGCCTGGGCTAAGGTATCGGCTTCGGAAAACGAAGCCTGTCTGAACCACAAAAGCGAAGCCATAAAGTAAGCATCAAATCAGTCAGCCCAAAAGAGAGCCGCAGTGCTGAATCAAATCAGCACTGCGGCTCATAAAAGTTATGTAGAGATACCTGGCAAGTTTTCTTTCTCCTTGGCGAAGGGATTTCCATGTCTTCCAAATATGCAGATATCCTTGCAAGGCTGACCCGGCAATATGCGGCTGCCTTTAATTTGGGCGGGATATTGACTTTTGGTAGTATGGTTCTGACAGTGCCCATATGACCCTTTTTTATGATCTTTCACGTAAACGGCGATGCAGGCTGGAGAGTTTGTTGGCTCATGCCCTCCCTTTGGTTAAGGAAGGACCTGCAGAACTGCCACAAGCTGTTGGTCAACGAGGATACCGCCCCAATTGTGCGGCAGATTTTTCAGTGGGCGGCGGATGGCGTAAGTCTGAATACCATTGTCAAGCGGTTAAATGAGACTGGTGTACTGACACCCAGTCACTATTTGGCCAGTATTGGTTTGGTTAGCAACAAGAAGTTGATAGGCAGCGGCAAGTGGCAGCAACTTTTGGAACAGCGAGAAAAGCTGAATACACAGTTGGACAGTTATATCAAGCTGTCCAACTGGCTGGCTTCGCTGGATGGTGATATGACATTGACTGGAACTTTGGCGGACCGTTTGATAGAGCGTATCGTTGTTTATGACGCACAAAACATATCCGTGCATTTCAAGTTCAAAGATGAATTTGGAAAGGCGGTACAAGGATGAACCATACGCCTTATGTAATTGCTCTGTACATTAGGCTTTCGGTTGAAGACGCGAAGGTGGAGAGTTTGAGCATCGAGAATCAGAAATATGCCCTTCATCAATATGTCGAGTCTGTCCGTATGGCTACAAAAAAGGTTCGAATGGACGAATGGAGCCGGACAAGGAAGCCGCTTTCAATTTCAGTTGGAAAATAACCGGTTAAGGAGAGCAAAAAGTATTCTACGACTGGCAATCGTATAATATAGGGTCATTACATCCCCCAAAAAGACGTGTGCCAACTTTAACAGGCTGTGAGCCGGGGGCGACCGGACGCCTAATTCCGGGGCACTTTATATAATATATGAAATAATGGGGTCCTGCAAATAATGGGGTGCTTGAAGTACGGAGTATGATCGACTGGCGGCGATGGCAACGAGTGTATTTCATTTAAGCCACTTGACACAGAGAATGAGGCAGAGCTGATTCAAAAATTCCCATGCAGCAATGTCATGCACATGGATGGGAAAAGCGTGGTTCAGCTGTATTCTGAGCAGAGGCCATGCGCGGATTCTCCGCCGCAGTCTCCTAACATGGAGGATATATATTTGTATTATTTCGGCCAATAAAGTTGTTCTGATTTGCCTTAATTTGAATAGACCCTGAATCGGTATTGGGAGTGCGCGGCAATGGATAAAAGCAGATTATTCTCAACGGCGCGCCGGGCACTGGCAAGACCTACCTCGCCAAAGAGGCGGCGCGGTACCTGGGCGCTCCGCTGAATGAGCAGCCGGCACAGGAGGGCAGACACTATGTCCTGGTCCCCTTCCACCCCTCCTATGACTACACCGACTTTGTAGAAGGCCTGCGTCCCGTACCGGATCCGAGATCAGGGGAGAACACGGGGAAGAACACGTTTGTCAAGCTGGACGGAACCTTTAAGGCCTTTTGCCGTCAAGTGGCGGCGAAGAATAAGGAAAACGATCCAAAGGGAACCTGCGCGGAGGACGATCCCGCGCACAAGTACTTTTTCATCATTGACGAAATCAACCGGGCGGACCTGTCCAATGTGTTAGGGGAGCTGATGTTCTGCCTGGAGTCCGACAAACGGGGGGAGGCGGTGTTCACCCAGTACCGGAACCTGCCCACCTACGGGCTGGACGGCAAGGATGTCTTTGCAAACGGCTTCTTTGTCCCAAACAATGTTTATATCATCGGCACCATGAACGACATCGACCGTTCGGTGGAGAGCATGGATTTCGCTCTGCGGCGGCGGTTCGTATTTTTAGAGGTGGAAGTGGAGTACGAACTGCTGGCGGATGCCTTCCAGGCGAAGGATCGGAACGGCTCGGCGGTGTTTGGGAGTCTGCTCTATAACAACGCGGAGGAGGCTGCCCGGCGGATTATGGCCTTGAACGGCATCATCGCCAAGGAGGGCGAACAATTCGGACTGAACCGGCAGTACTACATCTCCCAGGGCCAGTTCTCCGGGCTGCCCGAGGACCGGAAGTCCGGGACGGACTTGAACAAGCTGCTGGCCTTTGTGTGGGATTTCCGGCTAAAATCCCTGCTGGGGGAATATGTACGCGGGGAGGACAGCCGGAAAGTGGAACCGTTTCTTGCGGCGTGCCAAAAGGCGTTTATGGGGAACGGGCGGACGGAGGAGAGCGCGTCATGAGCGGACCGCTTGTCCTGCAAGACCATACCCGGTACAGCTCCGATGACATCTCCAACGAAGACCTGGAGCTTCTTCAAGCCATTCAAGAGGAACTGGAGCGGGAGGACTGCGTATTTCTGGCCTCCAGCCCCCGGGAGGAAGATGGGGAAACGCCTCCAGTGATCCGAGCCTTGAACAAAACCACCATCCAGACCGGGAGCTATGTGGGTTCGCTGGTCTTTCGGGGGCGTAATATTACCATCCACTCCCGGTTTGACGGGGAAAACCACCTGTTTTTGCGGTATCTGCTGGAGAACGCCTGGGAGGTTTCCTCCTTGGTTGCGCTGGTTCCAGAAGGCCCAGCCGGGCCGGAAGATTCCGACTTCTATCAATGGCGGCTGGTCTGCCAGCTGGCTGTACAGCTCCAGCTAGCCTGGAAAAAGGGGACCTTCCGGGCTTACCGCACCTTCTCCCACTGCGACAGCCGGGTGCGGGGACAGCTGGACCTCCCCAGGCACATCCGGCTGACCATGGGTCTGAACGATGGCCAGGCGGCTTACCGGACCAGGGAGTACAGCCCCGACAACCCCTATAACCGGCTGGTTTTGTGCGCCATAAACGCCGCGCAGCGGCGGTATCCCAAGCTGATGCGGAACCTGCTCCGGCAGCTGCCCGAGTGCAAGGCCGCCGTGCAGTTTCTCCGCCAGCAGCTTTCCGGCACAGGTCCGGACCAGCCCCGCGTCCTTCTGGAGCGTACCCGGAGGAAGATTACCCACCCGGTCTACCGCAGCTATGAGGAGGTGCGCCTCACCGCCCGGGCGGTACTCCGGTGGCTGGGGCAGGATCTTCAAGGCCAGGACCGGACGGTGGGCATCCTGTTCAATATGGACCAGCTGTGGGAGGAATTTTTGTCCAAAACCCTGTTCCAGAACGTGACGGAACGCTATCAACAGACCTCAGCCGACATTCTGGAGAAACATATGACCATCCGGCCGGATTTTTATTTCCCCTCCCGGGGTGTCGTGCTGGACGCCAAAAACCGCCCGGTCTGGGAAGAAACGCTGCGTAAGGAGATATGGAGCCAATCCGGCAGCCGCACCCTTCGGGGTGGGTGCGGTTTTGATTTTGTCGCCCTGCTCCCCCTGAACACTAAAGGTATATCCCTCCTGAAAGAGCCAGCTTGCAATCAGTTTCCTGGGTATCAGGTTTGGACGCTCATCCCCGCACCCCAAAGCGCTATTGATCGCGTTGTCCATATAGGCCGGCCCCACGAGCTTGGGTCGGGCCTTTAATTCCTCCCGGGCCTGACTGGTCAGGACAAGCTCTTGCGGCCCCCACCGGTAGGCATCTCCGGAGGCCAGGTCCTGAACGATTCCATTCAGGTTGTCCAGAATGAACTGCTGGAAGGAATGGGATACAAAACCTTGCCATTCGTTTCCCATTGATTGGACTGGAGTCCCAATTGTTCTCCAGCCTGCGTCGGCTCTCTTTTCAGGCTTTTTCGGATGATGCAAGGCTCCAAAATCCCTTTCCAAACCAACCAGTCGCTCACTGCATTGGATGACAGTTTTTGGGGCAGATTTTCTGGCAGCTGGCTGTGGATGTGCTTGAGCAGCGCCATAAGGGTGATCGGCTTCTCCGCGCAGGCGGCGCGGCTGTGCCACTCCGGGGTCAGGCAGTCCAGCAGCGGTTTCCATCTCTTCTGGTTGCGGGCTATAATCGGTTCCATATTCTCCCGCAAAAGCTGCCGGCCCTGCTCCTTACACTGGATTGCGATGCAGGTACGTCCGTCTTTGCTGGTGTACTCCACGGCTTGAAATCCAAGGGCGCCTCCCTTCTGAATGGGCTGATAATCCGTCCACTTATTGTCCGTTCTGGGCTGTGCTGTGAGATAGCCCTCCTGGACCAGCCATTCATAGGCCGCTTGGTGCAAAAATACTGGTTTTTTCGTAAAACCTCGGGCGCGGCACAGACCCGACATAATGAGCTCGATACGCTCCGGCGCGTCCTCTTCGGGTGCTCCGGTGTTTAATGCCTCCGCCGGCTCCCCCAGCCGGTCCAGCTCCCGCTGGAGCACCTGGGAGACATATTGAAAGCATTTGCGCAGCCGCTCCTGGGAGTATTGGCTTTCGCCGCGTGCTGGCCGCGGCGCTGCCTTACGCCATTCGGGAGGACGGCAAGGAGACGCCGCTGTTCCCATGGGAACTGGACGCGCTGCGGGCGGCGGGCATCCCGCTGTTCTCCGATCTGCTGACCGAAGAGCCGGGGGAGGACGGAGAACTCATACTGAGGACGGGCCCCTTCGTCTGCCCGGAACCGTCCAACTGGAGATTTCCCGCCGTCGTTGTTCCGCCGGAAGCCAGGGATTTTTTGATGGCAAAAGGCCTGCTTTCGCGGGATAACCTCTCCCGCTATAGACCCACCGAGGAGGGAAAACGGCTTGGGCTGTGTACTATGAGCTGGTTTTGTCCCTCGAACTTTGCCCGGATAAATAGCCTGTTCTGCTCCACGGCTGGCTGTACCGGCTGTGGGAGCCCAGAGAGAAACCACCCCTTTGGCTACCGCGTTCGCTGGATACCCGGCTGGAGTGTATGCAGGCTGGCCGGGCCGGCAACCTGGGCCACACCGTGGCCGCTCTGGAACAGCTGGACGCCATGCCGATGGAGCCCCTTCTGCTAAATATGTTGGACAGTGACTATCTGGAAGAAAACCTGGAGCGATTGCAGATGCTGTACCCGCCCGGCATCACCTACGGCCAGGCGGCGCGGGACGCGGACAGACGGATGCATTCCAATGCTGCGGCGGATCAGGAAGATGGAGAGGAAATCATGGAGTATTCAAAGGTTCTCTTTATCTACGCTTACAATTACAGCGAAAAGGGAGTTCCATTTGTGAATTCAGCTAATAAAAAAATAACCGCGCTCCATAAAACCAGGCTGGATGCCCGGTCCCTTTCCGCACGGCTGGCCCATTCGGAGATTTGGGAAATCAGCGAGTCCCATCTGCCTTTGTCGGGGGATAATCTGGAGGATGTGTTCCGGGGGCTGAGCGTACTGGTTGACACCGATGTGCCTATGCAGGGCTTTTACCAGGAGATGCTGCCCTGGCTTGCGGCCTACTTTGGACACAGAATAGATAAATGGGACGGCAGCTTTGGCGGGCTGATCCGGCGCATCGTCAAGGAGGCGGAGGCAAAGGAGAAGGATATCTTCAGCGGCATCGACGGAGAAGATTGTGACGATGTGGGGGCGGACTTCGATAACATGTCCCTCCATGATGTATTTTGGCGGCTGTTGATTGAACCGTTCTGTCTTCTGGAGCAGGCTCGGAAACTGAAGGAGGATCGCGACAGGCTGCTGGAACGCTTTCAGGCGTGGAATGAATCGTTAAGACAAGAACTGGAAGGAATGAATTTTGATGGAAATGTATGTTGAAACGCCCATGATCGTTCGGGAGTCCAGCCAGGGCTATCAGAGCTACAACATTTTGGATGAAATGCTCCTGCACCGGGAGGTGGAGTGTGTGGGAGAGATCAATGCGGTTTCGGTCTACTCTCTGTGCCGCCAGCTCCGCCACCTCCAGCGGGATATCCTGCCCCACGGCAGGGTCATGATCCACGACCCTCTGATTGGGAAAACAGGGGGCAGCGCCCTCCAGCTCTATGAAATCAGCCAGGGACTGATGCAGACCCGGGAGCATATGGGCCAGCTGCTGGCCCAGTTTACCGGGCGGACGCTGGAGGAGATTTACGAGAAGACCAGACGGGATACCTTTTTTGATGCTGAGGAAGCTGTGGCTTTCGGTCTGGCCGACCGGGTCATTGAGACCATTTGGCAGGGGGAACCATGATGGAAATCAACACCAGCCGCATTCTGGCCCAAAATTGTCTGATTCCCAATAACACCCGGCTCACCCATATCAATAACAACGATCTGATTGTCGGACCATCCGGCGCGGGCAAGACCCGAAACTATGTGAAGCCCAATCTGCTCCAGTGTGCCCTTCAGGGCGGAGAAAGCCTGGTTATCGCTGATACAAAGGGCAGCCTGATCCGGGAGGTGGGCCCGGTGCTGGCGGCCCACGGCTACAAGGTGATAAACCTGGATCTGACGGAGCTGATGAACAACACCGTGGGCTACAACCCCTTGGACTACGTCCGCTATGATTCCGCCCATAAAAAATACAACGAACAGGACATCCTGACCCTGGCCGCCTGCCTGATTCCGGTGGAAACCGAGAAAGATCCATTTTGGGATCACTCCGCCCAGCTCTATCTGGCCGCCCTGCTCGGCTATGCCCTGGAAGCCCTGCCGCAGGAGGAGCATAACCCGGAGTCCGTGTGCCGGCTGTATCAGGTGATGGAGCACAAGAATTTTTACAAGCTGTTTCAAGAGCTGGTGGAGGAGAATCCCCACAGCTTTGCGGTGAACACCTACCGGATGACCTCCGGGAACAACGTGGCGGATAAGACCTACGCCTGCATCAAAATGTTTATGGTCAAAAGCCTGTTGCCTCTGTCCTTTGATGGTCCCAGGCACCTTTACAGCCAGAAGGAACGCATTGATTTCCGCTCTCTGGGCCGGGAGCAGACGGCCATATTCCTCACCATCAGCGACACCGACCGGTCCATGGACAAAATCGCCAACGTATTCTACACCCAGGCGCTCCATACCCTGATTGAGAGCGCCGACAAGGATTACCGCCCGGACAACCGTCTTCCGGTGCCGGTGCGTTTTATTCTGGATGACTTCGCCACCAACGTGGTCATCCCGGATTTTGACGGTATCATCTCCATCATCCGCTCCCGGGAGGTCTACGTCAGCCTCATCATCCAGAGCATCAATCAGCTCTATGCTCTTTATGGAAATGACAAGGGCAAAACCATTATCAACAACTGTGACAACTGCCTCTATCTGGGAGGGCAGGATTTGGATACCTCTCAGTTCATCAGCGTCAAGGCCAACAAGACCCAGGACACCTTTAGCCGGCTGGACCCCGTTATACAGGGCAAAGCGGCTATGGCAATGACCCAGTTCATGAGGGACAAAAACGCACCAGGCCTGAATTACGAGCGGCTCAGTAGCTGCCGGGAAAGGACCATGAGTTCTATCTGGGTGGACCGGGGCTTTCGGACCATCCTTTCCTGGAGAGAGGAACAGCAGGCCTATCTCTTTCTCTATGTTGATCAGCACGACTCCGCATACGACTGGGCCAAGAAGAAAAAGATATCCATCGAGGACGAGACTATGACCCTTCAGATGTACGACGTCCCCGACGAGCCCTCCGAACCCGCAGAAAACAGTCTGTTTTCTGCGGGGCAATATTCGGATAAGTCCCTGCGGCGGCTGGGCGTTCCGGAGGAGTTGCTGTCCCTGGTGCGCTCGATTCAAAATGATGACCAACTGGTGGAGCAGATGGATGCCTTCCCTGCCGAGGTGGCGGAGCGGCTGTTTGACCTGGCCGCCGGAACTCCGCTGTCTGAGCTGTTGGAGGAGATAGGGGAGTCCAAGCTGGCTTCCGGCGGCGACCCCATGAAAACCCGGAGACGCTGCGCTCCTTTGTCATCGGCCCCAGCGCCCCGGCTTTGCGCGAGGTCATTTTGCAGGACAGCCTGGAACAGTGGCGCGTCTTCCTCCACCCTGCTCAGCGCCGGCTGGTGGAGTCGAGCTTTTCCGGTCCGGCCCTGGTCCTGGGCGACGCGGGCACGGGCAAGACCATCACCGCCCTGCACCGGGCCAAGGCGTTGGCCGCCCGCATGATCAGGGAAAAAATTCAGGGCCGTATTCTCTACACCTTCTACACCGTGAACCTGGCCGGCGACGTGAGCGAAAAGCTGCGCAGTATCTGTACCGCAGAAGAATTCAGTCGCATCGACGTTCTGAATGTGGACAAACTGCTCCAGCTCAAAACCCTTCCCGGCTATGAACAGGCTAATATCCTATACTCCAGCGACAGGCTGCTCAAGCGGCTGTGGGAGGACGCCATCTCTATTGGCGACCCCCAGCGCACCTGCCCCGCCAGCTTCTATCAGGAGGAGTGGGAGCGGGTTATTGCCGAGCAGGAGGCGTTTACCCTGGAAGAATATCTCAAGATAAACCGGGTTGGAGGCGGAAAGCCCCTGATGGCCAAGCAGCGCGAAGCGCTTTGGCCTGTCTTTGCGGCCTACCAGTCGCTGATGGATGAGCGCCGCCTGTTTGACTATAAGACTGCAATGTACCGATATCGCCAAGCTATTTCGGAGCAGGTAGATGTGCGGTACCGCCACATCATCGTGGACGAAACGCAGGATTTCAACTCCAGCGACCTGCGGCTGCTGCGCACCCTGGCTGGTCCGGAGCGGGAGGATGACCTCTTTTTGGTGGGAGATGCCCGCCAGAGGATCTACGACCGCCGGGTCTCCCTGTCCTCCTGCGGAATCCGGGTGCGGGGCCGGATCCACCGGCTGTGGCTGAATTACCGCACCACCTACGAGCTGCAGGCCTCCGCCACACAGCTGTTGGAAGATGAGTCCTTTGATGACTTGAACGGGGGACCGGACAGCTTCCCCCGCTATTTCTCTTGTACGTCCGGAGCGCCGCCGCAGATCGGTTCCTTTGCCCGCGAAGCGGAAGAAATCCAGTGGATTTTGTCGGAAATCCAACAGCTGCTCGACTGCGGTGTGTCCACAAAGAATATCTGCCTGACTGCCTATACCAAGAATCAGGTGGACTACTACCAGGAGCGGTTAAATAACGGCGGTGTGCGCACCTATCGACTGAAAAGCAAGTCGGATGACCGGAGCTTGGATGGGATTCGCGTCGGGACGATGCACCGTGTTAAGGGCTTGGAGTTCCAGTATATGTTTGTTGCCGGGGTAAATCAGGGGATGTTTCCCCCAAAAATTTCCGGTCAGTCCAAGGAGCTTCTGAAGCAGTCCAAGTGCCTTTTGTATGTCGCCTTGACCCGTGCCCAAAAGGGTGCATATGTCTGCGGGTATGGAACGTCACAGTCAGAATTTCTAACTGCGCTGTCGGAAATGTAATAAATCGCAAGTTGACCCACACGGCGAAAACGCTTGATGTGGCGACCATATGAAGTTTGGGGTTCCATCCGCCCCATGTTCTTCCGGTGGATTGCGTCCCGTTTTTTCAAAGCGCCCATTCCATCCGGATGAACCTTTATGCAGGTGGAATCCAAGCTTATCACATTTACTTGAATTTTTATTGTTTCGCTGTTTGTTTTATAGGGAGCATATCACCGCTGTGTCCAGAGGTAGAGCAAGGAGTTGAGCCGGGGCTTTATTTCTCAAATGCTCTGCAGCCCTATTTATGCCCAGGCCGACCTAGAGCTGTACGAGTTTTTCAAGGGGCAGAGGCGCGTGATGGGGAACGAGGCAGCGGACTTCGCCGGGACCAACGGCCGCTATCTCTACCAGGGCCGGGACGTGCAGAAACGAAAAACAAGGACTTGAAAAATCAAATCCTTGTGCCGGCCCCCAGCGAGGGCATCGTTTCCGCTGATACCTAGCTGCGGTGCCGGAAAAAGCTGATGGCGAACATCACATTCCAGGGCGGACGCAAGCCGAAAAATACCTGGCTGGCTGGAAAAATAAAATGCGGCCACTGTGGGCGGGCGCTGAAAAGCATGGGCAACCGGAGAGGGACCCAATACCTCTATTGTACCAAGCGGGCGGACATCCTTTTCCAGAATAACCGGGGCATCGGCCGGCTGAACGACTATCCTTTGACCGATGGCGAGATGCAGCAGATTCTGGAGCAGATCACCAGCCTGCACACACCCCTGAAACTCAACGGCTTTATCAACGGAAGGACCGTTTCCGCCGTCCGGGATAACCTGGAGGATACGCAACACTTCGGCAAGGAGATTTCCTTGAAGAATTATGACCGTCGGCCCCCATACGATGGAGCGGTTGATTGAAGAAGCGGTCAAGCTGTATTCCGAGGATAAGCCGCTTGCACTGTTTGTGGATCGGCTCGATAAGAATATTGAAGGGATGAATTTCATTTTCGGGCAGATTCAGGATTTGTTCGAGTATGTGGGTGTCGAAGACTTTGCTAGCTTGCCGCCGGACGTGACGGAGCGGAAGAAGTTCTCGGATTTGTTCGTGAAATTCAACGAGTATCTGGAAGCTGCAAAGGTGCAAGGCTTTGACTGGAATAAGGCCGTCTATAAGTTCGATATGGATGATTCAGGGAAGAAAAAGCAAGTTGAACTTGCTCTGAACGAAGTCACTTACAAAATTCTCGTCCAGCGGTACAAAGAGCTATTTGCCCCTGGCGGCGGTGTCAACATCCCATATGATATTGACGGCTACCTAATTGCGATTGATACCGAAAAAATTGAAGGCGCATCAATTATTCCTCCTAAAGTGCCAATAAAAATTGACAAACTGCTTAGATCATTTATTATTAGAGGCGGTTTCGATATTGAGTAGCGGCAAACCTGCAAATAGGTGTCAAGCCCCAAAATGAAAAAAGACAGCAT
>CAMWBA010000090.1 GCA_947172355.1 uncultured Bacillota bacterium
CGTCGGGGCCGCCGTTGGCCACGTACTTCTCCCGGTGGAAGGACACCACGCCGTTCCCGCCGTTCCCGGAGCGGACGGTGATTTTCGCGGTATCTACAAAGGGTGCTGCCATTTATGGCACCTCCTTTCTTTTGTTCCTTCTCTTTGAAAAGACGTGAAACCTCTCGGCGAACGCGGAGCGTGAGCCTTAGAGTTTCAGGTCCACGAAGTGGAAAAGGAACCGAAAAGAAACGTTACTGCTTACAGCAGATAGTTGTTCTCTTTATTTGCCGGCTGGAGGGCTTTCAGCTTATAGGTGGCGAAGCCCTCCGCAACCAAAGGCTCCTGCCTGCACAGCTCCTCCGCCGCCTCATAGCTCTCCGCTTTGAGGATATACATGCCAGCCACGCCGGGATAGCCCTTGAACACCCCGGCCAGCTCGATACGCCCCTGCTCGTCCAGAGCTTTCAAATTGGCCACATGCCGCTCCACGGCGGCTTTGGTCAGCTTGTTGTAGGATTTAGTCTTCTCAATAAACATGACATACAGCCATTTTTCCATGCAGTTATCTCCTCTTCATTTCCAACAGAAGGGGCTTACAGCGTCTCAAAAAAGCGTTGGGCATTTTCCAGGTCCGTTTCATTCGGATGTCCTTTCGCGATGCCGCCAATCAGCTGAAAGGGGCCAAAGGTATCATAGCCCCTGCACCCGAACTGCCCTATAATTTGTGCGGATTTTTCCTTGACCACCTGCTCTATGGCCTTGGTATTGCTGCTGCCGCCGTAGGTGGACAAAAAAAACACTTGTTTGCCATGGGACAGGTTGTTTCTTGCAAACTCCAGCACACTTGTATGGAACTTGCCGAAATAAATCCCGGAGGCAAACCCAATCCGGTCATAGCCGCTCAGGTCGGCGCTTTTTGTGGCGGCTGCATCGATCAACGTCACATCCCGTCCCTGAGCGATGGCCTCCACTAGCTTTTTGGTGTTGCCGTGGTGGCTGGAGTGGTAGACAATCACACATTTCATTGGTCCTTCCCTCAACTTCCATCCGCATCGTTTAGGCACATTGGCATGGTTCAGACAAGCCCTAAGAAACAAGCCGCAAACGTCATCTCGTTTGCGGCTTGTTGGCGAACATTACTCCGCGGCGGCCTCTTCCACAATGGAGACCTGCTTGCGGTCTTTGCCCAGGCGCTCAAACTTCACGCGGCCGGACTTCATAGCGAACAGGGTATCGTCGCTGCCCTTGCCCACGTTGACGCCGGGGTGGATATGGGTACCCCGCTGACGGACCAGGATATTGCCGGCCAGCACGAACTGACCGTCGCCCCGCTTCACGCCCAGCCGCTTGGCCTTGGAATCACGGCCGTTGCGGGTGGAGCCCACGCCCTTTTTATGGGCGAAAAACTGTAAACCGATATTCAGCATCTCTTACACCTCCATGACGGATATATTTTCTGGATACTCCTCAGCCAGCTGAACACAGTGAACCATAAGCGCCGCCAATAATGTTTGGCAGGTGCTCTCGTTGGTCTGCCCCAGTGCACCGGGGAGTTTCAGGGAGAGATATGCGTCCTTGTCCCGCACCTTGACCGGAGCCTCCAGCCCCAGCACGTCGTTGACGGCGCACTCGGTAAGGCGGACGGCACTGGTGAGGGCGGCGCAAACAATATCTTCCCCTTGAGGGGCCCAGCCGCTGTGTCCCTGCATCACAAAGCCGGTGATGCGGCTGCCCTCTGTATGAAATGTGACGGTGGTCATCAGGCCTTGATGGCGCCAATCTCCACCTTGGTGTAGGGCTGACGGTGGCCCTGGCGCTTACGGTAGCCCTTCTTGGGGGTGTACTTGAAGATGCGGATCTTCTTGCCCTTTCCGTTCTTAACCACGGTGGCGGCCACAGAAGCGCCCTCCACAGTGGGAGCGCCGAAGGTAGCCTTGTCCCCGTCCAGAACTGCCAGCACCTGGTCGAAGGTGATGGCCTGTCCGGCCTCGGCCTCCAGCTTCTCGATGAACAGAGTGTCGCCCTCTGCCACCTTGTACTGCTTGCCGCCGGTTACGATGATTGCCTGCATAGTATTCAACTCCTTTATGACGGGCTCGCTCTCATGGGTGGGGTTGCCCCGCTTGTTGTCACGCCTCAGCCGGATGTTTTACCGGCTCCGGAACATACCTTCGGGTCTTGGACCCTGCTTGCTCTGTCCCCTGCGCTTCCTGCCCATTCAACGCGGCCTTAGTATTTTATCAACGAAGTGAGCGATTGTCAAGACTTTTCCTCAATCTTTTGTTCTTTTTTGCCGGAGAGGCCGTGGGCCTTCGGGAGTGCCCTACGGTCTCTCCGCCCTTGCGCTCCCGCTGTCTCTATGGTACAATGGGGAAATAAAGGAGGCGTTCCCCTATGAAATTCAAACCGGAACTCCCGGAAGCGCCGGTCTCCGCCAAAGTGCTGGAGCAGGATTTTTCCCAGGCCGCCGCGGTGGGCAGGATACATCTGGGAGATCAGTACCTTTTCCTGAAAAAATTTTCCGGGGCCACCTACCTCCCCTACGACCGGATTACCCGGGCTTGGCTGCGGCAGGAGGAGGTCCGCGCTCGGATGTGCTGCGCCACCGCCAACTTCGACCAGTTCTATGTAGTCCTGGCCTGCACCGATGGCCAGGAGCGCCGTGGACAGGTGGAGGACAAGGCCGCAGGGCAGCGCTGTCTGGACCATATCGCCGCCAAGCATCCAGCGGTAAAGATCGGATATCAAGCACCATAAAGAACGGAGACCGCCTGATGGCGGTCTCCGTTTTGCTGCACAAGGAAAACTCAGGCGGCACTCTGGCGGTACTTCATCGCAAAGAGGAAGCCCACCATAAGCAGGATGCCAACGGGCAGAGCGATGATGCCGGGCAGGCCAAAGAAGGCCAGTCCGCCGGCCAGAAGATAGGCCGTTCCGGAGATCACCGCGCAGGAAATGGCGTAGGGCAGCTGGGTGGACACATGGTTTACGTGGTCACACTGGGCGCCGGCCGAGGCCATAATGGTGGTGTCCGAGATAGGGGAACAGTGGTCGCCGCAGACGGCGCCGGCCATACAGGCGGAGATGCAGATGATAGCCATGGGGTTGCTCATGTCAAATACGCTCTGCACAATGGGGATCAGAATACCGAAGGTACCCCAGCTGGTGCCGGTGGCGAAAGCCAGGAAGCAGCCCACCACAAAGACGATCACCGGCAGGAACATCTGAAGTCCGGAGGCGGAGCGCACAAAGTCACGGACAAAGACCTTTGCGCCCAGCGAGTCGGTCAT
This sequence comes from uncultured Bacillota bacterium, assembly GCA_947172355.1. Lineage (GTDB taxonomy): Bacteria > Bacillota > Clostridia > Oscillospirales > Oscillospiraceae > Lawsonibacter. The sequence continues at coordinate 3,273 of CAMWBA010000090.1, forward strand.
ATTCTTTAAAGACCATGCGAATGTAAGGATCAAGATAGCGGGCACCATGGCCTTGAATCCCTCGGGGATGCAGCCCATCATCTCTTTAAAGGACATGGACTTGCGGATAAAGTAGTAGAGGAACGCAAAAATTAGTCCGAAGGCGGAACCCAGCATCAGCCCCACCGAGGCGTCGGAGTTCGAGAAGGCGGTAACAAAGTCCGCACCGGAGAAGAACCCGCCGGAGTAAATCATGCCGATGACGCAGGCCACCACCAGCACAAGAATGGGCAGCACCAGATCCAGGACGGAGCCCCGGGTCTCGTCGTTCTCGTCGTCCAGCATGGCATAGGGGTTGGACCCGGAGAACAGGTCCCCCTTCTCCACGGCGTTCTTCTCGTATTGGGCCATGGGGCCGAACTCCACCTTCAGCAGCACCATACCCACCATCATCACAATGGTCAGCAGGGCATAGAAGTTGTACGGGATGGCTCGGATGAACAGGTTCAGCCCCTGGCCGTCCTCTGCAAAGCCGGCCACGGCAGCGGCCCAGGAGGAGATGGGGGCGATGATGCAGATGGGGGCGGCGGTGGCGTCGATAAGATAGGCCAGCTTCACCCGAGAGACGTTCTGCTTATCCGTAATGGGCCGCATGACCGAGCCCACGGTGAGGCAGTTGAAATAGTCGTCAATAAAGATCAGACAGCCCAGGAGGATGGTGGCCAGCTGGGACCCGGCCCGGGACTTGATGTTCTTCTTGGCCCAGCGGCCGAAGGCGGCGGAACCGCCCGCCTTGTTCATCAGGCAGACCATCGTCCCTAGAATGACCAGGAACACCAGAATGCCCACATTATAGCCGTCGGACAGGGAGGCCACAATGCCGTCGTTAAAGGCGTGGAGCACCGTACCTTCAAAGGAGAAGTTGGAATAGAGCAGCCCGCCCGTCAAAATGCCGATGAAGAGGGAGGAGTAGACCTCCTTGGTAATCAGGGCCAGGGCGATGGCGATGACCGGGGGCAGCAGGGACATGGGGGTGTTGAAGAAATTGCTGGGGGAGACGATGTAGCCCACGTACTCGCTGCCGGCGCAGGTGTCGCAGGGGACGGCCTCGCCCTCGTCGGACAGGACCACGCCCAGTGTGCCGCAGTCGGGACATTCGATATACTTGGTGCCGGTGAGCTCGGTGGGGACTCCCCCGGCGGCAAAGGCGGTGGTGGCCATCGCCAGGAGCATCATCACCAGGACGACGGTCCGCATGGCCCAGGTTCTTCTGGTTCTCATAACATTCCCTCCTATGTAGTGGCTCCGCCGGGGGTGCACGGTCCTCATTCCAAGAACCGCCGCAGGTGCCCGGCGGAAGGTGGTTTGGGGCCACACAAAACCCCGTCTGCGCAAAACAAAAACCATGGTACGCGGAAACGCGCCCCATGGCAAACCGGACGCCCCCAGCAACCGGCCGGGGACATCAGGATAGCGCTCCACTCTTCGTGACAGTCCGTGAGATGTTCTCCCCCGGCCCAGGTCGGACCGCTCAGGCAAGCGCGTCCTTCCTTCGGCGGCGCACCCTCTCCCCCGGGACGGCTGCCTGGCCTTGTCCCGCAGTACGCATGAGCGCCGCGCCTCTATCCGCTATAAAATTGCAATTATCCTATCACGAACCTGCGGGGATGTCAACCACCATTTTTCGGAAAACCTTGTCAACCGTCAAATTTTATAGTATACTATGCACGGCGGCAGGATTTCCTGCCTAATTTTGTTGAAAGGAGCAATCCCAATGGCTTATCTTGATCCCTTTCTGGCCCGCGGCATTGACATTCCGCCGGAAGACCAGGAGATTTTGAACCGCTGGCACGACACGGTGCCCGTCTCCGACGGCTGCACGGTGCCCCGGCTGCTGTCCTTTGAGGAGGCCATGGAGTATGAGAACTTCCTCCAGGACTTTCTCGGCGGTTTTCCCGGCGGTCAATCCGCTGCTCTGTGGGCTACCGATGACATATCCGCTCTGGTGGGCTACTACTATTCCGGTCCGCTGAAAGGAACCGTCTATATGCTCCATGGTCCCTCCGATGTCTCCCCCCGCTTTCTGTCCCTTTCTAGGTTTTGGGACTACTACCATCGGGTTCTCCGGGATTTCAGCGACGACGGCGACCCCAACTATGAAGACAAATTCTGGCATGACATCGACTTCAACGACAACCAGCCCCTTACCCCGGAGGAGACTGAGCGGTTTCATCAGGCTGCCCAAGAGCTGATGAAGGCCTGGAAATCCGCAGACCCCAAGGAGGACTGGTACGAAAACCTGGGGTTCTGCACCCTGGCCATTCTGCCCGACTGCTATGCCGAGGAATTGATACCCTTCATCTCTCCCGACGAGGACAACTATGTGCTGGAGAAGCTGTGCTGCAAGCTGGCCCAAGCTAAATGCACCAAGGCGATCCCCGCCCTGGATAAGCTGGCTGAGGCGGAAAAGAACGGCCTGCGCATCGGCGGCGGCTGGAGTGACAGCATCGCCCGCAGAACACACGGATATCTGCTGTCTTTGGCTTTGGAACAGCCCTGAGTCTGCAATCCGCCCCTTCAAGGCATTTGTTGGGGCAAGCCGGCTCCTTCCGCGGCCATGCGTCAGGGACCGGGAAATGTCACAGAAATGGTGGTCCCCTCCCCCATCCGACTGTCCAGATGGATCGCCGCTTGGTGATACTGTGCGATATGCTTGACAATGGACAGCCCCAGTCCGGTGCCGCCGGAGGCCTTCGATCGGCTCTTATCCACCCGGAAGAATCGTTCAAACACCCGGGGCTGGTATTCTGCCGGTATGCCAATGCCGGTATCCCTCACCGAAACGGCGCCGCCCTTCTCCCCTCTGCCGGTGATAATTTCCACACGTCCACCCGCAGTATTGTATTGAATGGCGTTGTCGCAGAGGTTATAGAGCATTTCATACAAAAATCTGCGCACACCGGTTACGCAAACCGGCTCGCCGGCCACTGTCATTTGGATGCCCTTTGCCTCCGCCCTGTTCCGCAGCGCGGCCGCCACCTCCTGGGCAGTCTCATACAGGTCAACTTCTTCCGCCTCTTCAAAGGCCGGCGCCATCCCCTCATCCAGCTGGGAGAGATGAATGATGTCTTCCACCAGCGACACCAGCCGCGCCGCCTCCGTTCGGATCAGGCGGATAAAACGGGGGACATCCTCCGGCTGAACCAGCCCTTGTTCCAGCAGCTCAGCGCTGCCCATAATGGACTGCAGCGGCGTTTTCAGCTCATGCGACACATTGGCGGTAAACTCCCGGCGGCTGCGCTCCGCCGCCGCCTGTTCTGTCACATCGAAAACCAGCAGCACCGTTCCAACGGCAGCGCCGCCCGACTCAATCCGGCTCACATCGCACTGATATTCCCGTCCATTCCGCTCCAAGCGGTGCTCCCCGTGCCCGGTTTCCGATGCAGAGAGGACGGCGGCGCTCATCTCATGGCTGCGGTTCAGCAGCAGAAAATCCCGCCCCACACAGGCATCGTCCACCGCGAAGATGCGCCGGGCCGCCGGGTTGATACTCAAAATTTTTCCGCCGCCGTCCAGCAGGATCAGCCCCTCGTTCATATGGCTGGTAATCTGCGCAAACTCGTCCGCCCGCTTTTGCAGGCTTTGAAGCTGCTCTGTGATCTGCCGGCGCTGCTGATGAATGCGTTTGAGCAGCGGGGCCAGCTCCTCATAGGCGTGGTTTTCCAGGGGGTGCTCCAGATCCAAGGTATTCAGCGGGCGCACAATCTTCCTTGCCATCCAGTGCGCCAAGCCGGCGGATAGGAGCACCGCGATCAGCCCGACCAGCAAAATGGGCTGGAGCATGGCCAGGGCCAGGGCCAGTCCGGTCGCCTGACGGGTAGAAATACGCAGTACGGTCCCATTGTTCAGCAGCTTTGCATAATATAGGGTCTGCTCGGTCAGCGTACTGGAATAGCGTACGCTGCTGCTCTCCCCTTTTGCAAACGCCTCCTGGACCTCCGCCCGCTCTCTATGATTTTCCAGCTCCTCCGCCGGCCCGGCGGTATCAAACAGCACGGTTCCATCCGGTGCAACCCAGGTCAGCCGGTAGTCCGGCGCCCGGGGATAACGGAAATCACGGGAGGTCAGCTGTTCCAGATAATGCTGCCCACTCTCCTCCACCCCATGCGCCGCAAGCCGCAGTTCATCCTTCAGCCGTTGTTCCTGCACTGTGCCGAAATACTCATACAGGCAGCCCATCACAATCACAAGACTGGCCACCAGAACCGCCGCCGCTGCCAGCAAGATGGAACGAAAGATTCTCTTTGTCATTGCCTTCCCTCCAGCCGGTAGCCCACATTGCGGATGGTCTCGATCATGCTCCCATAGCCGCCCAGCTTCTGCCGCAGGGTTCGTATATGCATGTCCACCGTCCGTGTCTCACCGCAGTATTCCATCCCCCATACCGCAGACAGAAGCTGCTCTCGGGTAAAGGCGGCACCCGGGTGGGCCAGAAACAGCCGCAGCAGTTCAAATTCCTTATAGGTAAGCGGAACCCTCTCCCCGTCCGCCGTCACGGTGTGCGCGTCCAGCCGGAGGACCACACCTCCCGCCGACAGCTGATTGGTTTCCTCTCCGGGTCCTGCGCGGCGCAGGACCGCCCGGACCCGCGACACCATCTCCATCATGCCGAAGGGTTTTGCCAGATAGTCGTCCGCCCCCAAATCAAGGCCGGTCACCTTGTCATACTCCGTCCCCTTGGCCGACGCCATGATGACAGGCAGCCTGGCGGTGGCGGGCTGTCCCCGCAGCCTTTTCAAAATGGAGATCCCATCCTCCCCCGGCAGCATAATGTCCAGAAGGACAAGCTGCGGTATCCGGGTCCGCAGGGCGTCAAACAGGCCGGTTCCATCGGCAAATCCCTCCGCCTCCAATCCGGCCGCTTTCAGCGCGTAGAGCATCAGCCCGAGGATGGTCTCATCATCCTCCACACAAAAAATCATACCATACCTCCCTGCCCGTTTTTCTCGCTGTCCAGGCTCCATTCTACCATACGAACCGGTCCCGGGCAACGTCTTTCCGCCTTCTGTCACTCCAAGGCATACTTGCGCTGGTATTCCGCAAACCGCATCTGAAAGTCCGCGCTGTCGTTCCGGAAGTCCCGCAGCGATTGGTGCAGGTTCATGCTGTCATGTGAAATGTCGATGACGCACCCTGCAATATTGGAACAATGATCCGCCGTCCGTTCCAGATTGGTCAGCAGGTCGGACCACGCAAACCCTGCGTCAATGGTGCAGTCGCCCTTTTGCAGCCGGAGGATATGCCGGGTGCGCAGCTGTTCTTTCAGCTGGTCAATCACCTGTTCCAGCGGCTCAACCAGGGCGGCGGCGGCCAGGTCGTCCCGCAAAAACGCCGTAAGCGACAGGTCTAAAATGTCGCTGACCGCCGCAGAAATGACGGTGAGCTCAGACCTTGCGGCATCGGTAAAGCAAAGCCGCTTGTCCCGGAGCTCCTCTGCGGAGCCCAGCAAATTGACGGCGTGGTCCGCGATACGTTCAAAGTCCCCGATCATTTTCAGCAGCTTGGCCGCCTCCCGGCTGTCTCCCTCGCTGATCTGTCTGGTACTCAGGTTGACCAGGTAGGTGCCCAGGATGTCCTCATAGTGGTCGGTCCGCTCTTCTTTCTCCCGGATGGAGGCGGCCAGCTCCGGCGAATAGCTGCGCAGCGCGGCAAGGGCTTCCTGGAGCGCGGCGGCAGAGGTCTCCGCCATCTCATTGGCCACCCTTCGGCAGCGCTCCAGTGCGATAGGCGGTGTGGTAAACAGGCGTTCATCCAGCTCGGAAAACACCTCCGGCTGCTTTGTATCCGGCACCAGCGTATTGACCAGCCGCTCCAGCACAGAGGACAGGGGCAGCATCAGCAGCGTACACAGCACGTTGAATACCGAATGTGCTATGGCAATCCCCAGCCGTGATGCCGGATCGTCCAAAAACTCCGGACGGGCAACCACCTGAGCCAGACAGAACACGGCCAGCCAGACGGCGGTTCCGATGAGGTTAAAGGAGAGGTGCACCAGTGCGGCGCGCTTGGCATTTTTGTTGGCACCCACAGAGGAGAGCATCGCTGTCACACAGGTTCCGATGTTCTGTCCCATGATGATGGGAACGGCCGCACCGTAAGAGACCTGCCCGGTCACTGCCAGCGCCTGCAAAATGCCCACCGAGGCGGAGCTGGACTGGATCACCGCCGTGAGGACCGCTCCGGCCAGAACGCCCAGCACCGGGTTTTTGAACAGGAGAAACATCTGCTGAAAGATCGGTACATCCCGCAGACCGGAGACGGCGCCGGACATGGTCTCCATGCCAAACATCAGTGTGGCAAAGCCCAGCAGAATCATGCCGGTGTCTTTTTTCTTCGCGCCCTTACAGAACATATAGAAGATGATGCCCACCAGCGCCAAAATAGGGGTGAAGGAGGTGGGTTTCAGCAGCTGCACCAAGATATTCCCGCCATCAATCCCTGCAAGGCTCAGGACCCAGGCAGTCACGGTGGTTCCGATGTTGGCCCCCATGATGACGTTGATGGCCTGTTTCAAGGTCATCAGTCCAGAGTTGACAAAGCCCACCACCATCACGGTGGTCGCCGAGGAGCTTTGGATCACCGCCGTCACCCCCAGCCCGGTCAGGAGTCCGGCCACCTTCCCGGTGGTAAGCCTGCCCAGCAGCGACCGAAGCTGCTCGCCCGCTCTGCGCTCCAAAGACTGTCCCATAATACTCATCCCAAACAGGAACAGGCTCAGTCCGCCGATCAAGGTCAACCCATCAAATATATCCATGCGGCAAGAATCTCCTTCTCACTCAATTTCTGTATATTGATTGTAGCAGGGCAAGGTAAAATTGGTTATCCTGTCTGTGTAAAATTTCTGTAAAATCAACGGCAGCAACTTGTTCTTTCGGGACAAGGCTTGTTTGTTAAGGACAGAATGTCCAGGAAAAGATCCGCCGGTTGGATGTTTTTCCATCTTTCTGAGATGTCCTAATAGTATGGCGAAAAATCCCATTTCCATACGGCCGTCCCCCCTCCTCCATCCGCCGCTTTGGCGAGGGAAGCCATTTGATTTCTCCGGCCGGACGCGGCCAACGGGCAAGCAATACACCGTCCTCAGCAATATCCGAAAAAACTGGCGAAGTCCGCTGCGGACTTCGCCAGTTTGCATCTAGGCGCTGTTTAAAAAATGGAAGAATGCACAGCGGCGAGGAATTTTGGCCCCAGGCAAACACAATTTTTCGCCGGAATCCTGGGTGGATTTCAAGAAAAATTGGGGAAGTATGGGGCCAAAAGGCCCGCCGATTGGGCGTTTTGACATTTTTCAAACAAGCCCTAGCTGGATTATTTCTGTTCCGGCCTGGCCATAAAGAAGGTAAAGGTCCCGGTGGCCACCGCCCTGCCCGCCGCGTCGGTGATGACGATTTGAATTACCGACAGCCTGCTGCCCAGCTTTTTAGGGGTGGCCTCACAGAACAGGTCCCCCTGGGCGGGCCGGAGAAACTCCATGGTGCTGGAGCTGGTCACGCAGCTTTTCCCGGTGGAACAAGCGCAGCAGCCACCCACCGTGTCCGCCAGGGCTGCCATGGCCCCGCCATGAATCATGCCGTGGGGATTGAGGGAGTTGGGACCGGCCCGCAGCACGCCCTGTGCCAGCCCAGGCGCAATGTGGGTCACCTCAATGCCGCTTTCATAGGAAAACTGGCCCGCCGCATTGACCATCTCCAGCAGCGCATGTCTTGTTTCTTCCATAGGAGCCGCCCCTTTCCGCTCTGAATCCCCCTGATTGTACCACCATCCGTTCCCCCTGGCAAGCCAAATTCCCGCCTGGAACATAGAATAGAGCAGCCCCGTGCATACATCTTCAAAGGCAAAGGAGTTTAAACTATGGAATTAAAAGTTGATCTTCCCGCGCTGGCCGGACAGAATGTGGACCCGGCCACCTTTCAGCGGGTATGGGACCGGGTGATGCCCGGTCAGGCCAGCCCTACACCCCGGGAGGAGGCCGCGCCCTCCGTCCCGGACACCTCCGTCCCCGCGGAACCCTCTGTCCCGCCCACAGA
>CAMWBA010000091.1 GCA_947172355.1 uncultured Bacillota bacterium
TGGTACTTGGTGCTGGCGGGGGCGCGGTAGAAATCGCTGCCCTGTATGTACTCCAGGAGCTTGTCCATGCCGGACCGCTGGACTTTGGTCAGTTCCGCTTCAAAGCGGGTGATGTTGTTCTTGATATTCATGATTGATCTCCTCTCGTTAATTTCGGTATTCCTTCGCCTTTGGCGTCCACTGCATATCAACCGTTCCGCCGCACTTACACTTGATGCTGATAGTCGAGTCCTCCAGATTGGTCAAACCCCACCGCTCCATTTCGCAATAGGGGCAGGTGTAGTGGAACCGGGCCAGCGGCTTGGTCAGGTCGGTGGTATGCCCGCACCTGCAGGTGATCGTCTGCTGCTTCATCTTCAGGAATGTGGCCAGCGTCTTTCCACAGCCCTCGCAGTGCAGATGGAGCAGGCCGCGAACGCCCTCCAGCGGTTTGTCCGGCTTGAGGATTGGATGTGCCTGCGACTTCAGTTCCTGGCCGGAAGCCGCAGTGGTGGGCGTTGTGGCCGGTTCCGGCGCTGCTGCGGCCTGCGCCGATGTGTGGGCACTTCGGTCTTTATCAGCGGCAATTACGATGGGCGTGGCATCCGGTGCATGGCTGGTCATGGCACGGCGGACAGTGCTTATCGCCTTGCGGATGGATTCCGGTGTATTGATGGCCTCCACCGCTATGTCAAGAACGGTGTTGTCGCCGCGCTTGATGTAGGCGCCAAAAGTATATCGCTCAGTTGGGTCTGGTTGTATCAGTCCTGGTTGCATCAGCATTTTGTACTCCTTCCGATGTATTCTCAGCTTGCCGCAGGATTTTCTCTCCAGCGGCCTTTAGCCCCGGCAGCAGTTTTTTCTGCTGCTGTTTAATCCGATCTAATTTCCGCTCGTACTCCTGTATCGTCTTTTTGCGGAATTTCTTGGTAAACGCCGCCCTGATTTTAAGCTGCACTGCTTTCCGCTGCTCAACCAATGCACGCATCCGGGCATCAGACGTAAAGGCGTGGTACTTCTTCCTACAGTTCGGGCAGCAGAAATACTGTACCAGCAAATCGCCTTTTTCGATTGTTCCGCAGCGTGCATCCTCCAAATCAAAAGAATACCCGCATTTGTTGCAATCAATTGTGTTCACTCATACCTCCCTGCTTCACCAGCTGCATCAGCCGCTCCATCGGGCAGCTGTCGCAGTGCGCCTCCAGCTGTTCCGCATTTGTCAAAGGCCAGCGGCAGTAGTTGTCACAAAATTTCTCTGCCGCCTCTGTCACCAACAATTCCAGACACTTGTTATGCATCACCGGCCCTGCCAGAACAGGGCGATCGCAAATTTTACACTTTGCCATTTTGATTCTCCTCTCTTAGTTGCTGCAGATATCTCTGCATCCTGTCCATGTCCGCTTTGACGCCGGAAGGACCTTCATATGGGGTTCTGGATTCAACTCTGGAAGGGCTGACTGAGCTGTCACATTTCCCCAGCTTGTCCCAGGCAATCCCCTGCCAACCGCTGGCTGTACACCGCCGTATCAGGTCAGCCATTGCTGCCTCTCCGTACTGTGCAGCGTTTTTCTGAATCTCCGCAATCTAAAGCTTCAGGCTGGTTGGCGTGTACCCCTGCCGGGTCTCTTCCTTGTATGTCAGCCAATCAGAAATGGCAGCGGCAAGGTCGTCCCCAAATCCCCAGTTTTTTTCATCGGGGGGTAGGGGGGATATATTCTTAGTCTTCTTCTTAGTCTTAGTCTTTATATGACTGCACTTTTGACTGACTGATTGACTGACCGAAACACTTCCCGAAACACTTCCCGATTCACTGTCAAATTGACTGACTTTTTTACCAGTATATTTTGTGAGGAAGTATGTATTGGGACACCCCTTTTTCCCTTTGTTGTATCGTATGAACCCATAGTCAACCAGTTTATCCCTCGCCGAGATAGCTACCCTTTCCGTCCTGACATCAATCATAGACATGAGGCGGTAATTATCAACTTGGACAGATTCCGGCCAACCGGCCTCATTAAAGACTGCCAACAAAGAGTAATATAGGAGTCTCACGTTTCCGGGGAGATAGTTTGATCGAAGCCATTTGTTAAAATCATTCAAATAGTCTATGTAGGTCAAATCTTATCACCACCATCGGCGGAAATTCCAGGGAGTGGTTAACCCCCTGGAACTCCTTGTCTTCTACTCCTCACAAACAATAACCCGAACATGCTGCGGCACAACCTGCCGGACTCGTTCGATGAAGCGCCCTTCACTGCTGGCTGCGTTGGACAGGTGCAGGAGATATAGCACACGGCAGGCCGACAGGTCCAGGGTGCGCAGATACCGGCACAGCGACTGGATCTCCATGTGACTATTGGTGACCCGATGGCGCACCTTCTCCGGCATCCGCTCACACCGGTCAAGGATATCCTTATCGTAGTTGGCCTCCAGCGCCAGCAGGTTCACGCCTGGAAACGTGTGACCCAGGTTGACGGTGTCGGTAGCAAATACCAGCCGTTCCCCGTCCTGTCGGCTATAGATCAGGAAACCAAGGGGCTCCTTTGCGTCATGCCAGGTGCGGAAGGGCATAATCTCCAGGCTGCCGACGCGGAACTGCGCCCCCGCCTCCACAGGGGTAATGAGGGCGCAGTCCAGAGCCTCGGCGGTCCCCTCGCTTGCGAAGACCTCTATGCCGGATTTGATCATGTCCATCACACTCTTGGCGTGGTCTTTGTGCTCATGGCTAACGAGGCACCCGCGAATAGTGGAGAGGTCAAAGCCCAGCTCCTTTTTAATCCGGCGGAAGGAGATGCCGCATTCCAACAGAATCGCCGTCTCGCCATCGCTGGCCACATAGCAGTTTCCGCGAGAGGAACTGGCAAGCGAGGTAAAGGTCATATGGGATTCTCCTCCTTCTTCTCCTGTGTGCCACTGGCGGCTTTAGCCTGCTGGCTGCCGTTGGTATCCACGTCCACGGGATCGGTGGGAACATGGAGCTTTTGATATTGGGTCGACTTCTTGATCCGTTCCTGAATCCACTCTGGCAGGGACTTGAACACTTCGTCATCCCATGTGTCGATATCAAAAGCGATGAGCGGGGTTTCTGTTGCAGGTGCGTTCATTCCTGCCGGCAAAGCGATGACGGATGTAATGCGGTTGTAGCTGCCGCTGTCTTTTTCCTCCACGATGACCTGCAGGAAACAACCGGTACCCAGCATATCCAGAACAGAAAACTGCATAAAACCGTTCTCATCCTCTGTAAGCTCCGTATCGGTGAATGCCTTCCCCCGCCAGGAGACGAGCGTCTGATAGAGACCGCTCTTCTCGTGGAGGGATGCGGAGAAGTCCTTGCTAAGCCAGCGGGGTTTGTCTTCGCCGTCAATTTCAATAGTCTGAGAGGGAATCTCCCAAATGACCAGCAGCTTGTCATTGTATTTCTTGAACGTTTCGCTGTATTGCTCCCCCAGGTCTATGATGCCAACGCACACTGCCGGGTAGGTTCCGGCCTCCATCGGCGGTACCGACGAACCGGACTTCTTCTTAATTTTCAAGCTCACTGAAAATCACACCTCAATTCCTTATCATTTTCCGAAACAATCAGCCGGATTACCTGTGTGTCCGAATGCTCCAGCCGAGTCACGCTCTCTGCATTGTCTACGAACAGGGGAACTTGAGCATTGTAGTGCCTGGAAAGTGTATTGATGATGTCGATGCCTGCGTTGACCTTGGCCCCGCTGTTCAGGCCGGTGGAGTAGGGGACCCCGCCCACCGTTACATCGCAGCAGTCCTCCAGGCCGCCGTTGATCTGCTCTTTGAATAGCCGGAACCGCACCAGGGAGAACCGGCGGTTGATGCTTTCCTCAATGAACTTTGCTTTGTACCGCATGAATTCTTCGCAGAGGAACAGCATCTGATCCACCTTGTTCAGCTCGTCGGAGGCTGCAGCGGCCTGCTCCCGCAGTTCGGTCATGCGCTTGTTGGCGTATTCCAGCGCGGTCTTTTTGGACAGCTCGCCGGACAGCTTGCTCAGTTCTTTGTCTGCATCAGCCAGCGCGTCCCGGAGCGCCTTCCGGCGGGCCGCCGAGCTCATGTCCAAACTGTCAATCTCATTCTGGATGTCTGCCGCCTCCGCTGTCAGCTTGGCCTTCTGACCGGCGTAGTTGTCCATGTCTTTGATTTCTGCCGCCGGCGCGATTTCCAGGGCCTTGAGCTGGCTTGTCAAGTCCTCCGTCTGCTTTGAAATTCCAGAAACCTCCTGCTCCAGCTTGGCGATGTCCTCATTAACCTTTTCCAGTGCGGATTTGGCGCGGTTAGCGGCCTCCACAGCATCCTTTTTCCGCCGGTCTTTCCCCTGATCGAAGGCAGCCTTGGATTCCTCCAGCTTATCCTGCGGAAGAGGCTGACCGCAGGTGGGGCAGGTTCCGCCTTGGAACTGCTCGGCATTGACTGCATCCCACTGCTTGCGGCAGGAGGCTACATCCTCATCCAGGGACTTGTGGCGGCTGCGCAAATACTCCAAATCGCGCTGGCAGCGGCTTTCCTGTACGCGGAGTGTATTCAGGCTCTGCCGGAGCACAGTGGTCCGATCCTGCCCGTTTTCCGCTTTCTGCCTGAGCCGGTACGCTGCATTCTCATTTTCAAGGCAACCCAGCTCATTGCGGATGCCAACGAGCTTGTTCTGCAGGTCCATTCTGCTGCCGTCGTGTTCTACCTGGTCCAGTTCGCGCTGCAGCGATGTCCGCTTCTCCTGTGCCTCGTCACGCCGCTTACCCAAAGCAGCGAAGTCAATGCTGGACAGGTCAGTCACCGTCTTTTTGCACTCGTCCAGCCGGGCCGGGGTGTCGGTACGGACCTTCAGCAACCCTTTGCGCTGCGCCGTCATTTTCTTGCGGTAATCGTCCATCGTCAATCCCTGCATGGAGACGACCAGGGGAGCAAACTGCGGATCGCTGGCCATGATCTCAGTATCCGAAGCAATGGACACCACATCGAATAGAGTCGCCCGCCGCTCCTGCCAGGGCATTTCTGCCGGGAAATATGTAAGACTGGTCAGCAGCCGGAAAGCATTCTCATTAATGATTTCACCCACCCGGCGTGCAAACTCGCCTTTCTTGCAGGGAACGTCGTCCACAAAATAATCGCTGCTGTGCCCGTCAAATGATGACTCCGCACTACCACGTTTTGTACTCCAGACCTCGTAATAGGTCCGCTTCAGTTTTCGATCCGTGCCGTCTACCCGGAAAACAGCCTCCACCGCGGTGATTGCCGCATGGTCCTTCACACTGCCCTCCAGCGTCAGCGGCTTGATGTCGAAGTCCTTCTTCCCGTGGCTGTCCTTGCCGAATAGGAGCCAGGTAAGACTGTCATAGATGCTGGACTTGCCAACGGCGTTCTGGCCGTAGATGGCGGCGTTCCTGCCGTCAAAGTGGATCTCCAGGCGCTCGTGACACTTGAAATTTTCAAGCGTCAGGGAAATAAGCTGCATTTTCATGATTGCATTTTCCTTTCTGACCTGCTATACTGCAGGTGTACTGAATTATTTTTTCCCTTTGCCCGTCGGGTGTGCTACCACCCGGCGGGCCTTTGCATGACATTAATCACTCTGTTCCGAAGAAATAGCAAGTAAATTTAGACTATAAACTACACAAAAAGTTGCGCCTGACGTTGGGTACTATGACTTTTGCAGCAGACCTTCTTACAGGGCAATGTACACAGCATCGGAGGCAACCAGATCGGCCAGTTTCGCCTCCAGGAATGCCTTGACAATTTCCCGTGCATGCAGCTTCCACATCCCGCCATCAGCCTCGGTGAAGCTGATCCCCCGCTCATTGACGCGGATCAGGAAGATACTTTCCGGTTGCTCGACCTCTTGGAAGGTCCGGTAGGGCCGCAGCGTTACGATGGGCCGGATCGCTTCGTTGGTCTGGAGGGCGACGCCCTTCTGTGCGGTCACGCTGGTGGCGATGCCGCTGTTGTTGAAGGTGACCTTGCTGCCAGTACTGATATCGCTGAGCAGCTTCATGGCATATACGGCATCAGCGGTTTCCTGGAACCGGGTGCGCAAGGCAATCTGCATTTCCTCGAACCCCATCTCTACACTCTCGCCCCAGCCGGGAACATCCGTGGCCTTGGCCTCATAGTAGACCTGCCGGAAATACCGGGCATCGGGGTCCGGCTGGCCAAAGCAGCGAACCGTCAGGTGACTGGGGATCGTGATGTACAGGGGCGAGTCCATGTTCGCCGCCTCGGTCCGCACTAGCTTCACCAAGGCATCCAGGCTGTTGAGCGGCAGCGTGTCCGGGTGGGGAAGGTCAATAGTGGGAATGAGTTCTTCCACAACGCCGTTGGTGGTGACGACGAAGGTTGTTTCACCCTCCTTGTGGATGATCGGCTGTGCCGTATGCTGGATGTGTTCGAACAGTTCTTTCAGCATAATTTTTCTCCTTTTACTTTATTAGCCTCAGCAGCGCAGGCGCTTCTTGCTCCGCGCCGTCGATGCTGAATTGCCCAGGGATTTGGGGAGCCATTTCTACAACCTCACCGTCTCCGGTAATGTAGAGGAATGTAGTGACCGGCTCTGTTGGCGCCAGGGTAGACTTGGAGTGCGCTTTGACTTGGACATTCTGGCGGGATTCGTCCACTGAAAACTCCAGCGTAACGGTAAGTTTCCGTTTGGTCTTGGTTGGTGTGTTCGGGTCCGAAATGTTAGCAACAATGAGCGGCATTTCGTAGTCCACACGTTCCATGATGGCACCACCCGCCATTTGCAGGATGGACTTCGTGTTCACTTCCATCGTGGCAGATCCTCCTTTCATGAGATTTAAAAATTTTTGTTCCGGATAAGCCGTGCATAGGCTCTATACCCGCCGCCGCAATCATTATTTGCCCTGTTAAGATCACTGACCAGGTCTTCGCGGGTCCAGCCCTTGGGCGGTCGAAACAGTCTGCATACCTTTCCGGCGGCATTTTTGTAGTAAATCAGGATCATCAGGAATCGCCACCTCCCTTCCGTTCGCGCCGGAACGCCAACCAAGTTTTTTGGTAGTCGTCAAGATTTGTCAAATCTGCAAGGCACATAACAAATCCAGAGTCAAATTTCGGCAGCGTTTTCATCACACCGAACGATGCCACATAGATTGGCTTTCCGTCCATCTCAAGAAGCTCTTCTACCGTCAACGGCGTGAACTTCTCCCGCAGCACATCAATTTCCGCTGACAGCTGCTCAATCAACTCAATGGCCTCCCGGCAGATCGCGCAGCCGTGGGTGGAGCAGCTGCGCTCATGTCCACACCCCAGACAGTTCAGGGAACCTGTCTCCGGGGCCATGCGGCGCAGGGCCTGAAGCAGTTCCTCGCGGCTCATCCTGCAGCCATCCTTTCTATGACGGCCTTTATTGCCATGTGCAGATTTTCAGCCCGTTCCGGTTCCTGGTTGGTAATCTTGGTCAGATAGCCGGACATCTTGTTATAATGATCCTGCCAGGCTTCATAGTGAACTCGGAAGGCCGCCACATCGCCATCCGCCGAGGCCAGCTGCTTTTCCAATGCTTTGACACGTTCCAGATCTTCGGCCCTGGCCTTACTCACTGCTTCGGCGGTCATTGTTTGGATCTCATCCTGGGTAAGTTCCCGCACCTGCGGCTCTTTGGCCTTCAACTCATCCAATTGCCGCTGTACATCGGCAAGGGCATCCTCGGCGGCCTGACGGTCCGATTTGGCCTTCTTCGCGGCGGCCTTGGCCTTGTTTACCTTCTCGGTCATCTCCGCAACAGCGGCCTCCCTGGCGGCCTCCACGGCTTTCTCATCCACCTCCACTGCTACGTCAACCGGGCGGCTGCGCAGCTCCTCCAGCTCCTGAAGCAATCTGGCGTGCTCTTCCTCGGCGGCCTGGGCAGAGGTGTTGGCCTCGCTCAAAGCATCCTGGAGCCGCTGGGCTTTGTCCCTCTGCTTATCAAGGGCATCCTGTGCTGCTTTGGCTGCGGCCCTGGCCTGCTCAGCCTCCACCCCGGCGCTGGTCAGCTTGGCCTCATAGACCTGGGCCTGACCAGCGATCTCCTCCTGGAGATGTAAGACTCTTTTCTCAAGGCGACCGGCCTCATCCTGGGCAGCGGCGGCCTTCTCCTCTGCTTCGTCCCTGGCTTTGAGAGCCTCGTTCAGCTCCCGGACGCTCATGTGCTCCACATCGTTTTCAATGGCGAACCGCTCCCGATCCTCCGCATCCGGGATGGCCAGGAGCTGGAGGGCCTTGGTGTACGTCAAATTCCCAAGCGCCTGGGAGTTTGCCACACCGCCGAACAGGCTCTGCTGGCTGGCGCCATACTCCCGGAAGATCCGCATAAAATTCTGAGCTGTGGATTGGGAGTAGGCGACCTCATTCTTCAGGTAATCCCCCCACCGTCCGTGGGGAAGCATGGCCTTGACCTCCTCCAGCCGCCGGCCAATCTCAATGGCGTATCCCAAGACCACCTGCTGCGCCTGCCGCTGCAGCGTCCGGATCTCAAGTGTTACCACCTCTACGGTTCGAACAGGGGGCGGGGCCTCTTCTTTGACCTCCGGCGGGCCGCCCACCCCGAACTGCTCACTCAGGCATTTGCCCTCAAAATCACTGTTGTTCATGCTACTTTAATCCTCCCCTGTACTTTCATTTGGCGAATCTGTTCCAGCCAGGCTTTCTCAAATGCCTCGACCTCCGGTGTCCGGTCACAGTTGCGCAGGCCCCGGTTCTGTACGGCAACCATTTTTTTCTCATCGAACTCCAGTGTAAAGAAGGGCTTATCCGGCGCCTCAGCCTGACGTATGAACAGAATCGCAGTTTTGCCTTCTGCATGACGCTTCGCATAACCTGCTACGCAGTGATGCAGCTCGCGGCCTTCCTGGATCAGCTCATCCTCACTGGCGCAGGGGCGGATCAGAAGGCCGCCGGCCTCGAAGGAGAGCCATTCCAGCTCAACGGCCCGTTCTGCAAACAGGACGCTGCGTTCCGCTATCTCCTTGGCCCTCTTCTCGTTCTCCTCTTTATCCCAGCGGGCCTGCCGCTCTTCCACATACCGGTTATGCGCTGCTGTGAGATTTCTGGGCCATTGAACAAGGTTGTCGGTCATATCCCGGCCAGCATTCCGCGCCATGTTCCGGTAATCCTGCAGAGTGTACCAATGTTCTTTTTGCTTTATCAGGTAGCGGACCGTCCGCCAGAAATCCGACTTGGGGGCCTCTTCCAGAATCCGGCTGCAATCGTAGTTCTCCACCTTCTTCAGCAGCTCCATGTCCTGCGGGAGCCGGACCGGAACGCCGCTGTCCCGGACCAACTTGTACTTTTCCAAATCCTCCGTACTCCAACGGCTCTGCTTCATATGCCGGAATTCGTCTTTGGTCAGCCCCAGCATCTGAGCGGGGCGCTTTTCCTTCCAGTTGACTTCCTCCAGCTTCGGAATGCCGCCGTGGTAATAGCCGCTGTTCATCTCCTTCTTGATCCAGGTCCGTACCAGATTCCCGCACCCCTGTACCAGGAGATTTTCCACATAGGGACGCCGCCGCCACAGGGCCAGATAGGAAACCAGCTCCCGTCCACGCTTCTCAGTCTGGTACAGATCCAGCTTGCTGTTTTCCGCAGTGGTTCCTTCCAAAAGGGACTTGTCCCAGGGGACAATCAGCTTTGCGCTGCCATACACATCCTCAAACTGCTTTCTCTGCCGCCATTCTCCGAACAAATGAATCCGACCGCCAATGTTTTTCAGATATCCCATCAGGCGCACGATTTTCTTCTCTTCCACTACCCAGGCGGTAAAGGGCCAAATTTCGTACCGGACAGTCCCCTGTTTGTCGATGCACCGGCGGATGCACCACTCTGTCAGGACCAGCCGGTCTGCCAGCCCTTCTACGGGGAGCCGCGACAGCTCTGTCACCCAGGTGTCGTCTATCAGCTCGCCGCCGTAGGACCTCATGCTGCCAACGTGGACCGTCTTGGCCTCCTTGTAACAGCTGGGGCACAACGTTTTATCGCCATCAATCACAGCGTTCGGCATCTGTTCATCTCTCCACCCGAAGGGGGCGGGGGCGTAGCTATGTCTGCAACCGCCAGCCGGGACTTTCTCTGCATAGAATGTGTGTCCACAGGCGGAACAGGTAACTTTGACAGAGCAAACAGTGCCTATGTTCAGCGGGTCGTACACCCGCTCTGACCGGTAAATCATGTATGCGTTCTCAAATTCCCCCTGCTGCTGCGCAAAGGCTACCACATCCGTGATGGGTTCCTGAGGGATCAGCTTCTCATAGTTGATTTGTTCCACATCGCAGCCTCCTCACAGGAAATCCGACAGGTCGATGATTTTCCGCTCCGGCGGATCGGCTGCCGGCGGCAGTGCGGCGCTGGGTTCCGGCAGGCCGTAGAACTCCCGCAGGATGCGGTCGGCCTCCATGGGCGTCACGCAGGAGAAGTTACCAGTTTTGTGACCATCAGCAAAGGCTTTGATTTTCTTCTCCGCCGCAGTGATGCTCATGGCCTCCACCTTCAGATCCTGAGCCAGCAGTTCCGCGCTGCGGGGCTCCCGGCGGCAGATGTCCTTCAGCTGCTCCCCTACCATCCACTGCGGGGACCGGGCTGTGACCTTTGCCTGCTGGGCTTCGATGGCCTGGATTGCTTCGGTCTGATAGTTCATAGCCATCCCTCCTGTTCGTGCTTCTTCTGTGCCGCCAGCATCTCAGCCTCATAGAGATACTCTATATTCATCCCAGAACACCGCTGAGCCTCCTGGCGCAGCTTCTCATTGGCATACTCCTCATCTCCACCCTGAGCCAATTCCTCGTACCACTCTGCCCGCTCCTGCAGACACTGGGCAAACTTCTGGAACCGCTCTGGGCCGATCCCGAAAGCGTCGTTCATGGACACGCACATCAGCCACATGGCCCTCTGCGTCCTGATATCGCTCTGCACCTGCACTGTGGTGTCGTTAGCGGCCCGCTGGCAGGCTTCCAACAGCTGCTGTCTCCTGGCCAGGACCTGTGCATAGTTCATCCCTTGGGGCTTACCCATCCGACGCTGCTTACGATTAGCCATACCGCCGGCCTCCTTTCCCGCAGCCCCACGCCAACTTCTTACCGCAGGCGTGGCAATAGGAGTGATACTGATTGGCCCGGCGGTTGCAGCTGGGGCAGTGCCAGACACCGTCCTTGCGTATTACATGTTCGGCAATTTCGAACCGCTTGTGCATGGCCTGGTACTGCTTTGCCATAGCGTTGTAGTCGTAGACGAGATCTGCGGCTTCCTCCGATGTCTTGACGCCGCCCTCCCCAAGCGTGAATAGGATGCCGGCTGCCTCGGTGCAGGCCGTCTTATCATCCTCTGCATCGCAGCAGGCCCCCATTTCGCCCAACCGGGC
>CAMWBA010000092.1 GCA_947172355.1 uncultured Bacillota bacterium
TATATGTCAGCTCTCAAAAATAGCATTTTATTATATAACAGCAAAGCAGAGAACCAACCACTAATGAAAGTGATATGTTCTCTGCTCTTACTGGCACCCTGCTTGTCAGTGTTGATGATAAGTTAGTTTCCATACTTCCTTATCACCGTAAAACTAAGGTTTTCGACGATTTTGTACTGGAGCAGGTGAAGGGAATCGAACCCTCGTGTTCAGCTTGGGAAGCTGACATTCTGCCATTGAACTACACCTGCACACATTTGAAGCTCCTACACTATACCACATCCGAGCGCAGTTTGCAAGAGGAAATTTGACGACGGAGCGGAAAACTTTCCGCTCCGTCCCTGCTCAAGAGTCGATAAAGCTGCGGACCCGCAATTTCACACCCAACCCGGCAGCAATCTCCCGGCAGGTGTTGATATCTTCCGGGGTTTTGTCTTTATCCACAATGGTCATTACCACGTTAGGGACATATGCGGTGGACTCTCTGGCAAAATCCAACATAGCCTGCCAAGCCGCCTCCCCTTGGACCGGATGACATAAGGCCACATAGTCTGCCGCATTGGTCGCGTTGAGCGAAATGGACACGGTGTCAATGCGGCCATAAAGCTCTGAACAGACATCCCGGCCATGGATCAGATTTGCGTGACCGTTGGTATTGATACGTACCGGAGGCAGTTGGGCCCCAAAGCGCTCCTTCAGCTGGTCCACCAACCAAAGCAGGTCGTCCAGGCGGTAGGTTGGTTCTCCATAGCCGCAAAAAACAATCTCTCGGTAGGCGCACACATCCCGGCTTAAAAAGCTGTCCAGTGCCTCCGTCCGGGTGGGTTCCCGCTCCAGCCACAGGGAATCCTCTGTATAGATCGACCCCTGCGCTTTCCCTTGGCGCAGGCAAAATTCACAGGCACAGTTGCACTTGTTCGTCAAGTTGACATACAGCGCACTTTCATACTCATAGGTGATGGTCATGGTTGTCCGTCCTCAATTCCAAAAAATCTTTTCCCGTTTTCCAGGGTAATTCGGGCTGCCTCTTCCCGATCAAGTCCCTTCACCTGCGCAATGGTCTCAGCCACCCGGTATACCTTACCCGAGTCGTTGCGCCTGCCCCGAAAAGGCTCCGGTGACAGGTAGGGGGAGTCGGTCTCTATCATAATCCGGTCCAGGGGCAGCCAGTCAATGACCGCCAGAGATTTTCGTGCGTTCTTATAGGTGACCACCCCGGTAAAGGACAGCATCCAGCCCAGCTTGACCAGTACCTTTGCATCCTCCAGGCTGCCGGAATAGCAGTGATACACCCCGGTGACATTGGGATGGGCCTTCACCACCTCCAAGCAGTCACGGTGAGCTTCGCGGTCGTGGACGATGACGGGCAGTGCAAGCTCCTCCGCCAGCTCCATCTGGGCGTGAAACACCTCCTGCTGAAATTCCCTGGGCGGATTCTCTTTCCAGTAGTAGTCCAATCCAATCTCTCCAATGGCCCGCACCTTGGGGTGGCTGGCCAGCTCCCGAAGGGCGGAACGGGCCGCCCCATTCCAGCTGCCGCAATCGGAGGGGTGAACCCCCACCGCGGCGTAGACAAAGGAAAAACGTTCCGCCAACTCCACCGCCGTTTTGGAGCTGTCCACATCACAGCCAGGATTTAAAATCAGCTCCACCCCCTGCTCCGGCATGGAGGCTAGTACCTCCAGCCGGTCCGCATGAAACGCCCCGGAATCATAGTGGGCATGTGTATCAAACAGGCGCATACGTCCCCTCCTTTCAAGGATACCGTCCCTTGTACCCAGTATCATACCCCACTCCAGAGAAAAAATCAAGGTGGTATTCCCCTCCCGCTCCGCCCATTCCGCCCAAACTTGACCTTTTATCCATCATATACTATAATACAGTTTGTTATGTGGAAAACCCTCCAGCTATCATCGGCAAAATACACAAAATTCCGTTATCTCTTTCCGGTGCCGTTTGTTCTTCTTGCATCTTGCTGTGTTTCGTTTTATAATACAAAGATATAAGAATTGCGTTTTTGTCCTGCATCCATCGAAAAGGGGGCTTCGTTTTGAAACGATTCCTAATCTTTCCCTGTGTTTTATGTATGGTAATTGGCCTTTTGGCCGGCATCCTGCTGCCCATCAATCTGACGGATGAGAGCATTCCTGTCCCCAATACCCCCAACAACTTTACCGCTCCGCCGGGGACCTCGCAGTCGGCAGTCAGCAGTTCTGACGCGTCTGCCGCCTCGGAGCCGCTGGACCCGACGGACAACTTCCCCCTGCTTGGCGCCGCCTGCGCTGTCAACCGCTGCCTCCAGCAGCAGAACTGGACCGTCTTGTCCTCCTATGTGCATCCCAGCCGGGGTGTTACCTTCACCCCTTACTCCACCGTCGAGCCGGACAGCAACCTCAACTTTACCGCCAGCCAGATTAAAAATCTGGCCCAAGACCAGACGGTATACACCTGGGGCTTTGAAGACGGCCGGGGCGACCCCATCCAGATGACCATTCAGCAGTACTATGCCCGTTATGTCTACGACGCCGATTACACACAAGCCTCCGAGATCGGCATCGACCGCATCATCACCGGGGGCAATGCCCTGGAAAATCTGGCAGAGGTATACACCGGCTGCCGCTTTGTGGATTTCAGCTTTCCCAGTGCCGACCCGGTGAACGACGGCCTGGACTGGTCCTCCCTCAAGCTGGTGTTTCAGCCTGACGGAGAGCGCTGGTATCTGGTGGGTATCGTCCACGGAGAATGGACGATTTAGCACCCGCCCGAGCCTTGCTTATCAAAAAACTCCGCAGGAGTTCGCGCCCCAGCTGCGCATGAATGACGATCCTGTTTCCGGCGGCATGTACGCCGGAAACATACATCTTGGCCCGCAAACGCGGGATCTGTCTGCGATAGGCGGACAGAAAGTGCGATGCAGCGGGGCCATAGCCTTCTCGAAAAAGTGGCTTTGCCACTTTTTCCACCGTCTGGGCAAGGGCTCTGCCCCTGCCTTTCTCTATAAGCCACAACCCCCAAAACAGGAAAGGATATCAACCCCATGAACATAGTCATCGTAGGCAGCGGAAAAGTGGGCTTCACTTTGGCCGAACAGCTGGTTCGCGAGGAGCACGACATCACCATTGTAGACAGCAGCGAGGATACCCTGCGCCGGGCCGGCGACCAGCTGGATATTATGACGGTACAGGGCAACGGCGTATCCTCCGCCACCTTGCGGGAGGCGGGCGCCGCCGGTGCGGACCTGCTGGTGGCCGCCACCAACTCCGACGAAGTGAACATGGTATGCTGTCTTACCGCCAAAAATTTAGGCACCAAATACACCATTGCCCGCATCCGCAACCAGGAATACACCGCCAGCGTGGCCGAACTGCGCCGGAATCTGAAGATTGACATGGTGATCAATCCCGAAAACTCCACCGCCGTCGAAATCTCCCGACTGCTCCGCTTCCCGGCGGCCGCTAATATCGAGACCTTTTGCCGGGGCAAGGTGGAGCTGATGGGATTCCGCCTTCAAGAAGGAGATTTTTTGGTGGGCACCGCCCTCTACGCCCTGCCGGCCCAGGTAAAAAAGCTGTCTCTGCTGTTTTGTGCTGTGGACCGGGGGGGACAGGTATCCATTCCAAACGGTTCCTTCATTCCCCAAGCGGAGGACAAGCTGTACATGGTGGGCCGCCCGGACAGTCTGGACCAGTTTTTTCGCCAGCTGGGCCGGTATGCACCCAAGGTAAAACGGGTCTTTCTGGTGGGCGGCGGCAAGGTATCCGCCTATCTGGCCAGTATTCTAGACCGCATGGACATCCGCCTAAAGGTTGTGGAACACAAGGAGGAGCGCTGCCGTCAGCTTAGCGAGCGCTTCCCCCGGGTTACCGTGATCTGTGGTGATGGCACCGACTCCGAAGTGCTGGAATCGGAAAATCTCACCGGCAGCGACGCCTTTATTGCCCTCACTGACCGGGACGAAGACAACCTGATTATTTCTCTCTACGCGATGCAGCAGGGGCTGGGCAAGGTTATTACCAAATGCAACCGGCAAAACTACGCCGGCATTGTCCGCTCGCTGGGGCTGGACAGCGTTATTTCCCCCAAATTTGTCACCGCCTCTCACATTCTCCATGTGGTTCGGGGCCTGCAAAACTCCCAGGGCAGCGTGATGAACTCCCTCCACCGCATCGCCGGCGGCGAGGCGGAGGCCATGGAGTTCACTGTGGGCCCTGGAACACGCAATCTGGGCGTCCCATTGAAGGATCTGCGGCTGCGGCCCGGCGTTCTGCTGGCCGTCATTGTCCGGGGGAGTGATATCATCATCCCCGAAGGCTCCTCCTTTCTGCAAGAGGGGGATCAGGTTATCATCATCGCCCGGGAGAGCGGGATTTTGGACCTGAACGACATCTACAGCCCTGAGCTGAACCCGGGAGGGGCCAGCCTATGAACATAAAGCTGGTTTTAAAGCTGGTGGGCCGGGTACTTCTTATGGAGGCGGCGGCGCTGGCCGTCCCGTTGGCGGTGGCTCTGCTTTATCGGGAGAGCCCTGCTCCGTTCCTGCTGTCCATTGCCATTGTGGCGGTCTTTGGCCTCGCCCTGTCCGCCCTGCCTGCCAAGCAGCAGTTCTTCACCCGGGAAGGATTTGTGGCGGTGGGCCTTATCTGGATTTTTACCGGAGTGGTGGGCGCCCTTCCGTTCCTGTTCTCCGGGTACTTTGCCTCCCCCGTCGACTGCATCTTTGAATCCTGCTCCGGCTTTACCACCACCGGCGCCACCATCCTCACCGAAATTGAGCCTCTGCCTAAGGGGGTCCTTTTCTGGCGTGCCTTCACCCACTGGCTGGGAGGCATGGGGGTGCTGGTGCTTGCCACTGCCATCGTCCCGAAACTGGGGATCCGTTCCCACTATCTCACCCAGGCGGAGACGCCGGGACCGGTCTTTTCCAAGCTGGTGCCGAAACAGTCCCAGACCTCCAAAATCCTTTACGCCATGTACTGCGCCCTCACCGGCCTGGAGGTGGTCTGCCTCAAGCTGGCGGGAATGCCTCTCTATGACTCGTTTATCCACTCCTTCTCTACCGCAGGCACCGGCGGCTTCTCCAACCGGAACGCCAGTGTGGGCGCCTACGACAGTGTGGCCATTGATATCATTATCACGGTGTTCATGCTGCTGTTTTCCATCAACTTTGCCGCCTATTTTCTGATTCTCACCAAAAAATGGCGGGAGGCGCTGCAAAGCGACGAGCTGCGCTTCTTCCTGGCGGTGGTCTTTGGCGCCACAGCGGTGCTCACCGTTGCCAACCTGGGGGTGTACACCGGATTTTGGGAAAGCCTGCGGTACACCGTATTTCAGGTTGCCTCCATCATCTCCACCACTGGTTTCGGCACCACGGACTTCGTTTTGTGGCCTCAATTCTCGCAGATGATTATCGTCCTGCTTATGTTTTGTGGGGCCTGCGCCGGATCCACCGGCGGCGGCATGAAGTGCTCTCGGGTACTCCTTCTCTTTCGGGCCATCCGGCGGGAGCTCCACCGCATCACCCACCCCCGGTCGGTGGAGGTGGTCAAGCTGGACGGCAAACTGGTCAGCGAATCCACCCTCCACACCCTGCTGGTCTTTCTGGGGGCCTATGTGATGATGGTCTTTGCCGCTGCACTGATCATTTCGCTGGACGGCTGCTCCTTTACCGTCTCCTTCAGTGCCGCCCTCACCTGCGTCAGTAATGTGGGACCTGGGCTGGAGATGATCGGCCCCACGGGCAACTTCGCCGCTTTCTCCCCCCTGGCCAAAGGGGTCATGTCCCTGTGTATGATTATCGGGCGGCTGGAGATATTCCCCATTCTGGTGCTGTTCTCTCCCTCGACCTGGCAGCGGATATAATAAAATACGCCCGTCCGGCACAGCCGGACGGGCGCAGATTGTTTAGGCCATCTTGGCGACCAGACGGTCGAAAGCGGCGGGGACCACATCGTCCTCCACCACAACGCTGGCTTTCTTCCCCACCAGGGAAAACAGCCCCAACAGGGAGCGGGCATCCAGCATGATGTCCTTGGTGAACAGCCACACCTCATAGGGCGCCTGGCAGGCCAGACGGTTGATCTTCTCCACCTGGTCCTTATCCTTAATTTCAATCTCTCTCAGCATTGCAAAGACCTCCTTGCATACAGTTCATACCTATTTGCGCGTCCGGTTGCCCAGACGCTGTGTTATTCCGCGTTCTTCTGCGGATGCTCGTATTGTAGCAGGAAGAAGCTGCCTGCGTCAAGGACGGTTTTTGTTAAACATATATAAATTAAGCAACCTATTTTTGTGCAAAACATAAAATTCCGAGGAGCTATGCGATAAATCGACCGACATTTGTTTTTGTGTTAGAGACACTTTGGCGGTTCTGTGCATCACCTCTTTACCCTGTTCCGCGTTTTGCTCGATTTCTACAAAATTCCTCGAACAAACAGGGAAAACATGCTGCGTACTTCTCTCCTTTTGCCATTGACACCTATTTTTCTCTGGACTATAATTAGAAAATATCACGCATCCGGTTGGATGCAGTATGATTGTAGAAAGGGGCTCTGTCTTATGAGCGACCAGCGTGTTTATAATTTTGCCGCCGGTCCCTCCGTGCTCCCGCTGTCCGTGTTGGAGCGCGCCGGGTCGGAAATCACCAACTACCGGGGCTCCGGGATGTCTGTGATGGAGATGAGCCACCGGTCCAAGGTGTTTATAGACATCTTCCAGCAGACCCAGGACAAATTGCGCCGGCTGATGAACATTCCGGAAAACTATCGTATCCTCTTCCTTCAGACCGGGGCCTCCGGCCAATTTTCCGCCATCCCCCTCAACCTGATTGGGACAACCGGCAGGGCCAGCTACGCCGTTACCGGAAACTTCTCCCATCTGGCTTATCAAGAGGCGCAGAAATACGGCCGGATTACGCTGGCCTGTGACACCGGGGACCGGAACCACTGCTATATCCCACGGCAATCCGGCTTAGCTCTGGACCCAGAGGCCAGTTACTTCTATTACTGCGCCAACAACACCATTTACGGCACGGAGTGGGACTATGTGCCCGACACCGGCGGTGTGCCTCTGGTGTGCGATATGTCCTCCGATATTCTGTCCATGCCGGTGGACGTGTCTAAATTCGGCATTATCTATGCCGGAGCGCAAAAGAATATGGCCCCCGCTGGGCTGACGGTGGTCATCATCCGGGAGGACCTGCCCGGCCATGAGCTGCCGGATACCCCGCTGATGATGAACTACAAAACCATGGTTGACAAAGACTCCATGTACAATACCCCGCCTTGCTGGTGCATCTATATGCTGGGCCTCACCCTGGACTGGGTGGAGGAGCATGGCGGTCCGGAGGGCATGGAGAAACTGAAATGGCAGCGGGCCAACCTGCTCTATGAGACGCTGGAGCGCTCTCCGCTCTTCCAGCTCCACGCGGACAAAGATTCCCGCTCCGGCATGAATGTCACCTTCCGCACCGGCAGCGAGGAACTGGACGCTAAATTCGTCCAGGAGGCCGCCGGGGCCGGCTTTGTCAATTTGAAGGGCCACCGAAAAACCGGCGGCATGCGAGCCAGTATCTACAACGCTATGCCGGTGGAAGGTGTGGAAAAGCTGTGTGATTTTATCCGGGCGTTCGAGAAAAACAATTCCGAAGGTAGATGATTGTATGAGCTATCCCTATAAACAGCGCCAGCTTCATTTGCTGGCCACCGCCGCCCTGTTCGCCGCAGCCATCACCGTTATGACCGCCTATATCCTTCATATCCCTATCCCCACCGGGGGCTATATCCACCTGGGGGACGCCCTGATCTATCTGGCCGCCTGCCTGCTGCCTGTCCCCTATGCCGCGGCCGCGGCAGCCATTGGCGCAGGGCTGGCCGACTTGCTCACCGCCCCGGTATGGGTGCTGCCCACCCTGGTGATTAAGGCGGCGGTGGTGCTGTTCTTTACCAGCAGCCGCGAACATATCCTGTGCCGCCGGAACTTAGCTGCGGTCATCATGGCTGGACTGTTCTCCCCCGCCGCTTACGCTCTGGCCGGCTGCGCTATGGCCGGGACGCTGGCCGTTTTTGCCCCCCAGTTTCTGGGCACTCTGGTCCAGGGCATCGGCAGCGGCGCGCTGTTTCTCGTCATCGCTCCCGCGCTGGACGGTGTGAAGCTGAAGGAGCGGGTGAACGCATAACGCAGGAGGGTTATCTATGACCGATAAAGAACTTGCTCTGGAAATTTGCGGAGAAATCCGCTCCGGGCACAAAAAGATCTGTCTGCCCTACAGGCTGGAGCCGGGGGACCCTGGCCTAACGGACAGCAAGGTGGACGGCATCCCCTACTTCCCCAAAGAGGAACCCTGGCCCAAGGACGCCAACGGCGACCCTCTGCTGTTCCTGTCCCAGATCGACTGTACTCAGCTCGCCGCCCTGCCTGACTTTCCCCACACCGGCCTGCTCCAGTTTTTCGTGGGTTCAGATGACGTCTGGGGCATGGATTTTGACGACATGACCAACACCGGCGGCTTCCGAGTATTCTATTGGGAGACGGTGGACCCCTCCGTCACCGAGGCGGATGTGGCGGCCAAACAGCCCCCTGTGCCGGAAGAGTACGGCTCCCCGGTCTGTAAGCCCTGCTGTATTGTATTCCAACAGCCCTGGGAGCAGGCCGTTCCGGATGGGGACTTCCTCTTTGAGACGCTGTTTGTGGAGAAATGGAACCGGCGCTGTCCGGAGAAGCCGCTGAAAACGCTGTGGGATTTTTATAATCTCTTTCCGAAGGAGGAGCGTGACTACAGTATCTTTGAGGAAAACCCGGACGGTGAGGATGAGACCGGCGTGCCCAACCACCGTATGGACGGCTTTCCCTTCTTCACGCAGTCTGACCCCCGCACCGAAACGTCGGAATACGAGAGGTTCGATACCCTCCTGTTTCAGCTGGACAGCGACGGACGGGGCCGGGACGACCTGGTCCTCTGGGGCGACTGCGGCGTGGGCAACTTCTTCATCAACCGTGAGGATCTGAAACGCCGGGACTTCTCCAAAGTCCTCTACAATTGGGATTGCTGCTGATTTTAAAACTGATTCGAGGTTAAACATATGTACCGTATCAAAACGCTGAACAAAATTTCCTCTGTGGGCCTGTCCCGGCTGGACCGGGACCGCTTTCAGGTGGGGAGCGACCTGGAGAACGAGGACGGCGTGCTGGTCCGTTCCGCCCCTATGCACGACTATGAGTTCCCAAAGTCCCTCCGGGCTATCGCCCGGGCGGGGGCGGGCACCAACAATATCCCCATTGACCGCTGCTCCGAAAACGGCATTGTAGTCTTTAACACCCCCGGCGCCAACGCCAACGCCGTGAAGGAACTGGTCATCGCCGCCATGCTCGTTGCCTCCCGGGACATACTGGGCGGGGCGGACTGGGTGCAGGAGCAGGCCCACACCCCCAAAGTGGACGTGGCCGCCGCCGTGGAGAAAGGCAAGTCCGCCTTTGCTGGCCCGGAGCTGTACCGCAAGACTCTGGGGGTCATCGGCCTGGGGGCCATCGGGGCCCTGGTGTGCAACATCGCACTGGATCTGGGGATGGATGTTTACGGCTACGACCCCTTCCTCTCGGTAGACGCCGCCCTGCGGCTGGACCGCCACGTCCATGTGGTAAAGGATGTGGTCGAGCTTTACAAGGTGTCGGACTATATCACCCTCCACATCCCCTACAACAACGCCACCAAGGACTTTATCAACGCCGAGGCCATTGCCAACATGAAGGGACAGGTGCGAGTGCTCAATTTGGCCCGGGGCGGGCTGGTGAACGACGACGACATGATCGCCGCCCTGGAATCCGGCCGGGTGGCCCAATATGTCACTGACTTCCCCAATGAGCAGATTACCACCGTGAACCATGTCATTGCCCTGCCCCATCTGGGGGCCTCTACCCCGGAGAGCGAGGAGAACTGCGCCGTTATGGCGGTGCGTCAGCTCCAGGACTACCTGCTCAACGGCAACATCCGCAACTCGGTGAATATGCCCGGCGTGTCCCTGGAGTGGAGCGGCATCGCCCGGCTGTGCATGATCCACAAAAACGTCCCCGCCATGCTGACCAACATCATGGGGGTGCTGTCCGCCGACAACATCAACGTGGAGAACATGACCAACAAGTCCAAGAAGGACTACGCCTACACCCTGGTGGATGTGAACACCCGCATCACCGAGGAGGTGGCCGCCGGACTGCGGGCGGTCCCCAATATGCTCCGGGTGCGGGTGCTCAACCACTAGAAAATTCTTGACAGGAGGGGGATTGTTCGGTATACTATCCCCGAAAAGGGCCCGCATGAAGCGGGGCAGGGCCGCAGAAGCGGTACAAATCCGGCTCCCCCGGTAATCGCGGATATGCTAGGAAGGCATATGGCTCCCTCAGAAGAGGGACCATGTGCCTTTTTGCGCCCGGTTTCAGGGAGGAGGATAGGAAAGGAGCCCATTGATATGCGGCGAATGCTTGGAATGCTGCTGGCCGTGCTGCTGCTGGCCGGCTGCGGCGGCACACCCCCCAGGGAGGCGGAGGCCCCCAATACGCTGGTCTATGGCAGCGGGGACTGCACCCGCATCAACCCCGCCATGGATGAGCACGGTGAACTCAACCTGCTCCTCTTCAACGGCCTGACCGCCCACGACGGACAGAAGCAGGTGGGTCCCGGTCTGGCGGAGCGGTGGGAGTATGATGCAGAGTCCTGCACCTACACCTTCCACCTCCGGGAGGGGGTCCGGTGGCACGATGGGGCCCCTCTCTCCGCCGGAGACGTCAAGTTCACCATCGAGGCCATTATGGACCCGGAGAACGGCTCGGAGAACGCCCCCAACTATGAGGACGTGGAGGAGATCACCGTCCTGGACGAGGGGACGGTCTCCTTCCGGCTGTCCGCCCCCAACGCGGCGTTTTTGGACTATATGACCATGCCCGTCCTGCCCGCCCACCTGCTGGAGGGGGAGGATATGCAGACCTCCGCTTTCTTCCGCGCCCCCGTGGGGACCGGCCCCTACAAGCTGGAGCGGTGGGACACAGGCCAGTCCATCGTGCTGGCGCGGAACGAGGACTACTGGCTGGGCTGTCCCCATATTGAGCGGATCGTGTTCAAAATCGTGGAGGACGACAGCGCCCAGGCCCTCCAGCTGGAGTCGGGGGAGCTGGACCTGGCGCTGCTGGACCCCCGGAACGCCCAAAATTTTGCCGGCCGGCCTGAGTTCCTCTGCTGCGACATGGAGACCGCCGACTACCGGGGCATTCTCTTCAACTTCTGGAACGACTATTGGACGGA
>CAMWBA010000093.1 GCA_947172355.1 uncultured Bacillota bacterium
CATCCTTGCTGGAGTAGAAGAGAGTGACGGCGGCGGTTTCAGCGGTCCCGCCGCCGTCTTAACTTTTTTTGAAACGAGATTGTCTTTTTCTCACGAAACTGGTATAATAATCAGAACAATACAGTTAAAATGGGGGGGTGGGCCCTTGGAGGCACCCATTTACCGCCTGGAAGGGGTGGTGAAGGCAAAAGAGGAGAACATGGAGGACTTTGTGGGCCCCCTGGACTTGATTCTCCATCTGTTGAGTAAGAACAAGATGGAGATTAAAGATATCCAAATCGCACTTATCCTGGATCAATATATGGACTGGATGAATCAGCGTCGGGAATTGGATCTGGAGGTGGCCAGCGACTTTGTGACCATGGCCTCCCACTTGGTCTATATCAAGACCAGGATGCTGCTGTCCATCCACGACGAGGAGGCCATGAGCGAGATGGAACAGCTCATTGCCACCCTAGAGGCCCACCAGCGCAACGAGAACTATCTGAAAATCAAAGCGGTAGCCCCCGCTCTGGACAACCGTTATCAAATTGGCCGGGACTACTTAACCAAGGTGCCCGAGGCGGTCCAGCCGGACCGGACCTATCGCTATGTTCATGATAAAGCGGATTTGCTCAAGGCCATGGCTGCGGTGCTGGGCCGGCTGGACAACAAATTGCCTCCCCCGGTATCGGCGTTCCAAGGTATTGTAGGCCGGGAGCCCTACCCTGTGTCCGACAAGGCGGGAGAGATTGTCCGGCGGCTGATACAATTTGGTGTCACTCGATTCCGGGCACTGTTCAAGGGGAGCCGGAGCCGGTCGGAGGTGGTGGCCACATTCCTGGCAGTGTTGGAACTGTGCAAGGCTCGACGCCTGCTGCTGGCAGGCACCGAGTCGGACTGTACCGTCACCTGTACCCAGGAGGAAGGCCAGGTAGAGTTTACATCTGAGACCTATTAGGGCTGGTTTGAACCATATCAACACGCCCAAACGACGGATTTTGCCGCCATACCGCCCCAATTTTTCTTGAAATACATCCAGTTTTCCTGCAAACTAGGCCAGAGAGGAGGCCCCCAAAATGGAAGTAAGAGAATTGGAATCCGCCCTGGAGGGGGTGCTGTTTGCCGCTGGAGAGCCAGTGCCGGTGGAGCGGCTTTGTCTGGGGCTGGAGGTGGACCGGCCAACCTTGGACGCGGTGGCCCAGCGGCTGATGGACCAGTACAGCTACGACCGCCGGGGCATCCGTCTGGTTCGGCTGGATACCAGTTATCAGCTTTGCTCCGCGCCGGAGTTTGCCGGATATATCCGCAAGACTCTGGAGAGCCGCAAGCCTGCCCGGCTGTCCCAGCCGGCGCTGGAAGTGCTGTCCATCATTGCCTACTACCAGCCGGTCACCCGAGCCTATGTGGACCAGGTGCGCGGAGTGGACAGCTCCTATACGATGGGACTGCTACTGGAACGGGAGCTTATCGAGGAGGCGGGACGTCTGGCAGTACCCGGCCGGCCGATGCAGTTTAAGACCACTAAGAATTTTCTGCGCTCGTTTGGACTGTCCAGCCTGGAGGAACTGCCTGAATTGCCCAACCAGTCCCAGGAGGGAAGTCAGTTAACGTTGGAGCTGGAGGCAAGCCTGCAGCGGCTTCGGGAGGCGGAGCGTTCAGAGGAAGCGGAGCTGTCGGAACAGCCGGAGTCCCCGGCGGAGGGGGCATGAGACCGGCATATATCCTGGCCGCTGCGGTGCTGATCCTGTTTTTGATAGGGCAGGTCCGGGTGGGCGGTCAGGCGAAATTTCATGCAGAGGGATTTTTCCTGTGGCTTCGTCTGGGAAGAGTTCAAATCCAGATTCTCCCTGCCAAGCCTAGGGCAGAAAAAAAGCCGAAAAAGTCCAGGAGAAACGTGAAACCAAAGCGGTCTAAGAAGCCGAAGAAGGAGAAGGAACCCGTTCCGCTCCCGGAAAAAATCGGCGGAGCCGTGGAGTATGCACAAGCTCTGTTGCCTATAGCGCTGGAGGCGGCAGGGGGAATGCTGCGGGGCCTGCGGGTAGACCGGTTGGAACTGGAGCTGACTGCGGGCGCTTCTGACCCGGCGGATGCGGCCATGCTCTATGGCCGGGCCACCGCTGCGCTGGGGGCACTGTGGCTTCCATTAACAAAAGCATTCCGTGTAAAGGACGGTTTCGCACGGGTATACTTGGATTTCAATGCACCGGGTATGACAGTATACGGAACGGCAGCCCTGTCCATCAAAATTGGAACGGTGGTCTGGATTGGTATGCGGGTGGGCTGTAAGGCCCTGTTTGGTGTACTTGCCGCACGAAGGCGGCTGAAACGAAAACAACAGTAGAGAAAGGCGGCATAAAGGATGGAACAGGAGAAGAAAAATCCCCTCAGCGAACTGATGAAAACCACAATGGAACACATGAAAATGATGGCGGATGCCAACACCATCATCGGAACCCCGATTCATGCAGAGGGAGTCACCCTGATTCCCGTATCCCGTATGTCCTTCGGCATGGGCGGCGGCGGCACCGAGTTTTCCACCAAGGCCGGAGCACCTAAGGAGAACTTCGGCGGCGGCAGCGCCGCCAGCGCCAAGCTGGAGCCGGTGGCTTTTCTGGTAGTCCGGGCGGACGGCGGTGTGAAGCTGCTCCCTGTGGCCCCGCCCCCTGCCACTACAGTAGACCGGGTGATCGAGACGGTGCCTGAGGTGGTGGATAAGGTTACCGGATTCATTGAGAAGCAGCAGGAGAAGAAGGTACAGCAGACCGGAGATTTTGTGGAGTAAAACAAAAATTTCCCTGGAAAACATGGATAGAATCTGCGGCATACTAACGCCATTGACGGAAAAGAAGGTGGCAGAAATGAAGCGGTTTTTTTCCATTATACTGGCTGGACTATTTCTGTGGAGCACATTGCCCGCTGCAAAGGCGGAAGGGACAGCCCCCGGAGTCTCCGCAGCCAGCGCCGTGCTGATGGATGCCGGTACAGGCCGGGTACTCTACGAGAAGGACGGTCACAGCCCCCGGCTCATTGCCAGTACCACCAAACTGATGACCGCTCTGGTGGCACTGGAGTCGGGACACAGACTGGATGAGGTGGTTGCCATAGCCCGGGAATGGACAGGGGTGGAGGGATCTTCCATTTACCTGTGCCCTGGCGAGGAGATCACCCTGGAGGCTCTTCTTTACGGACTGCTTCTCCGTTCTGGAAATGATGCCGCTCTGGCCGTTGCCGGCTGTTGCGGAGGTACGGTGGAGGAGTTTGTTTCCCGGATGAACGCCAAGGGGCAGGAACTAGGGATGACGGACACCAGTTTTGAAAACCCCAACGGCCTGGATGGGGCGGAACACCACTCCAGTGCCTATGATATGGCGCTGCTGGCCCGGGCCTGCTTGGAAAATGAGACACTGGCAAAGATGGTCGCTACCAAGTCCATTACTTTGGGGACCCGTACCTTTACCAACCACAATAAGCTGTTGTGGCGGTATGAGGGCTGTGTGGGCCTAAAGACGGGCTATACAGAGAAGGCGGGGCGTACGCTGGTCAGCGCGGCCCGGCGGGATGGACTCACATTGATTTGTGTGACCCTCAACGCCCCCAGCGATTGGGCGGACCACACGGCCCTGTTTGATTGGGGATTTGAGAAGCATCAGGCCATACCCCTGTCCCAAGCAGGAGAAGTGGTTGGACAACTGCCCGTGTCCGGGGGACTGGTCCCTGTCTGTCCCATTGAGACGGCGGAGGAACTGACCGCCGCGGCCGCCCCTGGCGAAACACTGAAGGCTGCCTGGGAGCTGACCGAAACCGTGCTTACTGCCCCGGTGAACCAGGGGGGCCAGGTGGGAGAATGTGTGTATTATGTCAATGGGGAGGAACTGCTGCGGACACCGTTGGTAACAGGCCGAAGTGTCCCGGATGATACTGCACCCAAGAGAGGCGGCTGGTTTTGGAGGAACGGATTCAAAAATTGATCTCTGCCTGTGGTCTGGCTTCCCGGCGGGCGGCGGAGGAGTGGATTGCTGCCGGGCGGGTGACCGTCAACGGAGCAAAGGCCCATCTGGGGGACCGTGCGGATCTGGACCGGGATGCTGTCTTGGTGGACGGCCGGCCCTTAAAGCCCGGCGGCGGACGGATCTATTTGATGCTGAACAAGCCCCGGGGATATGTCACCACCCTAAACGACGAGAAGGGACGTAGGACGGTAGCCGGCCTGGTGGACCGGTGCGGCGTTCGGGTGTGGCCGGTGGGACGGCTGGATATGGACTCGGAGGGGCTGCTTCTTCTTACTGACGATGGCGCCCTCACCCATCAGCTGCTCCACCCTAGTCACGAGGTGGAAAAAGAATACTTGGTTTGGGTGACAGGCAATGTGAATAAGGCGCTGCCTGTCCTCTCCGCGCCTATGACCTTGGATGGAGAACCCCTTGCCCCTGCCCAAGTGCGCCGGGGACGGGACAGCGGCGGAGTCCACCAACTGTCTATCGTGATTCACCAGGGGAAAAACCGGCAGGTGCGCCGGATGTGTGCACAGGCTGGGCTGGAGGTACTCCGTCTGAAACGGATTCGGGAGGGGGCGCTGTCGTTGGACCGAGCTCTAAAGCCGGGCAGCTGGCGGCCCCTGACCGATGAAGAACTGCGCCTGCTCACACAGCCGCTTAGTGCACAATGAGAGATTTTTGCAGGAAAAACGTGGGATTCCTGCAAAAATCTCTTGCTTTTTTTCTTGAAAACGAGTATGATATCTCTTATAGTCCTGCGGCGCAGACATGCCGCAGAGGCCTCAAAGCGGGCTGCGTTGGACATCATAGGCAAAGCTCAGCCCATTTGTGGACCGGCGGGCTTGTCCGCCTTGAAAATCGGATCCTAATTTCCAAGTGCCTTGACGATATAAGCGGAGCGGAAAGGGGAGGAAGCCTTGAACCGGGATATTCTAACTGTCATACATGACAATATGGGTTCGTTTTCCAAAGGACAGAAGAAGATTGCCAACTTTATCCTGGAATTTTATGATAAAGCGGCTTTTATGACAGCCAGCCGGCTTGGGAAAAAGGTGGGCGTCAGTGAATCCACTGTGGTTCGCTTCGCTTCAGAGCTGGGGTACAATGGCTACCCGGACATGCAGCGCTCTCTCCAAAAGATGATCCGCAACCGCCTGACCACCGTTCAGCGTATTGAGGTGACCAATGACCGCCTGGGAGGCCAGGACCTGCTGTCAATGGTGCTTCAGTCGGACATTGACAAAATTCGGGTGACACTGGAGGAGTTGGACCGGGAGAGCTTCGACCGGGCGGTTGATGCCATTGTATCTGCGAAAAAAATCTATATCATTGGTGTGCGCTCCTCAGCGGCCATTGCCGCCTTTCTGCATTTTTACTGTAACCTGATTTTTGACAATGTGGTGCTGGTCTCTGCCAACACCGCCAGCGAGATTTTTGAAAGCCTGCTCCGGGTTGGGGAGGGGGACGTGGTGATTGGTGTCAGCTTTCCCCGATACTCCAGCCGCACAGTCCAAGCGATGAGCTTTGCCAGGGACCGGGGGGCCACCACCATTGCCATTACTGACGGCGAGGCATCGCCCTTGGCGCCGATATCCCGCTATAACCTGATGGCCCGCAGCGATATGGCTTCCTTTGTGGATTCCCTGGTGGCGCCGCTGTCTTTGGTCAACGCCCTTCTGGTTGCGGTGAGCTGGCGGAAAAACGATGAGCTGGCCCGGACGTTCCGCACCTTGGAGGGGATCTGGGATGAATACGGCGTCTATGAGAAGGTGCCCGAATGAGTGGGACTGACATTATTGTGGTCGGGGGCGGAGCTGCCGGCATGATGGCGGCCATCACCGCCGCTCGAATGGGGGCGAAGGTCGCCCTGATCGAACGGAACCAAAAGGTGGGCCGTAAGCTGTACATTACTGGAAAGGGCCGGTGCAACGTCACCAATCACTGTTCCCCCGAGGAGGTTCGTGCCGCCACCCCTTGTAATGGAAAATTCCTTTACAGTGCGCTGGAGTATACCCCACCAGCTTGGGCAGAGGAATTTTTTGAATCGCTGGGGGTTCCCTTAAAGGTAGAGCGGGGGAATCGGGTGTTTCCTGTCTCTGACAAGTCCATTGACATTATTGACGCCCTGTTTCGGGAGCTGAAACGGCTGGATGTGACCTTGACCACCTGGCAGCGTGTGTCCAGCGTGACGGTGAAGAGCGGTGCGGTATCCGGCGTGGAAATTGGGACTGCTGGGGACAAGTGGGGTTGGGGAGAATCCTGTAAAGCGGTTATCCTTGCCACCGGTGGTCTGTCCTACCCTGCCACCGGTTCCACCGGGGACGGCCTCTGGATGGCGGAGAGGCTGGGCCACACCATCGTGGACCCGAAGCCGTCTCTGGTCCCCCTGGAGTCTCCGGATGGTTTCTGCGGGAAGATGCAGGGGTTATCCCTAAAAAATGTGGTGCTGACGGTGAAAAATCAGAAGAAAAAGACGGTCTACCAGGAGCAGGGGGAACTGTTGTTCACCCACTTTGGCCTGTCCGGTCCTCTGGTGTTGTCCGCCAGTTCCCACATGCGGAGTTTTGACAAGGAGTCGTATACCTGTGCCATTGACCTTAAGCCCGCCCTGGATGAGTCCACCTTGGATGCCCGCCTGCTACGGGAGTTTTCCAGTGGAGCTAACAAGGACATGGATAACCTGATGGGTACGCTGGCTCCCCGGCTGCTGGTCCCCGTCCTGCTGGAGCGGGCGGATATTCCGGGAAGGAAAAAGGCCCATGATGTGACCAAACAGGAGCGGCGCCGCCTGCTGGAGTTGTTCAAAAACTTCACTGTGGCGGTGTCAGGTCCTCGGTCTATTGATGAGGCCATTGTAACCTCCGGCGGTGTAAAAGTGTCAGAGGTGGACCCAAAGACCATGCAGTCTAAAAAGATTTCCGGACTGTTCCTGGCTGGGGAGATGCTGGATGTAGATGCCTATACTGGCGGATTTAATCTGCAAATTGCCTGGGCTACCGGCCGGGCAGCGGGAAGGGGAGCGGCAGAATATGTCAAAGTATGATGGTATGCCCAGGACTTGCTGGGCTGGCTGCGGCTGATTGAGATCAGACCGGTGATATAACTGGGCTGTAAGAATTTGGAAGCTTTAAGCAATTTTGTGGCCGGCTATCAGACCGCCAAGCTGGAACAGGGCATTGACGAAGGCGGATGGATGAACTTCAGCTTCCGCCAATGGCTGGCGGTGCGGTATAAGGACAACTATTTGGAGGAGAACCATGGAACAGAGTAATTCGGATGTGAAGCTGGGCCGGTTTTTGAGCCTGGTTCTGCGCCACAACCCCAGTGCAGCGGGAATCACGTTGGACGAACATGGTTGGGCGGATGTGGAAAAACTGTTGGTTGGGGTGAACCGAACCGGGCGGAAGATTGACATGTCCACCCTGGAACGCATTGTCCGGGAGAACAACAAACAGCGATACTCCTTCAACGAAAACCACACCAAAATCCGGGCCAACCAAGGTCATTCGGTTCAGGTGGATGTGGAACTGCGGGAGGTGGAACCGCCCCGGTATCTCTACCACGGCACGGCTTCCCGGTTCCTGCCCGCCATCCAGGCGGAGGGCATCCGGAAAATGAGCCGGCAGTATGTCCACCTCTCCGGCGACTTTGAGACCGCCATGGCGGTGGGCAAGCGACACGGGATTCCTGTGGTCATCACCATCGACGCGGAGGCGATGGCCCGGGACGGGGTGACCTTCTACCGCTCGGAGAACGGCGTGTGGCTGTGTGAGCATGTGGAGCCCAAATATTTTCTCGTGTAGGGCGCGCCGTTACCCCAAGTCGCTGTCCAGCGTCAACCCGGTGCGCACCCCCAGGCGGAAGCCCTGGGTGGCGTAGAAGGCCAGCGCCCCTTGCAGGTGCTTTCGCATC
The DNA here is from genome assembly GCA_947172355.1 of uncultured Bacillota bacterium. Lineage (GTDB taxonomy): Bacteria > Bacillota > Clostridia > Oscillospirales > Oscillospiraceae > Lawsonibacter. The sequence goes on from CAMWBA010000093.1 coordinate 7,890, forward strand.
TGGGGGTCCAGCTCGTTGTTCAGTGAGTCGAATATCATCGCCTCCCCAAAATCTTTGGGTTGGCTTTCGATTTGCGGTCTGATATAATTTTCGTACATCCATTTCATTAGGTCGGACATGATAACACCTCTTTGTGTCTGATTCTAACATAATTATATACGTCTGAATCTGACATGTCAAGAGGTGTGGGGAATTTTTATGGATAAAAGTTTATTGGTTGAATTTGGAAAGCGATTAAAGACTCTGCGGGAAGCAAAAGGGCTGAAACAGCGGGAAATGGCCGATATTATGGGACTTAAATTGCGCCAGTATCAACGTTATGAATATGGCGAGATCGGCGTGCCTCTTGAAGTCTTAAACTTTTTCGCCGATTTCTTCGGCGTGACGACAGATTACCTCCTGGGTCGGGGAGAGTAAAGCCTCCTGCGGACGGAGCGAGGAAAAGGAGACGAGGAAATGAGCCACAAAAGCATTGCCATCGACGGCCCGGCCGGGGCGGGAAAGAGCACCCTGGCCCGCAGGCTGGCGGAAAAGCTGGGCTTTTTGTATGTGGACACCGGGGCCATCTATCGTACGGTAGCTTTAAAAGTCCTGTGGGAAAAGGCGGACCCTGCCGACCCGATCCAGGTGATTCCTCTGTTGAAGGGGCTGGATATCCACATGACTTACAACTCTGATGGCGAGCAGCGCATGTATCTGGAGGGGGAGGATGTGAGCGGCGCCATCCGCAGACACAAGGTTTCCGGTGCGGCCTCCCAGGTGTCCGCAATTCCAGAGGTGCGCAGCTTTCTGCTGGACTTCCAACGGAAGCTGGCCCGGGAAAATAATGTGGTGATGGATGGACGGGATATCGGAACGGTGGTGCTGCCCAAGGCGGACGTGAAAATTTTCCTCACCGCTGCCCCGGAGGCAAGAGCGAAACGCCGCCTTCTGGAACTGGAGCAGCGAGGTGAAGCGGCCGATTTTCTAGAAATTCTTCGGGATATTAAGGAGCGTGACTATCAGGATGAACATCGAGCGGCCTCCCCTCTGCGCCAGGCTGCGGATGCCATCCTGCTGGATACCACCGATTTGGACTTGGGGCAGAGCATAAGTCGCCTGCTGTTTTTGGTAAAGGAGAAGATTGGCCTGTGAGTGAAGAAATAACGGTGAAGAAGTCCGCGACCAAGGAGAATCCCGAACAGCGGAAAAAGCGCATGGATTGGTTTTTCCATCTGCTGTACCTCATTGTCTGGCCTTATTTTCGGCTGATTCACCCGGTGCATGCGGTGGGACGGGAACATATTCCGGAGGGGCCGGCAGTGATCTGCCCCAACCACACCACCGCCGGCGACCCTTTTTACGTGGTTTTTGCCTTTGGCTATCAATGGCCCATGCGGGCGATGGCCAAGGTGCAGATTATGCGGGTTCCCTTTATCGGCTGGCTGCTGAGCAAGGCGGGTGTGTTCGGCGTGGACCGGGATACCACCGATGTGAAAGCGGTGCGCACCGCCATGAAGTTTCTCAAAGAGGGCGACAAGCTGCTCATGTTTCCAGAAGGCACCCGGGTCCATGATGGAGAGGACGTTCAAGCAAAGGTAGGAGCGGCCCTCTTTGCCACTCGAACAGGAGTTCCCCTGCTGCCGGTGTACATACAGCGCAAAAAAAAGCGGTTTCGGCGTAATACAGTGGTAATTGGGGAACCCTATTACCCGAAGTATGACGGCCGAAAGCCCACAAACGACGAGCTGCAGGGGATGGCCCAGGATTTGATGGAGCGGGTCCGCCTCTTGGGGGAGGGCGTGGGATGAAGGTGGTTTTGGCCAAGTCCGCCGGCTTCTGCTACGGGGTGCGTCGGGCGGTGGAACTGGCGGAGGAAAAGGCAGCTCAGGGCGTTCCCTGCGTCATGCTGGGCTCCATCATCCACAATCGGGAGGTGGTGGATCGGCTGGCGGCTCAGGGGATTTCTTCGGTGGAAAGTCCGGAGGAAGTTCCCGACGGCGCAGCTGTCATTATCCGCTCCCATGGGGAGAGCCGTGCAGTCCATGAGGAGTTCGTGCGCCGGGGAGTTTTGGTGTTTGACGCCACCTGTCCTAACGTCACTCGTATTCACAAAATCGTCTTGGAGGCGGAAAGACGAGGCCGTCAGCCGGTGATTGTGGGTACGCCGGACCATCCGGAGGTGCTGGCTATTGCCGGCTGGTGTAAATTTCCTGTGGTGGTTTCTGGGGCAAAAGAGTTGGAAAAATGGCTGAATGAAGGGAAAAACCGACGGGATATCCCCCTCACTTTTGTATGTCAAACTACGTCGACCAAGAAAATTTGGGAAGATTGCGTGAAAAAGGCAAAAAAACTATGTACAAACGGGGAATTTTTTGATACAATATGCGGAGCGACGTCCAAACGCCAGGAGGAGGCCCGCCAGCTGGCCGCTCAGTGCGGTCTGATGGTGGTGGTGGGCGACAGGCAGAGCTCCAATACCAAGCGGCTGGCGGAGATCTGCGCAGAGTTCTCTCCTTGCGTCCGGCTGATCGAACGGGCGGAGGATTTGGGCTTGAGCCAGCTACCTCAAGTGGATATGGTCGGCATCACGGCGGGTGCGTCGACACCTGCGTGGATAATAAAGGAGGTCTATAACAAAATGAGCGAAGAAATCATGGAGATCGAAAAGTCCTTTGCGGAGATGCTGGAGGAGTCGATCAAAACTTTAAATAATGGAGATAAGGTCACCGGAACCGTTGTGGCAATCACGCCCACCGAAGTCCAGGTGGAGCTGGGCATCAAATATCCTGGCTACATTGCCCTCACCGAGCTGAGCGACGATCCCACCGTCAAGCCGGAGGATATTGTGAAGGTGGGCGATGAGATCGAGTCCATTGTGGTCCAGGTGAGCGACCGTGACTGCCTGGTCAAGCTGTCCAAGCGCCGCCTGGACATCAACAAGGGTTGGGAGGAGATCGAAGCTGCCCGGGAGAACGAGACCGTGGTTGAGGGCTTTGTCACCGAGGACAACAAGGGCGGTGTGGTCGTGTCGGTCAAGGGGGTTCGGGTGTTCGTGCCCGCCTCGCAGACCGGACTGCCCCGCGAGACTCCCATGAGCGAGCTGCTCAAGCAGAAGGTACGTCTGGTCATCACCGAGGTCAACCGTGCCCGCCGCCGCGTGGTGGGCTCCATCAGCCGCGTTACCCGTGCCGAACGGGCCGCCGCTGCCGAGAAGGTCTGGGCTGAGATTGAGGATGGCAAGCGTTACACTGGCACGGTGAAGTCCCTGACTTCCTATGGCGCTTTCGTGGATATCGGTGGGGTGGACGGCATGGTCCACATCTCTGAGCTGTCTTGGAGCCGCATCAAGCACCCCTCTGAGGTGGTCAAGGTGGG
>CAMWBA010000094.1 GCA_947172355.1 uncultured Bacillota bacterium
CCCCGGCCCCCCTGCTGGCGGCGCTGCTGGCTCTTTTGCTGGATCTTCTGCTTGCCCCCCCGCACGTCCTGGCGGCGCTGGTCGGTGAAGTTCTCAAGCCGCTCGTCGTACTTGTCCAGGTTGACCGCCGGACCGCCCCGGGTGTCCACCACCTTCTTGGCCGGGACGCGGGAGGCGGGCTGCTGGACCGGCTGCTTCGCCCCACCCTGGGGCGCGGGCTTGGCTGGCTGCTCCGGAACCGGCTTGGGCTGCTCCTTCTTCTCCCCCTGGGGCGCGGGCTGCTTGGCCTGCGCCTTGGGCTCCTCCTTCTTGGGGGCCGCCTCCGGCTCATGGTAGACGTCGGCATAGACCTGCTCGATGGAGTCAATCTGGTTGTGTTGGGTTAAATACTCAAACACAATGGACAGCTCCACATCGGTGAGGGGCTGCATGTGGTTCTTGGGGGGGGGGCCGTATTGGGCCAGGATGTCCATAATCTCCTTGGACGGCAGGGCCTTGCCCTTTCTGGCAAAATCTTTGGCCAGCTTATGGACGGGATATTTAATCATCATAGATGGATACACCTCCTAGGGTTTCCGGAACGTTCCGGTGAGACGGCGGCCAGCCGGGCCGGGCTTGGTTCCCTTGGGACGGGCGGGGCCGGACCGGGACGCCGGGCCCGCCTTAGAGCGGCGGACCGCGTTCCGCCGGGTTTCCTCCTCCTTGGGGGGCGCTTGTTTCACGGGCACGGCCCAGGGCTTTTTCTTCCCGCTACGCAGATTCTTCTCGTGCTGCCGCTGCTCCCTCTGGCGCTGGATCACCCGGTCCGCCCTCCCCCGCAGCTGCTGGGCGGCAGGGCCATATCGCTCCGGATCGCGGGCGGCAAGTTTTTCCGCCACGGCGGCAGCAAAGCCGGTATCGGTCAGCGCCAGCATGGCGCAGGAGGAGCGGCCCAGAACATAGCCCAGCTCACTTTTGGAAAAGGGCGTCTCCAGCCAGAGCACATTTCCCGCCTCGCCAAAGTGGGCGGCCCGGCGGCGGGTGTTTGGGGCGGCGTCGCCGGCCAGCAGCATCAGCCTGGCCTGGCGGGCCCGGCAGGCCGCTCCCACCGGTTCCTCGCCGATCTCCAGCCGGCCGGCCTTTTTGGCCAGACCCAGCAGATGGAGAATGGGATCATGGGACATCGGGCTCCACCTCCTTCATCTGCGCCTCCAGCCCCTCCCACACCTCAGGCGGCAGGGGGGCGGAGAACGCCCGCTCCAAAGCCCGGCTCTTTCGAGCCCGCTTGAAACACTCCGGGTTGGGGCACACGTAGGCCCCCCGGCCGGGCAGCTTGCCCTTGAAATCCAGGGACACCGCCCCCTCTGGGGACTTTACCACCCGAATGAGCGACTTTTTCTCTTTCATCTCCCGGCAGCCAACACATTGGCGCATCGGTATCTTCTTGGGCAAGGCGCTTCCTCCTCCTTTGAGGTATGGGGTTCTCCCCCCTGCGTGCGGGACGGGGCGCTTATTCTTCCGGGATTTCTCCGCGCTCCTCCGCCTCGGCCATAGCGGCCTCCAGGGCCTCCTCAGCGGCTTCCGCCTCGGCCTGGGCGATCAGGTCCTCGAGAGGCTCCAGAGGGGCGGAAGCGGGTTTAATGTCAATTTTATAGCCGGTGAGCTTGGCGGCCAGACGGGCATTCTGCCCCTCCTTGCCGATGGCCAGGGACAGCTGGTCGTCTGGGACCACCACCCGGCAGCTCTTGGCGTCTCCCCTGGAGGGCAGCTCCTCCACGCTGATAACGTCGGCGGGGGACAGGGCGGCGGCAATATACTCCGCGGGGTCCTCCGACCACTTGATAATGTCGATCTTTTCCCCCTTCAGCTCCTCCACAATGGTGTTCACCCGCTGGCCCCGGGGGCCAACACAGGCGCCGATGGGGTCCACGTTGGGTTGGTCGGACCAGACGGCCATCTTGGTGCGGGAACCCGCTTCCCGGGCCACGGAGCGGATCTCCACCGTACCGTCGTAGACCTCAGGGACCTCCAGCTCGAACAGCCGCTTGACCAGCCCCGGGTGGGTACGGGAAATCAGGACCTGGGGGCCCTTGGTGGCCTTGCGCACCTCCACCACATAGACCTTCAGCCGCTGGTTTTCCACATAGCGCTCCCCTTTGACCTGCTCGCTGGCCCCTAAATAGGCATCGGTAAACTGGTCGCCCGCCCGCAGACGCAGGGACACCGCCCCATTCCGAAGGTCCACCCGGCTGACAATGCCGGTGAGCAATTCGTGTTCCTTGGTGGAAAATTCGTCGTAGATCATCCCCTGCTCCGCCTCGCGGATGCCTTGGATGATTACCTGGCGGGCCGTCTGGGCGGCAATCCGGCCAAACGCCCGGGTCTTGATCTCCATACGCACCGTGTCGCCCAGCTCCGCCTGGGGCAAGGCCGCCTGGGCCTCCTCCAGACTGATCTCCATGGCGGGGTTATCCACCACCTCCACCACCTCTTTTTTCAGAAACAGGCGGACAGTGCCGGCCTCTTCATTGGCCTCGATCACCAAGTTGTCCCCCACGCCCTCGTGGTCCCGGCGGTACGCTGACAGCAACGCCTGGGTCACCTTTTCCATCATATAGCCGGGCTTGATGCCCTTCTCCTGCTCAATTTGATGGATGGCTTCAAAAAATTCCCTGCCGTCCATCTCGTTGGGGTTGACCTTTTTCTTTACCACTCTTTTAGCCACGGTGTTTTTCCTCCTACGCCCCTGGGGCATCATTCGCAATCATTCTACGCGTTTCAGGCTGGAACGGGGTGCGTTAAAACCGGGGATACAGCCTGACCTGGGCGACCTCCGGCTTTTCAAAGGAGATCTCCTCCCCGGCAATGTCTAAGGTGACAGCCCCGTCCTCATACCCCTTGAGTACACCCACAAACTCCTTCCGGCCCTCCCGGGGACGGTAGAGCTTGAGCTCTACCTCGGCGCCCTGGAATTGGACAAAGTGCGTCTCCTTTTTCAGTACCCGGTCCGCTCCGGCGGAGGATACCTCGAAGGTGTAGCTGCCTTGGATGGGGTCCGCCTCATCCAGACGGTCGGACAGGGGACGGGAGACCGCCTCGCAGTCGTCAATGGACACGCCGCCCTCCTTGTCGATATAGACCCGGAGAAACCACGTCCCCGCCTCCTTGACGTATTCTACATCCCACAAGGTGCAGCCTGCCCTTTCCACCACCGGAAGGGCCAATGCGGCCACCGTTTCCGTCACCTTTGCCATTTTGACACATCCTTCTTTTGTGTATCCCCGTTCTCCGGCACGGCAGTCTGCCGCAGGCAAACGGTATGAAATCATTCGTTATCTTGGTTTCTTTGTATGGCTTGCTCCGCGGCCCTTGGTTTGTATTCCTCGCTCCGGTCCATCCGCGCTGTTCGCGACAGCTCGGCGCTTCTTTTCAATCAAAAAGAGCGGAGCCGCGACCCCACTCTCACTACACTACCATCATTCTGGATATACTATAGCACATCCTTTGTGGGATTGCAAGGGTTATGCAAAAGTTTTTTCCTAAAATGCGGAAATCTTTTCCGGTTTTTCCCGTCAAACCAGGTCAAAAAAACCAATTTGCCGTTCATTCCCGGATTGACGGCGGCACATTGGACACATACTAGAGCCTGGATGGAACCTCCATGCCACTTTTGTATTTGAAAAAAGCGGGAGGATACAGCGATGAAAAAGAACGTCACGGCTCTGGTCCTGGCCCTCGCCCTGGCGGGGACGCTGGCGGCTTGCAGCACCGATAAAAATCCCAGCACCGGCAGCACCACCTCCGGCAGCGGCTCCGGCGCCTCCGCCGGCCAGGTTGGCCGGCGCTACAACACCACCATGAACCAGGGCCGCAACTATTTCTATGACGGACAGTACTCCGCCGATTCCAATGGGCAGGTCTATCGCGGGAGCTCCGCCTCCCGTGACTTGACGCAGGACGCCCGGGATATTGTCCGGGATACCGGAGATGCCATCGGCGATATCGGCCGGGACATCGGCGACGCCGCCCGGGACATCACCGGCATGGGGAATGGCTCCTACTCCGGCACCCCCAGCTGGGAGCCGGACTCCAGCGCAGTGCGGTATTAACGCAAATAGGATGGGCACATGCCCATCCTATTTTTTCTTTTTCGCCTTTGCCCAGCCCGCTTTCTTTGCGGTTCTGACACGGGGCTCTTTGTTCTCTCTCCGGATACGGGAATCCGTTCGGGTGGTTCCGCTCTTCTTTTTTTCTCCCCGGTTCTGAGGCCGCGGAGCGTCCGGCCGGCTCCCCTCTCTGGACGCCCCCTGGTCCGGCTTGACCAGACAGCGTTTGCCCCAGCCAATCAAATCCTCCCGGCCCGCCTTGTGCAGCGCCTCCAGCACCAGCTTGCGGTTTTGGGGTTTTCTCCACTGCATCAGCGCCCGCTGAAGGGCCTTGTCGTGAGGCGTTTTGGGGACAAACACCGGCTCCATGGTCCGGGGGTCCAGGCCGGTGTACCACATGCAGGTGGCCAGCGTGCCGGGGGTGGGGTAGAAGTCCTGGACCTGCTCGGGCATGTGCCCCTGTTTGTTCAGCCACTCCGCCAGCCGCACTGCGTCGGCCAGGGTGCAGCCTGGGTGGGAAGAGATGAGATAGGGCACCAGGTACTGCTCCTTGCCATAGCGGCGGTTGAGCTTGAAGTATTTCTCCTTAAATTTCTCATACACCTCGATATGGGGCTTGCCCATGCAGTCCAGCACATGGGGGGCACAGTGCTCCGGGGCCACCTTCAGCTGGCCGGAGATGTGGTGCTGAACCAGGTCGGTGAAGAACTCCCCGCTGGGGTCCTTCATTAGATAGTCAAAGCGGATGCCGGAGCGGATGAACACCTTTTTTACCTTGGGAATCTCCCGCAGCTTCCGCAGGAGCATCATGTAGTCGGTATGGCTGGCGTCCAGGTTGGGGCAGGGCTCCGGAGCCAGGCAGGCCCGGTTCCGGCACATCCCGCTTTTCAGCTGCTTTTGGCAGGAGGGACGGCGGAAGGTGGCCGACGGCCCGCCCACGTCGTGGATGTAGCCCTTAAAGCCTGGGTGCCGGGTGAGGGCCCTCACCTCCCTTATGACGCTCTCGTGGCTGCGGCAGGAGACCGTCCGCCCCTGGTGGAAGGCCAGGGAACAGAAATTGCACGCCCCAAAACACCCCCGGTTGTGGGTCACCGAGAAGCGCACCTCCTCAATGGCGGGAACACCGCCCGCCTCGTCGTACATGGGGTGGGGCTCACGGACATAGGGCAGCTCCGCCACCCGGTCCAGCTCCGCCGTGGTCAGCGGGAAGGCCGGCGGGTTGACAATCAAAAACCGGTCCCCGTGCCGCTGGAGAATCCCTTTCCCGGTCACCGCATCGTGCTCCTGGTACTCCACCATGTTGGCCCGGGCATAGGCGGTTTTGGAGGCGGACACCTCCGCAAAGGAGGGCACCTCCACCCAGGGATAGGCGCATATGCCGGGGTGCTTGCCCGCCACGCAGGTGCCCCGGACATCGGTGATCTCTTCCACCGGCGTCCCGGAGGCCAGCCGGGCGGCAATCTCCAAGGTGGCCGTCTCCCCCATGCCATAGGTGAGGATATCCGCTTGGGCGTCAAAGAGAATGGACCGGCGCACCTTGTCCTCCCAATAGTCGTAGTGGGCAAAGCGGCGCAGGCTGGCCTCCAGCCCGCCGATGACAACCGGGATGCCGCCATACGCCTCCCGGACCCGGTTGGCATAGACGATGGTGGCCCGGTCGGGCCGCAGGCCGGCCTTCCGGCCCGGGGAGTAGGCGTCGTCATGGCGGCGCTTTTTGGCGGCGGTGTAGTGGGCCACCATGGAGTCAATGTTCCCCGCTCCAATGAGCACCCCCAGCCGGGGACGGCCCAGAGCGGCGAAGGACTCCGCGGACCTCCAGTCCGGCTGGGCCAGTACGGCTACCCGGTATCCCTCCGCCTCCAGCAGCCGGCCGATGATGGCCGGGCCAAAGGAGGGATGGTCGACATAGGCGTCGCCGGTAATCAGCAGAAAATCATAACAATCCCACCCGCGGCGGGCCATATCCTCCCTCGTGACGGGAAGAAACAAATCGCGGTCAAACGGCATGGTCTGCCCCCTTTTCCTTTGGTTTGTTCCCAGTATATCAGTCCCCGCAAAATCCGTCAACGGCTCCTGTGGACGGATCCGCAATGGATGGGGCTCCTTCGCCTGCGGCGGAGGAACGGTAAAGCCTATTTCCCGCAAGAAGCGGCCCTCCGGAGAGCTCCCATCTCTTCCGGAGGGCCGCTTCTTGCGGCGGGAATATAAACCATCTCATTCCGCACGTTAGCATAAGGGGTGACTAGGGCCTGTTAAAAAATGTCAACACGCCCAAGCAGCAGCCCGTCTCTGTGACACTCTTGGGAGCTGGGACTGTAACCCTTACCAGCCCGCAAAGCCTATGTACTTCTCCAGCAGGTCCCCCTCCGGCTCCTCGCGGAGCTTCACAAAGCCGTACTTTTGGAAGAAGCGCCTGGCCCGGTCGTTGTCCCGGGGACAGTGCAGGCGCAGACGGTCCCGGCCGCTGTTGCGGTGCAGGGAGACCGCGCTGCCGATGAGCTGGACGCCCAGGCCCTTGCCCCGGTACTCCGGGAGAATGGACAGAAATTTGATGTATCCCACGTTCTTCGTATTGCGGCGGCCGTCATACAGGATCACACCCATGGGCCGCTCCCCCGCGTGGAAGATATTGAGGTTCCACATGCTGTGCCCTTTCCACAGATCCTCCGCCTCTGCCAGAAGAAGCGCGTCCTCCGTGCCGGGGCAGAGCTCCCGCCTCAGCTCCAGATACAGCGCCTGGTCCTTGTCCCATGAGCGGATGGGGATCTCGCTCCACCGATTCACGTCCGCCGCCTTGCTCTTGTCCTTCCGCCACCAGGACTGGCGGGCCAGGGTGGAAATTTCTTCCGGCAGGTGGGTGTTGTCCATCTCGAACTGGATTTGGAACCGCTCCCCATCGAAGGTGAGGCAGGACACCGCCGTGTTGTCCCCGTGGGGCATGGCGTGCCACTCCTCCGGCGGGATATGGTTCACCTTCCCCAAAAACTGCCGGATGGCCATGCCGTGGCTGAACAGGGCAAGCGTCTGGCCGGGGTGCCTCTCCGCCAGGCGGAGCACCGCCGCATACACCCGGTCCCCCAGCTGGGAAAAGCGCTCCCCGCCCTCCACCTCCCAGGCCGGGTCGGTGCGGTTGAACAGGTCCAGCTCGTGGGGACAGCCGCGGCGCGCGTTCCCAAAGCTCCGGTCCTCCCACGCCCCCAGGTTCAGCTCCCGCAGCCCGGGGCAGGTACGCAGGGGGAGATTTTTGGGGCGGTAGACCGCCCGGGCGGTGGTGCGCGTCCGGAACCGGTCGCTGGAGTACACCGCGTCCACCGGGATGTCCCGGAACCGCGCCTCCAGGGCCTTGATCTGGCGGCAGCCGTTTTCGGTGATCAGCGAGTCGTACCAGCCGTGAATCCGGCGGTACAGGTTGCCCTCCGCCTCGGCGTGGCGGATGAGATAGATGGTGGTCATGGCTCTTCCAACTTTCTCTTCATAAACTTGGGGTCCATAAACTTGATCTGTCCGCAGCATTCACAGCGGAACAGGGCCAGCTCCATGGCGCCGGCTAACAGATTGGGCCAATCGCCAAAAATCCAACTGGTCCGGCCCAACTGGAACTCCGACATTCCCAGGGGGGTCATGGGCTGGCCGCAGCATTTCATCAGCCGGCCCAGCTTTTCCGCCTTCGCCTGTTCTCTGGCCTTTTCCTGCTCCCGTTCCTCTAAAAAGGTGCGGATCTGTTCCGGTTCCTTGGCCCAGCTATGCTTTAGGATGTCCCGGCACCGCTCGATCTGGGTGGCGTCCCTGTATCTGGTCCAGCAGTCCTTGCAAACCGTCTGGGTGATGCTGGCGCACACCAGCGTGTCTTTTCCAAAACGCTTCAATTCCGTTCCGCAGAACGCACAAACCTCAGCCATAAGCACTCCTTTCCTTCCCGCTGGAGCGGGAATATAAAGCCAGAGTTCCCTTAAACGATGGTCACAAACTGCTTGATATCCTCCCGCATGGCAATGGCGGCGTCTCGGGCAGCCTGGGCAAAGTCCAGACCGTCCTTTCCGGTCTTCTTCCAGGCGCACATGATGCCCCGGGAGGAGTTGACGATGGCACCATGGCCGTACTTGTCAAAGGCGTAGTGGACGTCCTCGGCGGTGCCGCCCTGGGCGCCGTAGCCGGGGACCAGGAAGAAGGTCTTCTCCAGCCGCCTGCGCAGAGCCCGTATGTCGGAGGGGTAGGTGGCTCCCACCACCGCCCCGGCCATATTATAGCCGTACTTGCCCTCAGTGCCGGCGGCTACCCGCTCGTTCAAGTCGCCGATGACCTCATAGACCTGCCGGTCGCCGGCCACAATATCCTGAAGCTCGCCGGAGCCGGGGTTGGAGGTCTTGACCAGCACAAAGATGCACTTGTCCTCGGACATGGCCGCATCCAGGAAGGGCTTGATGGAGTCGGAACCCATGTATCCGCTGATGGTGATGCAGTCGGGGTCGAAGGAGCGGAAGACCTGGCCTTCAATCTTTGCCCCGGTGAGCCAGCCCTCGGAGTAGGCCGCGGCAGTGGTGCCGATGTCCCCCCGCTTGATGTCGGCAATGACATAGAGCCCCTTGCTCTTGGCGTAAGCGATGGTCCTTTCCAGCATCTCCATCCCCCGCCAGCCCATATTCTCATAGTAGGCGGTCTGGGGCTTGACCGAGGGGACGATATCGTACAGCGCGTCGATCAGACCCACGTTGAACTGCCAGATGGCCTCCACAGCCCCCTCCAGTCCCACGCCGTACTGCTCGTAGGCGGCTTTGCGGATGTGCTCCGGCACATATTCAATGCGGGCATCCAGCCCGGCGACGGTGGGGTTCTTCATGGCGCGGATCTTGTCCTGTAAAACATCCATTGACATACTCTTTGATTTCCTCTCTATCGTTTTTTCTGTTCAGACGCGCTGGTTTACTCTGCCGCCGGCGGCTGTTATGCCTCGTCCCGGTGAATGACCCGGCCCTTGGCGATGGTGTATTTTACCCGGCCCTTCACCTTCCAGCCGGCAAAAGGGGTGTTCCGGGCCTTGGAGGCGAACCGCTCCGGGTCGATGGTCCACGCCTCGTCCGGGTCGAAGATCACCAGGTCGGCCACCGCACTCAGCGACATCCGGCCCCGGGAGATATGGAGAATATCGGCGGGGTTGGTGGACATACGGCGGATCACCCCGGGCAAATCCAGCTTTTTCGTGTGGTACAGCTGGGTCAGCGTGATGGCCAGGCTGGTCTCCAGCCCAATCATGCCGCTGGGCGCCCGGGCCAGAGGCCGGGACTTCTCCTCCACCGAGTGGGGCGCATGGTCGGAGGCGATGGCGTCAATGGTGCCGTCCTTCAGTCCGGCGATGATGCCGTGGACATCCGCCTTCGTGCGCAGGGGCGGGTTAACCCGGGCCAGCGCCCCCTGCCTGAGCACCTCGTCCTCGGTGAGTGTGAAGTAGTGGGGACAGGTCTCGCAGGTGATGGGCACCCCCTTCTTTTTCATCTTCCGGATGATATCTACGCTCCGGGCGGTGGTCACATGGCAGATGTGGACCTTGGAGCCCGTCTCCTCGGCCAGCATGGCGTCCCGCATGACCATGATCTCCTCCGCGATGGCGGGCCGGCCCTCCAGCCACAGCTGGCGGGAGACGCTGCCCTCGTTCACCGCCCGGCCCGCCACCATGGAGGTGTCTTCACAGTGGCACAGGATGGGCATGTCCAGCCGGTTGGCCAGGATGAGGGCGTCCCGCATCAGGTTGGCGTTGTCCACCGTGTTTCCGTCGTCAGACAGGGCGATGGCCCCCGCCCGCCGGAGCGCCTCGGCATCGGTGGGTTCCTCCCCCTGAAGCCCCTTGGACAAAGCCGCGACGGGATAGACCCCTACTCCGTTGGCCAGCTTCGCCCGCTCCAGCACATACTTCACCTGCTCCGGCTTGTCCACCGCCGGGCTGGTGTTGGCCATGCAGGCCACCGAGGTCACCCCCCCTCGGGCGGCGGCGGCACAGCCGGTGAGGACGTCCTCTTTATAGGTCAGCCCCGGATCCCGGAAGTGGACGTGCATATCCACCAGGCCGGGCGCCACCGCCAAGCCGGATGCGTCGATGGTCTGGTCCGCCTGGACGGTCAGGCCGTGCTCCAGCAGGCTGATCCGGCCGTCTTCGGCCAGAATATCCTGGAGCAGCACTGTGCTGGTTACCGGATGGATGACCCGCCCGTTTTTGATCAACAGCTTCATAGATTTCTCCTTCGGTCGTTTGGTTCCCGCAGTCTTCCCAGTGCCTCCTATTCGGACTGCGCATACTATTCTAATTTAAAATTATAGCGGAACGGGCAGGATTTAGCAACAAGTTTTTTCCCGATTTCGGGGAAGAATAAGAGTGCGTTCACCGGCATACCCGCCGGTGCGCGGCAAAAGAACCTGGATCTGGAACTGAAAAAGGAGGAAATCCCAATGCAACACAACAGCTGCGGAACCGGAAACTTTCTTTTGGGCATGACCGCCGGCATGATGGCCGGCGCCGCCCTCGGGGCGGTTATGGCCCCGTCCAGCCGGCAGGTAAAGCGGGCCGCCCATCGGGCCGCCAAGCGGGTCAACGACATGGTGGACCACCTGGCCGACAGCATGGACTTTTAACCCACCGCCCCCGGAACCGCTTCGGCGTGCTCCGGGGGCCTACATTTTCTCTTGCTGTCCCGGCCAAATTATGGTACAATAGCTTGCCAAATACGAAATTACTGTAAGGGAGTGGACCCTTTTGTCCAACTACGAAGCAGAAATTAAGCGCCGGCGCACCTTTGCCATCATCTCCCACCCGGACGCGGGCAAGACCACCCTCACCGAAAAGTTCCTGCTCTACGGCGGAGCCATTGCCCAGGCGGGGCAGGTCAAGGGCAAGAAAAACACCCGGGCCGCCACCTCCGACTGGATGGAGATTGAAAAGCAGCGGGGCATCTCTGTCACCTCCTCGGTGATGCAGTTTCAGTATGAGGGCTTCTGCATCAATATCCTGGACACCCCAGGCCACCAGGACTTCTCCGAGGACACCTACCG
>CAMWBA010000095.1 GCA_947172355.1 uncultured Bacillota bacterium
GTCTGGAGACGCACCGCCTTTCCCCGGTCCCGCCCCCCTGTGGGAGCGGCGGAGGGCGGGATGGGGAGAACTCCGTCCCCGCCGGACAGCTCCCCGGTGTCCGGTCTGTGATAGACCGGTTCCCCCCGTATTGCCAAAACGGGGAGGAAGAATAAAATCACCGTCAAAATCAGCGCGGTACTAATCCGGCGGCGGGCCCCGCCGTCCGCCGTATGGTCCTTTCGCAGCATAGCTGTGCCCCCTTTCCTGCCTCTATGCTATGGGACAGGCGGTGGAAATATGAGTCCGATTTCCTGCGCCGCGGCCCCAAATCCTCCCTGCACCGTGTCCGCCTGGGCGCGTGGAGAGAGGCCGGGAAACGGCTGCCCGGACAAACAAGGGGCGGAATTTCTTCAAAAACCCCTTGCAGTTTTTCGGTGTATTGGATATAATTGAGACGATTTCAAAGAACTCCCAGGAGAGATGAAAAGACAATTTTGCTTTGTTTCAAGCTGCTTGACAAAAAGGAGGATGCCGTATGGACGGAAGATTTGAGTGGCGGGACGAGTATAATATCGGCGTGGAAGAAATCGACCAGGAGCACCAGCGCCTGTTTCGGATCATCAACAAACTGTTCCGCTTCCGCGAGGAGGAGAAGGACCGCCAGTGGACCTGCCAGGAGGGCATTAAGTATTTTCGGGGCCATGCGCTGAAGCACTTTGCCGATGAGGAAGCGTATATGGCCTCCATCGGCTATGCGGGTTTAAAGGAGCACCAGCGCACCCACAGGGGATTTCAGGAGAATGTCCTGCCCGCGCTGGCCCAGGAGCTGGAGCGTACAGACTACGCACCGGACTCGGTAGAGCACTTTCTGGGCGTGTGTGCCGGCTGGCTGATTGGACATACCCTGTCAGAGGATCAGGCCATCACAGGCAAACAGCTGCCGGTCTGGGAGCATCTGCTGCCAGAGGAGGAGCTACAGGCCATAAAGCAGGTGATTGTCCAGCTGGTGTTTGATATGTTCCGGCTGGAGTCCCAGGTTATCAGCGATGTCTACGGCGGCGAGAAATTTGGCCGGGGCATCTACTACCGCCTGATCTATGGGGCGGGCCAGGAGGAGGAGAAGCAGGAGATCATCATGGTCTTTGAGGAGAAGCTGCTGCTTAACACGGTGGGCAAGATCATGGGCATTCAGACCAACAAGATGGACGCCATGCTGGTTAACGCCGCCCGATACACGGCGCAGCAGTTTGTCGGCCGGGTGATGGAACATTTCCCCACCGGCAAGATCTACCAGCTTCAGGAGGAAAATCTGCTGTCCTATGAGCAGTTCCGCAAAGTATTCGAGTGGAAAAAGCCCCAGGTCAGTTTGCTGTTCAACACGGGGGGCGCGGGCTATTTTGCTTACTGTGTCATCGCGCCCCACCTTCAGGAGAAAGGGGGGGGCACCCCCATCCAGCACCAGAATGCCATGTCCGAGGTGGAGGAGTACTTAAAGAAGCGGGAGCAGCAGCAGGCCCGTGACGAGGCGGCCCACCGGAAAAAGGTGCTGGTGGTAGACGACTCTATGACCGTCCGCCAGAGCATCAAGCAGCTGCTGGAGAAGGACTATGAAGTGGCCCTGGCGGAGTCGGGTGTGGCCGCCATCCGGACCATCACCCTGAACAAGCCGGACCTGATTTTGCTGGACTATGAGATGCCGGTGTGCAACGGCCAGCAGACCCTTGAAATGATCCGGTCGGAGGAGGACTTTGCGGATATTCCGGTAATCTTCCTCACCGGGCGGCGAGACACCGAAACCATGATACAGGTAATGCCGCTCAAGCCGGCGGGCTATCTGCTGAAGACCACAAAACCGGTGGAGATCAAACAGGAGGTCGACACATTTTTCCAGAAGAACCCCTCGTAGCGCAGCGTTCCAGCCATATGGAGCAAGGCAGCCGGCAGTGTTCAGCCGGCTGCCTGTTTTTGAGTGTGTTCCCGTCCGGCTTTTTGTGTTATACTGAACATCACATACAATCTTCACCGCAGGTCGAAAGGATTTTGATCAGGTCTTGTTTGAAACATGGCAATAGGACCAGCAGCGAGAGATTTTTCCGCCAGACGAAGCCGGTTTGACGCAGGAATACTGGATGTATTGCGAGGAAAATCGGAAAAGTATGGCAGAAAAAGATCCGTTGATTGAGTGTGTTGACAAGGTTCAAACAGGCCCTGGCGAAACAGGAGGCATTTATGTATCAACAGACAATCCTGCCCAACGGCGCCCGGCTGCTGACCCAGGAGGTCCCCGGCGTCCGGTCGGCGGCTCTGGGCTTTTATGTAGGGGTGGGCTCCCGCCATGAGAGCGCCAAGGAAAATGGTGCGGCCCACTTTCTGGAACACATGCTCTTCAAGGGGACAAAGCGCCGCACCGCAGCCCAGCTGGCCCGGGACGCCGATGCCATCGGCGGGCAGCTGAACGCCTACACCACCAAAGAACACACCTGCTTTCATGTCCGCACCCTGGACCAGCACTTGGATCAGGGGCTGGATCTGCTGTCCGATATGCTCTTTCACTCCAACTTCGACCCGCAGGACGCACAGATGGAGCGGGGGGTCATTCTGGAGGAGATCGGCATGTATGAGGACACGCCGGAGGACCTGGTGTCGGAGCGGCTGTCCGCCGCAGTCTACAAGGGGACGCCCTTGGCGCGGCCTGTTCTGGGAAAGGAGTCCACCCTGGCGGGGATGGACGGGGATTGGCTCCGGGCGTGGCACCGGAAGCACTACCATGCCGGGGTGCTGGTGGCTGCGCTGGCGGGGAGCTTTACCCAGGGGCAGAGGGAGCGGTTAAAGGAGCTGCTGGCCTCGCTGCCCGGCGGACCGGCCCCGAAGTCCCGTCCCGCCGCCTATCGGCCCGCCGTTACCGTCAAGCGCAAGGCCATTGAGCAAAATCACCTGATTCTGGCCTTTCCCGCCCCCGCCTATCTGGACCCCCGCCGGGCACAGGTCCTGCTGTTCAGCGCTCTGCTGGGGGGCGGCTGTTCCTCCCGGCTGTTTCAGGAGTTGCGGGAGGAGCGGGGGCTGTGTTACACCGTCTACTCCTATGTGGCCGACCACGCCGATACCGGCCTGCTGGGGATCTACGCCGCCGTCAGCCCGGACCAAGAGCGCCGGGCGCTGGAGACCGCCCGGCAGGTGGTGCTGGAGCTGGCGGAGTACGGCCCCACCCAGGAGGAGGTGGACCGGGTACGGGAGCAGGCAAAAGCCAATCTGCTTATGGGAAATGAGTCCGTCCAGGCCCGGATGGGGCAGATGGGGGCCTCGGCGCTACTCTATGGCCGGGTGAAGGAGACCCAAGAGCTTCTCGACGAATACAGCGCTGTCACCCGGGAACAGCTCTGGGATCTGGCGGGGGAGCTGTTCCGGATGGAATGCGCCTCCCTGTCCGCCGTGGGCCGGGTGAGCCCGGCGGCGGAGTACGCGGCGTGGCTGGGGCGGCATGGCCAAATCACTTGAAACGCAGCGGAGGCGTTTCGCCGCCGCATCTTGGGGGATGTAACCCTTTGTTTACATCCATGTTTCCTGATGTAACCTCCAGGTTACATCAGATTTACCCCATGTAACCTGGATGCTGCATCATTTTTCCTCAATGTAATGCAAAGGTGGTTGAAAACGAAATAGGGAAGGGCCGGCTTAAAGCTTGCCGGCATGCCGATCCGCGGAGCTTTTTCCGCCGCACTTTGCCGGACTTTCTGGAAATACCCCCAGCATTCCCGGGGCCGACCGGCTTCCTCGAACGAAAAAATCGGCTGGTCATGCAGCCATGGTTCAAACAAGGGCTTATGTATGAAACACCGCTTTTTTGGTTAAACTGGCAACAAACCAATCAGCACCGAAAGGGTGGTTATCGTGCAGGTGAAGGACTTAATGAACCCCAGCGCAGTAACGGTGGAGCCCACATCCACGGCGGCGTTGGCCGCCCGGCTCATCAGCCGGCACAATGTGGGGGCGCTGCCGGTATGCGGGCCGGACCGCCGCCTGCGGGGGGTGGTCACCGACCGTGACATTGTACTGCGGTGCGTAGCCGCCGAGGAGGACCCAGCTCAGACTCCGGTGCGGGATATTATGACCCGCTCCTGTGCCACCGTTGCCCCTGGGGATGACTGCCGGGAGGCCACCCGACTCATGGCCTTGCACCAGGTGCGCCGCCTGCCGGTGGTAGAGGAGGGCAGGCTGGTAGGAATGATCTCCCTGTCCGACCTGGCCCGCAGCGGCCGGTTTGACATGGAGGCTGCCCAAGCGCTGAGCGAGATCTCGGAAAATATTATTGTTCGATAAGGTGTATTTTCCATGGAAATGCAGACGGAAAAAGACAGCGGGTATCCAGCTTTCTTCTGGATACCCGCTGTTTTTCATAGCAGCTGTTGGACCTTTTAGCGCGGCCGGCGCTTACACCGAGTACAAATCGGCGTAACTGCCGAAGGTGGAGACCTTCTTTCCCTCCATACGCTGGGCGGTGGTCTGCACGTGTTTTTCCGAATACGCAGTCAAGTCGTGTTCCATCAGGTCGAAGGTCTTGTCCTCGGAGGCCTTTTTCTTCTGGGCGACCTCGGCGACGGCGGCGGCGTCCTGGCGGCGGACCACCACAATGCCGTCCTTGTCGCCCACCAGGATATCGCCGGGGAACACCACCTGCCCGCCGCAGGCGATGGGGACATTGACCTCGCCAGGGCCGAACTTCCAGGGGCCCTGGGGGGTGATCCCCTTGGCGTAGACGGGCATCTCCAGCAGTTCAATGCCGTCTAGGTCCCGCAGGCAGCCGTCCGCCACGATACCGGCCAGCCCTTTCTTCTGGGCAAAGCGCATCATAATCTCCCCGGCCAGGGAGCGATTGCAGCCGCTGGCCCCGTCCACCACGATGATGTCGCCGGGCTGGGCCATGTCCAGGGCCTGGTGGAAGAACAGGTTGTCGCCCAGCGGGGCTTTCACGGTGATCGCCGTCCCCAGGAGCTGTTTGGCTTTGCCGGGGTTGAGCAGGCGGATATAGTCATGCATGCAGTATAGGCGGTTCATCTCGTCGTTGATGTTGCTGGAGGGAAGGCCCCGGAACATCTCCACGATCTTGGGGTCGGGCCGTTCCACCTGGGTAAAAATTCGATTGCCAATGGTAATCATTCTGATACAACCTCTCTTTTCAAACCTAATATTATTTTAAGTACTCCCGGTTGACGATGGCCCGCATGGCGGGATCCCGGGCGGCGTCGTACTGGGCGATGTTGTCCATACAGATGGCGGCCATATTGATGTCGTTGTCCACCGTGTTTCCGCCGCAGTGGGGGGTGGTGACCACCTGCTCCATAGACAGCAGGGGGGAGTCGGCGGGCAGGGGTTCCACCGCGAAGGTATCCAGCCCGGCGCCCAGAATCCGGTTGTTCTGGAGGGCGTCAATCAGGTCCGGCTCGTGAATGACCCCCCCGCGGGAGGTATTGATGATGCAGGCGGTGGGTTTCATCCGGGACAGATTGGTGCGGTTAATCATGCCAGCGGTGGAGTCCAGCAGGGGCACATGGATGCTGACAATATCGGACTGAGCCATCAGCTCCTCCAGCCCGGCGTAGGACACGCCCAGCTCCTGTTCCTGCTCCGGGGTCAGGCGGAATACGTCGTAGTACAGCACCGGACAGCCGAACCCGCCCCGGACGATGGCGGCCACCTTCTTGGCGATGTTGCCGATGCCCACCAGTCCCACCGTTTTCCCGTGGAGCAGATAGGCTTTGGCGGAGAAGCGGTCCCGGG
The DNA here is from genome assembly GCA_947172355.1 of uncultured Bacillota bacterium. Taxonomy (GTDB): domain Bacteria; phylum Bacillota; class Clostridia; order Oscillospirales; family Oscillospiraceae; genus Lawsonibacter. The sequence continues at coordinate 5,758 of CAMWBA010000095.1, forward strand.
ACCAGTCCCCCTGCTTCAGACAGGCGGACATAGGCACCACGCTGCGCAGAACATCCAGCATCAGGGTAACGGCCAGCTCGGCCACCGGCATAGCGTTGCCTCCCACACAGATGGCCACGGGGATTCCCCGCTCGCCGGCGGTTTTGACGTCAATCTTGTCGTAGCCCACCCCCCACTTCTGAATCAGCTTGGTGTTCCGGGCGGCCTGAATGACGGCGGCGTCCACCTGTCCCCCCCGGTTGATGATGTAGTCGGCGTCGGCCAGGAGGGCCAGCTCGCATCCCACCGGCTGATGCTCCACCTGGAATCCCTGGGGGCACTTGGCCTTCAGCGCACCGCGCATATTTTCGCTGAAGTTGCCATACAGTAGAATTTTCTTCATGTCTTTCACCTCAATGGATTACTGCTGCTTTTCAATGGCATGGGCCTTTTTGTTCACAAAGTTCATCAGGACGGGGGAGAACAAAGAGGCGACGATAAGCAGCGCCAGCACGATGGCGATGGGGCGGCCCAGGAAGTAGCTGAGCATCCCGCCCTTGGCGTTGGCCAAGATGACGGCCCGGCGCCAATTGTTTTCACAGATCTCGCTGAGCACCATACCAAGAATCATGGGGGGCGCAGAGAAGCCGAATTTCTTCAGCACAAAGCCCAGCAGGCCAAAGACCAGCATTACCCCCACATCGAACATGTTGTTGCGGATGGCAAAGGTGCCGATGCAGCACAGGGCGACGATCACAGGTCCCAGATAGCCCATGGGAACGGAGCTGACCCGGGCGATATACCGGGCGGCAAACAGGCCGATCATACCCATCAGGATGTTGGCCAGCATAAAGCCAATCATAATGGCATAGGTGGTGGAGGCATTTTTGGTGAACATGGCCGCGCCGGGGGTGAGGCCATGGATCATCATGCCGCCCAGCAAAATGGCCGCCACGGTGGAGCCGGGCAGGCCCAGGGTAATCAGAGGAATCAGGGCGCCGCCGGTGGCGGCGTTGTTGCCCGTCTCGCAGGAGGCCACACCCTCCAGCGCGCCGTGGCCGAATTTCTCTGGGTGCTTGGAGAACCGTTTGCCCATGGAGTAGCAAATCCAGGAGGAGACGCCTGCCCCCGCAGCGGGGACGATGCCCACAACGGTGCCCACAATGGAGCAGCGGGCCATGGTGGGGAAGAGGGTTTTCAGTTCCGAGAAGGGGGGCAGGGCACGGCTGTGCTTCAGGTTTTCCTCGTCCTCAATGACCGAGCCCTTCTTGCCGTGGTAGACGTCATAGGCCAGGGTCATCACCTGAGAGATGGAGAACAGGCCGATGAGGGCGGGGACAAAGTTGATGCCGTCCTCCAGCTGGATCACCCCCAAGGTCATCCGGGGATAGCCGGTGATAGCGTCCAGGCCGATACAGCCCAGCACCAGCCCCAGCACGCCGGAGAACAGTCCCTTGATCACCGAGTCCCCAGCCAGGCTGGCGATGACGGTCAGACCGAATACAGACAGCAGGAAATACTCCAGCACCGAGAACTTCAGGGAGAACGCACCCAGAGCGGGGGCAATGAGCAGCATGGCGATGGCGCTCACCGTGCCGCCCACGGCGGAGCCCAAGGTAGCCACACCCATGGCCTCCATGCCGCGGCCCTGTTTGGTCAGCTGATAGCCGTCGATGGCGGTGGCTGCGGAGGCGGGAGTGCCCGGTGTATGGCAGAGGATAGCGGTGATGGAGCCGCCATAGATGGCGGAGGTGTACATGGCGGTGAGCATGGTGAGCGCGGCGATGGGGCTCATGCCATAGGTAATGGGGATCAGCAGGGACACGCCCATAGCCGCCGAAAAACCGGGCAGCGCGCCGATGACCATCCCCCCGGCCGTACCGGCCACCAGGGCGATCAGGACATCAATGCTGAGAAGGGATTGAAACCCGACCATAATATTTGCAAGCATATGTTCTCTCCTTTCTCCGTGTTACAGCAGCCGGCCCAGTGCGCCCAGGTTGTCGATGTTTACATTGAGCATTTTGGCAAAGACAAAGTACATAATGAGCAGATATACCACGTCAATGCCCAGAATCACCGGCCAGGAGGTGCGCTTCATAAAGCGCATCAGCAAGACGAGCATAATTCCGGTGGCGGGCAGATAGCCGATCAGGTAGAACAGACCGACATAGACTACAACCAGCCCCCAGGTGATTACGGGAATCTTCCAGTCGTCCCAGGTCAGGCTCTTGCCCTGCCCTTCGGCGGACAGCCTGCTTTTGCGCAGACCGTGGTAGATGATAAGGACGGACAGAACAACCAGCAGCCCGTCCAGCAGCTTGGGCATCATGGCCGCATCGGCGGGCAGGCCGTTGTTCAGCACATAGATCAGCAGACACAAGGCCAGACAGAAAAAGCCCACAAAGACATCTTGATGGATTCGCTTCTTTTCCACGCAGGTGCTCCTTTCTTTGGGGACGCCGGACGTTCTGTCCGGCGCCCTTGGTCAGCGGTATTGTTTGCCCCTGTGTTCACAACCTTGGAACGCTGACTGGGCGGTCTTTTTCCCACCGTACGGCGTCAAGTTCTCTTGCAATCCGCCAGGATTGCAGAAAAACCGTTCTTAGTCCGGTGAAGCCCCCCATCTTCCATCCCCCGGTTGTGCATACAGGTCCTTACTTCGAGACACCCCACAGGCGCAGGCGGGTATCCAGCTGGTCGTTGAGCAGCTGTTTGTACTCGTCGCCGGTGTACAGCTCCAGCTGAGCGCCCATGGCGGACATGTTCTTCTGATAGTCCTCATTTTCAAAGGCTTTGGTCAGTGCTTCCTGCATCCGGGCCACAATGGCGGGGTCCACGCCGGGCATATAGGCGTAGCCGCGGGCGGAGAAGGAGACATACTCGTCCACGCCGGTCTCCTTGGAGGTGGGCACGTCGGGCAGGTACTCAGAGCGCTCGGGGGCAAAGATAACGATGGGCTTATAGCCGTTGTCCTCCGCGTCCATCACGTCGCCCACATTGGCGGACAGGATATCGGTCTCGCCGGCCAGGAACATGGTAGTGGCGTCGCTGGCGCCGTCCACCGGGATGACGGTCAGCTGGCAGCCGTGGTCCTGCTCCAGCATTTTGGCCACAGTGGCGTCGCCGCTGGTGATGCTGGAGGTGGCGGAGGCCAGCACCAGAGGATTGGTCTTGGCGTACTCCACCAGGGAGGCGTAGTCGCTGAAGCGGGTCTCATTGCTGCGGATGGCCAACACCTGGTAGTCCATCACGTGGTTGGCCAGCAGCTCAAAGTCGTCAATGGTGGTTTCCCGGGGGTTGGTCTCGTCATAGTGGCCGAAGAGGGCGGACAGATTCACCAGGGCGAAGGTGTAGCCGTCGGGGTCGGTGTTTTGCAGCAGTTGGTTCCAGGCCAGCCAGCTGCCGGAGCCAGGGACGTTCTCCACAATCACAGGAACCCCCAAATCCTCTTTCAGTGCCTCGGCCAGATAACGGCAGCCCAGGTCGGAGGAGCCGCCGGCGGAGTAGCCGCACAGAAGGGTGATGGTCTTGGTGGGCCAGTCGCTGCCGGTCTGAGCTCCGGCGCTGGAGTTGCCGGGGGTGCCGCTGGCTGCGCCGCCGGAGTTGGACGGGGTGGTGTTGGTTCCACAGGCGGCCAGGCTCAGAACCATGGCGGCGGAAAGGAGCATACGGATCAACTTTTTCATTTCGATTCCTCCAAATTTGTATTTTGGCTTAAAAGGGAAGGATCATTCCCTGTACCAACGAAGTGAGGGGGAGCAATTAGTTTACCGTTTCCGTTTACCGGTAAACTAAACCGGAAAAAGAGAAGGATGGAATCCCATCCTAATTGTTTCCTGGAGAGAGGAGCGTGAGGCCATGCCCCGCAAGGCCGCCTGCGGCCTTGCGGATGCTTCCGGTTGACGCAAGGAGGACGCACTTGTTATGGGTCGGACTGCCGGGTGGAGCGCCGGAAGGCCAAGGTGCCCTCCAAAGCGGTATGGCCCTGACTCATTCCGCCCTCTTGGAGACAGCGGATCATCTTTTCCCCCGCGGTAATGCCGATTTGATCCATGGGCTGACGGATGGAGGAGATGCCGGGATAGACCAGTTCCGACCACCCCTGGGCGTCGTAGCCGCAGACCCCCAAGTCCCAGGGGATTTGGATTTGGCGCCGTTCCAGCTCCTTCAAAACCAGGAAGAGGGTGTGGGTATTCACGGCGCATACCGCTTTCCGCCGGCCGGGGTACTCCAACAGAAACTGTTCCAGCGCCTCGGGCACCAGGGAGCCCTCCCGGCCGATCAAGACCACCGACTCCTCCGGCGGCATAGAGAAGAGGTACTCCGCCCCTTTTTGAAAGGCGTCAGCCATAGCATTTTTGTGAAAATTATTCACATCCTGCAAAAACCGGACCTTTTCAAACCCCTGTTCTTTCAGATGGACCAGCATAGAGGTAATCAGCTCGTCGTGGCGCACATAGACGCAGCCATAGGGCCAATCCTGGATCCGCCGGGTGCACAGCACCACTGGAATCCCCTGCTGGCACAGCTCCAGATACCGCTGGGGGGACTCCAAACAGGGGATGATAATCAGCCCGTCCACCTGCTGGTTTAGGCAGAGCTGAATCCCTTGAAGTTCCTTGTCCGGGTCGTCGTCGCTGCAGCAGACCACCGTACCATAGCCATTCTTAGTACATACACCGTGGATGCCGGTTACCGTCTGAGCGGCCACCTGATAGCGAAGGGTGTTGACCACAACGCCGATCAGCATACTCCGCTTAGACTTTAGGGTGCGTGCCACGCTGTTGGGCACATAGTTCAGTTCTTTGATGACCGCTTCGATTCTCTGTCTGGTCTTGTCGGACATGAACTCAAAGCTGCCGTTTAAGTATCGGGAGATGGTGGTTTTGGATACCCCCACCTCTCTGGCCACATCGGTAATCGTCGCTTTCTTTTCCATAGTCCCTCCTGACGTCCATCTTACCAAGGAATTTGAGCGGGTAGAGGTCGAACCAGGGAAGAAACCGGTTTTGTTTACCGGTTAATATACATGTTAGCAAAAAAATACGACGCTGTCAATTCGATTTTGTGCATAAAATATAGTTTTGCTTTTTGTGTGTTTTACCAAACCTTTCTCCGCCGGACCGCCAAATTCTCCCATCCCAACAGGAGCCGGGCCAATCAAAAAGGGCGCATCGCGCCCTCATTTCCATTAAATGTATCCGAACGTCCCCCTTCGGGGCGTTTTTTGTGGTAGGGGGGGGGGGCGGGCTCCGCCCAAACCCGCCAGGGCTTTGCCCTGGACCCAGCAGGGGCCTTGCCCCTGCACCCC
>CAMWBA010000096.1 GCA_947172355.1 uncultured Bacillota bacterium
CCCAGAAAAACATTCGCCTGTCCTCCCCACTCCCTCGGGAGGGGAGCAAAACGAGCCGGATACCCTCCCCGCAGGGAGTGCCGGTACTTCTGCGCTGGAGCCTTTCGAGCCGGTTTCCCGAGAGGAGGAACCTTCCCTGTCGCTGTCCCAGGCGGTATTGGGGATGTGGCTGGTGGGAGCATTGGCGGTGCTGCTCTGGGACATTCGGGCCCACGTGCGCTTCCTGTCCTATCTGCGCCGGTGGTCCACCCCTGTCACCGATGGAACAGCGGTTCAAGCCTTTAATCAGCTGGAGGACCAGCTGGGACTGGATAAGCGGCCCCATTTGCTGGTATGTGAAGGGCTGAAGGTGCCGATGCTGGCCGGCCTGCTTCAGACCTCCCTCCTGCTGCCCCGTGGGACCACCACTGGAGAGGCGCTGGGACTGTCGCTGCTCCACGAACTGACCCACTACCGCCGTCGGGATATCTGGCTCAAGACACTGGCCATGTGGGTCAACGCCCTCCACTGGTTCAACCCCTTTGTATGGTATATGGTGCGGCTGGTGGAGCGGGATACAGAGCTGGCCTGCGATGAGGATGCCCTGCGCCGCCTGCCCCCTGAGCTGTACGCCACCTATGGACAGACCATTTTGGATGCGGTGGCCAGATTACAGAAGAAAGAACCATGACGTTTTGAAGTCAGATACAGAAAGGAAATTGCCATGAACAACTCCATGCCGAACACCCCCTTTTCCACCGCCCTGTCCCGCTCAGCGAAGGAGACCCAGATGCGGATAGAAGCTATTATGTCCGGCCCCAAGAAGCGGCCCCCGGTGATTTTGATTGCTCTGGTGTCTGCGGTCTGCCTGCTGTGCGGCAATCTGGTGTCCTGCCAGATGGTCGAAGCGGAGTCTCCGGAGTCCTCCGCCGTCACCGACCCGGCCTCCTCTGCCTCCATGTCGGTTGGCCAGGAGGGGCCCGCCGGCCTGTCCCAGACCCCGGAGGGCTGGACCACGGTGGAGCTGGATGCCGGACTGATGAAATACATCGGGCAAACCAGTGACTGGTTTTATGAGAATTACAGCCCCACCGAGAAGGAAATGGCGGTGTTGGACAACCTTCCAGGAGCGGAGCTGCCCCGGGAGGCGGTGGAGGTGTACGGTGCCCGCCGGAAGGACTACTGGCACGACACCCTCCTGCCCGTGGCCTATGACGAGGGAGAGGACGTCACCGTCTACTTTGTAGTGGACCCGGACAGTATGCCCAACGTGGAGCCCCTGGTCAGCCCTATACTGTGGGGAGGAGACCTGGAACAGCAGCGGGGCATCGTCCTGCGCTGCGGCGATCAAGCGAAATACTTCCACCTCTACTGGGAGGGCAACGCCCACTTTGTGAGCAATCCCGCACTGCTGGTGGATGACCTGGACGGCGATGGTCAGCCCGAAGCGGCCCTGGTCCTGACAGACGGCTGGGGCACCGGGGTCTACACGGAGAGCCTGTACATCTTCGACCTGGATACTATGGCTTACACCATCCCGGACTACTCGGAAATCCCCCTGGAGATTTCCTTCAGCCCCAACGGGAACACCACCCAACTGGTCAGTGGGGAGCGGGACTGGAAGGTGGACCTGACCCAGCTGGCGGAGCCCTTTAAAGGGATCGTGGAGGTGGGCAATCAGGTCAGATTCCAGAAAAAGGACGGCAGTATGATTTGCTGTCTGGACCTGGACTTCTCCGGTATGACGTTGGAATACCTGGCCAGTGCCCATTTTCCCGTCGTCTATGAGGACGGTGTGTACAAATTGGGGGCGGCAGTGTGGATGGGAGACATCCTCTCGTAAGGAAAGGAAATTGCAATGAGTAACAAAATGCCCCGCACCCCCTTCTCCACCCATCTGTCCGGGTCGGCCAAGGAGACCCGGATGCGGCTGGAACATATTGCGTCCGGGCCCAAGAAGCGGCCCCCGGCGCTGTTTCTGGCGCTGGTATTTGCCGCCTGTCTGCTGTGCGGCAACCTGGTGTCCTGCCAGATGGAGGCTCCAGAGGGTGGGGACCGCTCCGTCCAGACTGGAGACCAGTCCGCCCTTGTCCGGTATGACCAGCCCGGAGAGGGCGTGCGGGAGCTGACCTTGGAAAACCGCTGGGTCCTCGCCCTGGAGGACACGCCCCCCTATGAGGACGGCTACGCCCAGACCACCGCTCTGGTCTGCCAGGACCTGGAGACAGGGGGCCGTGAGACCTGGGCCAGCCTGTACTACAACCCCCAGGGCGGGGCGGCGGACACCATCCGGCTGTACCAATTTGAGGACATCATGGGACACAGCGGAATTTTGTTGACCGAGCATACGACGGGGAACGCCCCCACCATCCGCCTGTTCCTCCACGACGGGGGCGTTCCCACCCTTCTGGCCAAGTGCGAGGGGACGCTGTACACCGCCCAGGTGGACGGCTATGACATTCTGCTGTCCGCCTATCCCTACGGCTCCGACGGCCGGCGGGGCGAGGCCGCCCTGTACTGGCAGGAGGGAGACGGGACCCTCCGCGCCCGGCCTCTGCGGGAGGCGGTGGAGCACTATTTGGGCCTGTCCTGGGAAGCGCTGGTCAGCATGACCCTGGAGGTCCGGGAGGAGGACGGCGTTTTGACCGTCCGCTGGCAGACGGAGGGCGCGCCGCACCAGACCATGGACCTGGACCTGTCCACCCTGCTGGCCTACGTCCGGGAGCAGGCCGCCCGCACCCAGGAAGTTCCGGTGGATCATGTGGACGGGGAGCTGGTTAAGCTGGTGCTGGAGGAGCACCGGCTGGAGGGGGAGTACGACTGGGACACCTTCCAGATGGACAGGATTTTGGTCTATCAGGGAGAGCGTCTCATCCAAACCCTCATGCCCCAGGACTGGAGCCAGATGGCGGAGTACGGCCTGTTCGCCTACAGCGGGGACGGCCTGGAGCCCCTGGAACAGCTCCTGGACCTGAACTGCGACGGGGTACAGGACTTTGGGATAAGCTGTATGGAGCACGGCGCCCGAAATAGCCCCTGTCTCTACTTTGTCTGGAACGGGGCGGGATTTACTCCCCTGGACTCTCTGTGCGCCCCAGTGGAGGTGGACCCGGAGAAGCGCCAGATTGTGGAACAGATCAACGAGGGCAACGGGGTGACCATCACCAACTGGTACGAATTTGACAAGGACGGCATATTTCAGCGGGTCCGCTCGGAGACCTACGACCCCTACCATGTAATGGGATAGAAAGGTGATTATTGATGATGGAAAAAATGCCCTACACCCCCTTCTCCACCCACCTGTCCGGATCAGCGAAAGAAATCCGGATGCGGCTGGAACATATTGCGTCCGGGCCCAAGAAGCGGCCTCCGGCGCTGTTTCTGGCGCTGGTATTTGCCGCCTGCCTGCTGTGCGGCAACCTGGTGTCCTGTCAGGTCACCGGAACCGCCGAAGCGCCGGTCCAGCCCCTCTCGGACCGCCGGGAGCCCGCCGCCCCTCCGGCGGTGGAGGCGGACAGCCAGGCCCGGGCGGCCTACACAGTCGTGCTGGAGGATATGCTCTGGCGCGATATCCTGCCCGACGGCACCCAGGTCTCGGAGGAATCCATGTCAGGGTACACGTTTGAAAATACCTTCGCCATCGCCGATGTGGACGGAGACGGGCGGGAGGAACTGGTGATCCGCTTCACCACCGCCCTCGCCGCCGGATATCGGAGCTGGGTGCTGGACTACGACCAGAGCACCGATTCCGTCCGGATCCAGTACGAGGGGTCCCCCTCCCTCACCTTCTACACCAACGGGGCCATGGCAGAGGAGGACTCCCACGCCCAAGGGAGCTGGACCAGCCAGTTCTGGCCCTATACCCTTTACACCTACCAGCCCGAGACCGACAGCTACCAGCGCATGGGCCATGTGGACGCCTGGGAGAAGGAGGTCTCCGACGAAAACCCGGAGAATCTGCCCCCCTTCCCCACGGAGAAGGACGAGAGCGGGTCGGGCATCCTCTACTATATCACTCCGGCGGAGGACCTGGAGCCCCACTCTGCCGGTTACAGCAGGGAGCCGGTGGACCGGTCGGTGTACCTGGACTGGCTGGAGCCCATCCTGGGGGACGCCCAGCCCCTGTTGCTGGACTTCCGGACCCTGCCCGACGCCGCCGACTATCTCCGCAGCCAGACGATCCCCGCCGACAGCGCCCGGCCCGGCCTGTCCAGGACCCCCGACTGGAACCGCAACGGCGTACCGGAGCGATTCGTTTTGCTGGAGGAGGCGGACGGCGACCTGACCCTGGAGATCTGGGAGAACGGCCAGCGGCTGTGCCAGAAGCCAGGACAGCGCAGCTATCCCAGCTCCCTGTTCCTGTGTACTCTGGAGGGGGTGGACTATCTGCTGGACTACAGTGTGTACGAGGAGCAGGGGACTTACCGCATGGACTACCGCCTGGAGACCTGGAAGGGGGAGTTCACCGAGGACGCCCGGTGGAACAGTATTTCCTTCGATCTGAATTTCGGCACCCCCTTCCACAAGGATTTCGACCCGGAGGCCATCGCGGATTTTGTGGATGAGCTCAACGAGCTGCTCGCCCACAGCGAGCTGCTCTTCAGCACCGACCCCGGTCTGCCGGAGACAGGGCGGGAGGACCTGAGCCGCCTGGAGGGGGTTGCCTGGGACAGCGGAAGCTCTCTGCGGAAAAATTTGGAGGATCTGAAAGGGTCCATGCCTCCCGACTGGACGCCTCCCGCCGCCCAGGCTGGAACCCAACTGCCCATTGACGAGCCCTTGTCGATGACCTTTGCCAGCGGGGTGGGGGCCTGGTCCACCGAACTCACCCTGGAGGCGGACGGCTCCTTCACCGGTCTGTTCGTGGATTCCGACATGGGGGTGGACGGCCCGGACTACCCCGGCGGCACCCGGTATGTGTGCCAGTTCCACGGCAAGTTCCACCAGATCGCCCCGATCACCGGCTCCTCCTGGTATATGACCCTGGAGGAGTTGACCCTGGACACCGGACGCCCCATCGGGGAGAAGTGGATTGAGGATGAGGTGCTCTATATCTCCAGCGCCCCCTATGGCTTTGACAACGATAACGGCCCCCTTCAGCCCGGGGCAGCTTTCCTGTTCTACACCCCAGACGCCCAGGGCCACGCCCCGGGGACCGAGCTGTATGGCGCCTGTGAGTTCTGGACTTGGTGGCCTAACCGTCATGTATTTTACAGCGCGTCAGATACGCTGGGCTGCTACGGCCTGCACAACCTGGAAATGGGGGACGGCTTTTTTACCTGAGGCTGATGATTGGCTGCCGCCGGCAGCAGAAAGGAATTTGCTATGAGACATCCTATCCCCCGTACTCCCTTTTCTACCCAGCTGTCCGGTTCCGCCCGGGAGGCGGAACTGCGCATACGGAACATTTTTTCCGGGCCCAAAAAGCGTCCGCCGCTGCCGCTGATTATCTTGACCGCCGCCGTCTGTCTGCTGTGCGGCAACCTGGTGTCCTGCCAGCAGCGGCCTGTGGAGCCCTCCATTGTGATAGCCGAGCAGTACTACGACAGCTACGGCAACTACCTAGAGCGCCCCGTGCTGGCCCTCCCCGACGGGGCGCAGAACGACGCGGTGGACGCCATCAACGCCGGGCTGACCCAACTGGGGGAGGAGTATGCATATCTCAAGACCAACGAGGGAGTGTCCAGCCAATGTGTCCTGTACCCCTCCACCACCGAGCGCTATCTCAACCTGGTCTTTTATGAGTGTGACCAGTCCTACGGAAATGACGGCTATGTCCGTTCCTGGGTCTACGACAAAAAGGAGGGGGCCCAGGTGACGGAATCGGACGCCTTTGACCTGGCGGGGACCAGCCGGGAGGAGCTGTTCAGCCAGCTGGAGGAGAGCATTTCCAGCGACCCGGAGGACCCCCGGGAGCTGTACCAGCTCAGTGACCCCATCAACCTCCAGGGCTTCCGTATCAAGGCGGACGGCAAGCCGGTGTTCTACCTCTCTGCCATGGTGGACGGCAGAGAGCTGGAAGGCGGCGGATATGTGGACGAGTGGCTCCGCCTGTACATCTGGGAGGACGGGAGCTATGTCCGCTATCCCTTCCCCTTCTTCACCTACCGGGACGAGCGCCCCCTGGTCCCGGCGGAGGAGACCGACCAGTTCTCCCCGCCGCTGTGGAACCAGTGGTATTTTGCCGGAGAGGAGCCGGAGGGGGGCTTTGTCAGCCGGTATGTCCCCGGGGCGGATCCCTACGGTATCAACTTCTATAGCGTCCTGATGGAGCAGTATGCCCAGTATGTACCGGAGTGGAACGTGTTCTATAAGGAATGGCAGCAGGACACCGATAAGGCCGGGGACCTGCGGGTGGCTGCGATCGACTATCTGGGCGAGATCCCTTGGGGGGAGAAGGAATACGCCGCTGCCTATCTGATATGCTATACCTTTTACACCGACGGCCCCCGGGGACTGGAGTGGCACGCCAACCATGAGGTGATTGTCCTGGGCCGCAGCACCGCCAACGGCGTGTTTACCGGCCGGCTGGGCCGAATGGACTACAGCGATTCGGTCCGGGAGATGACTGCGGAAGAGATCATACGACAGGCCACGGAAAACTAGGAGGACGCTATGAACGAAACCATGCCCCGCACCCCCTTTTCCACCCAGCTGTCCGGGTCGGCCCGGGAGGCGGAACTGCGCATACGGAACATTTTTTCCGGGCCTAAAAAGCGTCCGCCGCTGCCGCTGATTATCTTGACTGCCGCCGTCTGCCTGCTGTGCGGCAACCTGGTCTCCTGCCGGCAGCGGCCCGCCGCCCCGGTCATCGCCATGGAGACCCAGTACTACGACACTTGGGGGAACTACGTCGAGATCCCCGCTTTGCTCCTCCCCGATGGGGAGGAGAATGAGGCGGTGGACGCTATGAACGCCGCGCTGGACGGCCTGCGGGACCAGTACAGCGGTCCGCTGACTCCTTCGGAGGAATCCAGAGAGAACCAATGCCTGTTCTATCCCTCCACCACCGGCCGGTATCTGAATTTGCTGTTTTATCAGGACCGGTTCAAAACCGACTTGAATACCGGCCATGTGTTCTCCCTGGTCTATGATTTGAAAGAGGGGGCATTGGTGAGCGCGGAGGACGCTTTGGCCCTGGCTGGGCTGAACGAGTCGGCCCTGCTGGAGCAGGTTACAAGGCAGGTACAGTCCCAATTGGATCAGAGAACGGAAGAGATCGCGGTACAGATAGCCCCGGAGTATCAGAATCAGGGGTTTCAGCTGACCCTCCACAACCTGACCCTGGAGGGGTTCCGGATCAAGGCGGACGGCCAGCCTGTATTTTACCTCACCGGACGGGAGGACGACGCAGACGACGGTGTGCTGGATGTGGTAAGCGGCTCAGATCAGCTGTATATCTGGGAGGACCGGAAGGTCGATGCCTATGACCAATATAATGTGACCCTGCCCAATTTGGTGCCGGCAGGGGAGACCGACCGGTTGGACCCGCCCCTGTGGAACCAGTGGTATTTTGCCGGAGAGGAGCCGGAGGGGGGCTTTGTCAGCCGGTATGTCCCCGGGGAGGACCCCTACGGCGGGAACTTCTACGACGCTTTGCTGGACGGTTATGCCGGTTATCAAGACCAGTGGACGGTCTACTATGCCAGCTATCAGTCGGACAGCGACAGGGACGGCTGTCTGCGGGTGGGGCCGGCGGAGTATCTGGGGGAAATTCCCTTGGGGGAGAACACCTGCGCCGCTGTTTACGATGTGTACTACACCTTTTACCACAATACCCTGTATGCCGGCTCGGTGTGGGGCTTTGACTGGGATGTAAACCGAGAGATGGTGGTCCTGTCCCGCAGCACAGAAGACGGCAGTTTTACCGGCCTGCTGGGCCGGGCCAGCTACAATTACCGAATGGATACTATGGCTGCGGAAGAGATCATCCGGCAGGTCATCGAAAACTAGGAGGATGTTATGAACGAAACCATGCCCCGCACCCCCTTTTCCACCCCGCTGTCCAGGTCCGCTCGGGAGGTGGAAATGCGGCTGAACAATATCCTGTCCGGCCCCAAAAAGCAGCCCCCAATCCCGTTCCTGGTTTTGGTCTTCGCCGCCTGCCTGCTGTGCGGCAACCTGGTCTCCTGCCAGATGAAAGAGCCGGAGGGGCCGGACAGCCCCAACCAGCCGGACACCTCCCAGTCTGGGGATGTGTCTCTCTCCAATTACACAGCCCGGGCGGTCAGCATTGACCCGGATCACCCGCCCCAGACCGAGGAGGAGGAGTGGCTTCTTCAGGCCCTGTTCCTGGCCGCCAACGAACAGCAAGGGTTCCAGATTCCCAAGGCCTGGCTGGTACACAGCATCCAAAAGGACGGCTATGTTCTAGGCGAGGCCTTTGTGGAGGACTATCTGGCCAACACCCTGATTCTGGGGGTCATGGACCGGGAGACCCACGAGCTGACCGGTCCCGTGCTCCGCTGTGACCAGCACGCCGGTGTGCTCAGCACCGTCGCGTTCCAGAACTACGACGGCGAGGACTGCCTGCTGTACACCTTCAACGGTCAGATGAACGGCCAGTACACCGGCGAGGCAGGGGTGGTCCGCCTTGATGGGTCGTTTATGACCTGGGAGTGGCCGGTGGAGGGGGATGCGGGCCTTGCAAACGATCCCCCCGTTGGGCCCAAAGGGGCCTTCCAAGCCTATCAGGACTACTGGAACAGCCGTTACGCGGTCATGGCCCCCGGCGGGGTGGATATCTACACCGTCAACCCCGAGTTTGAATGGGGGCAGGACGAGCCCTGGTCCATATGGCAGCTGGAGAGCGGCGAGACCTTCTACACCGACTTCAGCAGCGCTGAGCAGCTGCCCATGCCCGTCTATTTCCAGTCTCTGAACTGGCTGATCGAGACCACCAACGACCCCGCCGGCTGGCGGGTTCTCTCCCTGACCCTCGACGAGGAGAAATGCGACCCGGAGGGGATGGTGGACTGCTACACGCTCCAGGCCAAGGAGGAATTTGGAAGCGGCGAGCTGACCGCCGACCTGTTCTTCCCCTATGAGCGGGAAGGGCGAAGACAGTCTTATGGCGATCTGCATCGCGGCGAAATCTACAAAACCTACAGCACCCTGCCCGCCCCGCTGGACGAGCCCTGACATCCTCCAAAAATTTCCCCGCTCCCTCTTGCCTTTCGGGAAAAATTCGGTTATACTGATAGGCAAGAGAGCGGGGCCGGACCCTCCGGCCAATCCCGCCGGAGAAGTCCGGCAGATACCATTTTTTAGGAGGAATACAGTTATGAAAGTAGCAATTTTCGGCGCCGGTACCATGGGCAGCGGCATTGCCCAGGTCTTCGCGGCCAAGGGCCACACCGCCCTGATGTACGCCAGCAGCGTGGCTTCCGCCCAGCGGCACAAGGACAATCTGGACAAGTCCCTTCAGAAGCGGGTGGACAAGGGCAAGATGGAGCAGGCTGCCAAGGACGAGCTGATGGCCCACGTGCTGGTGGAGGAGAAGTCCGCCGCCGCCGACGCTGACCTAATCATTGAGTGCGTGAAAGAGGACATGGCCACCAAGAAGGAACTGCTCAACGAGCTGGACGCCATGTGCAAGGAGGGCGCCATCTTCGCCTCCAACACCTCCTCCCTGTCCATCACCGAGATGGCCCTGGGGCTGAAGCACCCCGTCATCGGAATGCACTTCTTCAACCCCGTGCCCAACATGAAGCTGGTGGAGATCATCCGGGGCGCCAACACCGACCAGGAGACTTTCGACGCCATCTGGAACCTGTCCAAAGAGATCGGCAAGGAGCCCGTTGAGGTGGCCGAGGCCCCCGGCTTTGTGGTCAACAAGATTCTCATCCCCATGATCAACGAGGCCGCCGACCTGCTGTACACCGGCGTGGCCTCCGTCGAGGGTATCGACACCGCCATGAAGCTGGGCGCCAACCACCCCATGGGCCCCCTGGCTCTGGGCGACCTGGTGGGCCTGGACGTCTGCCTGGCCATTATGGACACCCTGTACAGTGAGACCGGCGACTCCAAGTACCGCGCCTCCCTGCTGTTGCGGAAAATGGTCCGGGGCGGCCTGCTGGGCCGCAAAACCGGCAAGGGCTTCTACGACTACAGCAAGTAAAACCGGCAATTCCCGCCCCGGCAGGGGCGGGAATTTTTTAGGGGAATCCGCTGGGTCAATATCTGCAAACTTTGGTTTAACATCTGCATATTTCGTCTTTTTGTACAAATTGAAATGAGAAAAACTGTCTATTTTCCCAGGGTTGTCCCCCTTGCGCCGGGGGGGAAAAACCGATATAATTTTCATGGTATAGGCATCCCATATGCCGGCCTTGAAAAGCGCCGCAACGGCGGGAGAGATCCCGTGTTGCTCTTTTTTCGGTTTTTGATTGTTAAATTTCTAACAAACAATCATGGCCAATCAAGGCCGGGAATTTTAAGTAGGAGGACTGCAAAATGGATTTTCACCTGTCTAAAGAGCAAGAGATGGTCCGCAAGATGTACCGCGAGTTCGCCGAGACTGAGGTCAAGCCTTTGGCCGAGGAGATCGACGAGGAAGAGCGCTTCCCCATGGAGACCGTGGAGAAGATGGCCAAGCTGGGCATGATGGGCATTTACTTCCCCAAGGAGTACGGCGGCGCCGGCGGCGACGTGCTCTCCTATGCCATGTGCGTGGAGGAGCTGGCCAAGGTCTGCGGCACCACCGCCGTCATCGTCTCCGCCCACACCTCCCTGTGCTGCGCCCCCATCTTTGAGCACGGCACCGAGGAGCAGAAGAAGAAGTACCTGCCCGACCTGTGCTCCGGCAAGAAGATCGGCGCGTTCGGCCTGACCGAGCCCGGCGCCGGCACCGACGCCTCCGGCCAGCAGACCACCGCCGT
>CAMWBA010000097.1 GCA_947172355.1 uncultured Bacillota bacterium
TCCCTGGATATGAATATCTCTGTGTAGAGCGTGAGGCAGATGATACGTTTTCCCAAGCAATCAAATATCTGAAGGAACATAATATTCCGTTGGTTGGTGCGGTTCATGATTTTACCGGCCCAAAGACCGGAAAAAGTTATATGTATTTTCCGGTAAGGCGGCTATAATGGTTTAACGGTCATATTGGGTCATTTCACAGGCGGCCTAACCAGTGTTCGGCTATCATCTCACCGGGCTTGCATTCCCAAGTCTCCGGAATTATACTATGGCTGATATCTTCATCAAGCACAGGAAAAGGGGTGTCAGCATGAGTAAAATATTGCTGCTGGAGGATGATCTGAGCCTTATCAACGGACTTTCCTTTGCTTTTCAAAAAGCGGGGTATGCTTTGGATGTCGCCCGAACCATCCAAGAGGCTGACAGAATTTGGCGGGATGGAGAATATGACTTGCTCGTTCTGGATGTAACTCTGCCCGACGGTTCCGGTTTTGAAGTATGCAAAAAGGTGCGTCAGATTTCCTCAGTCCCCATCATCTTTTTAACCGCATCGGATGCGGAAACCAGTATTATCATGGGATTGGACATCGGCGGGGACGACTATATTACAAAGCCTTTCAAGCTGGCGGTACTGATGTCCCGAATCAATGCCATCCTCCGAAGAAGCCAGCATTTCCAGCAAGCTCCCGGAGAACTTTGTTCCAACGGGATCACGCTCCAGCTGCTGGAGGGACGGGCCTATAAAGACGGCGTGCCGTTGGAACTGACCGCAGCAGAATATAAGCTCCTTCGGCTTTTTATGGAGCATCCTGGCATGATTCTCTCAGCAGAACAGATTATGGGAAAACTATGGGACTGCAGGGGGAACTTTGTAGATGGAAACACGTTGGCGGTCTATATTCGCCGCCTGCGGGCAAAGATTGAGGACGATCCCGCCAAACCAACACGGATTGCCACTGTCCGCCGCATGGGATATAAGTGGAATACAGGAGGCGGGTTGGAATGAATCTATTTCCGGTGGTGCTGTTTCTTTCCTGTGCCCTATGCGGTATGGCAGCTGCGTTAGGGATGGCCGTCTGCCGTCTGCGGCATCAGGAGCAGAGTATGGAGAACGCTGCCCATCAGATCGCGGAGTATATCCTGGACCGGCGGAAGGGCGGCATTGAGTGCAGCGAGGAAGGCGCCATGTACCGCCTGTTCCATGAGGTAAACTCCCTGGTGACCATGGCGGACGCCCATGCGGACAGTGAGCGGCGGGCCAAGGAATTTCTGCGCCGCACGATTTCGGACATCTCCCACCAGCTCAAGACCCCCATTGCCGCACTGAATATTTACAATGGGATTCTCCAGCAGGAAACTGCGGACGCCGCCACAGTCCGGGAGTTTACCAGTCTCTCGGAGCAGGAGCTTGATCGGATTGAATCGCTGGTGCAGAGCCTTTTGAAAATGGCACGGCTGGATGCGGGCGCCATCACACTGGAGCGGGCGCCAGAGAATGTTTTCGATTTGTTGGAGCATATCAAGAGACAGTATTCCTTCCGTGCGGAACAGGAGGGAAAGGAAATTGCACTGGAGGGGGACGAGCAGACGGTCTTCTCCTGTGACCGGACCTGGCTGGCAGAGGCGATCGGGAATCTGGTCAAAAACGCCCTGGATCATACGGCCCAAGGGGACCGTATTTTGGTTCGGTGGCAGCAGTCTCCCTGTTTGACCCAGATCACGGTGGAAGACACAGGCAGCGGCATCCATTCAGAGGATCTGTATCATATCTTCAAGCGCTTTTACCGCAGCCGCTTTTCTAAGGATACGCAGGGAGTCGGTCTGGGCCTGCCCCTGGCGAAGTCGATTGTTGAAGCACATCAGGGTAGTATTGAGGTTCACAGCAAACTGGGACAGGGAACGGCCTTTACGATCAATTTTCCGATTATGACAAAATAGTCATCTGCAATTCATCTGACAGTAAGGTTCGTGTGCTACTGTATTCGTACAGTCCAACGACGAAAGGAGCATGAAACTTATGGACTTGTTACGAGTAGAACACATCTGCAAAACGTATGGCAGCGGCGAAACAGCGGTACACGCCTTGAAGGACGTCAGCTTCTCCGTTCCCAAAGGGGAATTTGTAGCCATCGTTGGGGAATCCGGCTCCGGTAAAAGTACACTGCTGAATATGATTGGAGCACTGGACACCCCCACCTCTGGGAGGGTCTATATCAACGAAAAGGACACCTTCGCCATGAAGGAAAAGGCGCTGACCATCTTCCGTCGCCGGAATATCGGCTTTATTTTCCAGGCGTTTAACCTGATCCCGGAGCTGTCTGTGGAGCAGAATATGATTTTTCCCCTGCTGCTGGACCGTCAGCGGCCCAACAAGCGGTACCTGGACGAGCTGCTGAACGTCTTGGGTCTGGAACAGCGGCGGGGGCATCTGCCCAGCCAGCTCTCCGGCGGACAGCAGCAGCGGGTGGCCATCGGGCGGGCGCTGATGACCAGGCCCTCTCTGGTCTTAGCCGACGAGCCCACAGGAAACCTGGACTCCCAGAACAGCAGCGAGGTCCTGGCTCTGCTGAAGGAAACCGCCCGGAAGTATGAACAGACCGTCATCATGATTACCCATAACCCCGCCATCGCCCACACGGCGGACCGGGTCTTTCAGGTATCGGACGGTGTGCTGACAGACCTCGGGGGGTGCCGGGCATGAGAAGCTATCTCAGTTTAATCCCCATCTCCGCCAAGGTACGGCGGCGGCAGAACCGTATGACCCTGCTGTGCATTATTTTCGCCGTATTTCTGGTGACGGGCATTTTCAGCATGGCGGATATTTTCATTCAGTCTGAGACCGCCAATGTCAAAGAAGCGGGCGGAAACTGGCACATCAACCTGGAAAATATATCGGAGGAAGATGCGGCGTCCATTGCCCGGCGGCCCGATGTGTCCGCCTCATCCTGGTTTGATATGGTGAATTTCGACCAAGATCGCAGCTATACCATTGGCGGTATCCAAACGGCGCTGGGCGGCGTGGAGGACCCGTTTCGGACCGAAATTATGACCTGTTTTCCGGAGGGCGCCAGCTTGGATGAGGGCGAAGTCATTCTCACGCCCAACGCCAAGACGATGCTGGGCGTTGATGTGGGAGACCGTGTGTCCCTGGATACTCCCGCCGGAAGCTATGACCTCCTGATTACCGGCTTTCGCAGCGGGAACAGCCGCTATGCTACAGACAGCGGTGTTGGCGAAAGCACCGCGCTGCCGGTGAAGGGGGAACAGGTGGGCGCATTTCTTCAGATTGAGACCTTCCGGGAAATCCTCGCCGCCAATGAAGATGCGGGAAACCCCGCCTACTATATACAGTTCAGCGAAAGGGCCAACGCGAGACGCACCCTATCCGAAATCAAAGAGCAGTTCCCGGAGGCCAAGGTCAATGAACACATGATTCTTCTGGCGGCTGTGGGGGCCAGTGAAAACCGTATGGCAAAAAATGTATACCCGCTGGTGATTGTGTTTTGCCTGTTGGTCCTGCTGGCGGGAGTGCTGATGATCTCCGGCAGTCTGAACAGCGCGATTGCCCAACGGACGCAGTTTTTCGGTATGATGCGTTGTATTGGCATGAGCAAAAAGCAGGTGATCCATTTTGTGGAACTGGAGGCGCTGAACTGGTGCAAAACCGCGATCCCGGCCGGAATCATTCTGGGGACAGCGGCGACCTGGCTTGTGCTCGCGTTCATGCACCGCTTTGTAGGCGGTGAATTTGCGAGAATGGCAGTTTTCGGCATAAGCCCGATTGGAATGGTCAGTGGGGCTGTGGTGGGAATTCTGACGGTGCTCCTCGCGGCCCGGGCCCCGGCAAAAAAGGCCGCAAAGGTCTCCCCTGTGGCGGCGGTGTCCGGCAATGCGGATGCAGGAATGCAGAGACCGCAGCGGGCCAACACCAGTTTGCTGAAGATTGAAACCGCATTGGGCGTCTCCCATGCGGCGTCATCGAAAAAAAGCCTGCTCCTGATGGCGGGGTCCTTCGCCCTGAGCATTATTCTGTTTCTCAGTTTCTCCGTTCTGGTGGATTTGCTGGGTATTATGCTGCCCACAAAGTCTTACGGTTCGGATATTGACATTAACCTCTTGGAAAACGGGGAACTGATTGCTCCTGACTTGATGCAGCAGATGCGGGAAATGCCCGGCGTCAAAAATGTCTTCGGGCGGCGGCTTGCGGCCGCTATCCCGGCGGAGTTCAGCGTGGAAGTGGACCGGGACACTGTGGACATTCTCTCCTATGATGATATCCAGCTGGACTGGGTGCCGGGAGACGGGGACCTCCGCAGCGGCGGTGACCTGAAGAAGGTCTACGGAGATCAGGGCTATGTCCTGTGTATCTGGGACAAGGACGTTCCGCTGGATGTGGGAGATACGGTGACGATGGGCGGCAGTACAGTGGAGATCGCCGGAATGATGACCTACAGTCCTTTCTCCAACAGCGGGCGAACAGATGGCGATGTAATCCTGATTTGCTCCAACGAAACCTTCATCCGGCTTACCGGCGAGGAACGCTACAGCATTGCCAGTATCCAGATGGTACCGAACGCAACGGATGAAGACGCGGAGGCTATCCATGATCTGGTGCGGGGACGGTATGAGTTTCTGGACCGTCGGGAGGAGGCGGACCGGAGCACATTTTTTGCGTTCAGCCTGTTCATCTATGGCTTCCTGGCAATCATTGCCCTGATTACGGTGCTGAACATCATCAACAGCATTTCCATGAGTGTATCTGCCAGAACCAGGCAGTACGGGGCTATGCGGGCTGTTGGAATGGACGGCGGGCAGCTTACCAGGATGATTGCCGCCGAGGCGGCTACCTACGCCCTGGCTGGATGTGCCATAGGCTGCGGAGTGGGGCTGCCGCTGAGCAGGCTGCTGTATGGCAAGCTGGTGACCGCCCACTTCCCCTATTATACCTGGACGCTGCCCGTATCATCTATTCTGATTATTTTGCTGTTTGTACTCTTGGCCACTCTGGCCGCAGTCCACGCCCCGTCCAAGCGGATGCGGAATATGGCGGTGACGGAGACCATAAACGAACTATAACCATAAATTTGAAAAAATACCGGCTGTGCGGCGGTGTAACCAAGCCGCCGTACAGCACGGTTTTGCTGTCCCTGTGGGTTGCGCAAAAAGCCTCATAGGGCCAGAGATGTGACAAAAGGAGTGAGAACGCCGCTATGCTGCAAATCGCATTTTTTCTGCTGAGCATTTCAATCTGCGTTTTTGCCTGGATTATGATACATGACCCAAGGACATTGTGGAGCGGCATTTCGCTGCTGGGAATGCTGCTCTGTTCGGCGGTTACGATGTTTTTTCTCCTGTCGGAGTACGCAAACTGGTTGGCTGAACACGAACTTCTGATGAATATTCTGGTGGCCCTGCTGTTACTGACAGCGGCCTGTGTTCTCATGTTTCCGGTCATTTTGATTGTCACACTTTTTGTTGAGGGAATCAAGGTAATCCGGCATGAGGGTCTAAGACCGTCCAATTTGTTGACTATGTTGTTTTCTGTTTTGCTGTACCTCTATCTGGCCGTCTGGCCTGTGGCCGGCGGTCTGGAGAAGGGACGGCTTGGCACCAAGCTCTATCTGTTCATCAGTCTCTTCGCCGCTTATATGCTGTCCCTGATGGCCATCTATTTGCTCTCCGCGGCATTAAATCTGCTCCATTGGAAAAGGCGTCGGGGAGCGGACTATGTTGTTGTCTTGGGAGCCGGAGTGATCGGCACCAGGGTCACGCCGCTGCTTGCCGCCCGGATTGAAAGAGGAATTGAATTGCTGCACAGCAATCCTGGCGCGGTACTGATTATGTCCGGCGGACAGGGCCCGGGCGAGGACATTGCCGAGGGTGAGGCTATGGCGAGGTATGCGGAAGAAAAGGGAGTGGGTAGAGAGAAGATCATCATCGAAAGCAGATCAAGATCGACCGAGGAAAATTTGCTGTTTTCGAGCAGGCTAATGGAAAAAGACCGGCCCAGAGTCGTAGTCGTAACGACATCGTATCATGTGTTTCGGGCACTGCTCCTGGCAAAACAGCAGGGACTGAAATGCGTGGGGTTTGGCGCAAAGACAAAATGGTACTTCACATTGAACGCTTTGATACGTGAATTTGCAGGATATTTGCGTTTGACGTGGAAACGGCATATTTTTGTGGCCGCAGCGATTATCATGATAGTCACAATAGCAATATGAAATCGGGAATGTAATCCCAAAGTTCTGCAACAGAAATATAAAAGGTAGGAGAGAAATTATGATGCGGGATGCAGAGAAGACGATTGGAAATTTGATAGACAAGCAGAGGGTGTCCTATATTGCTTCCATTTCAGAGGATGGCTTTCCCAATATGAAAGCGATGCTTCCGCCACGCAAACGGGTGGGTATTTGTGAGTTCTACTTCACTACGAATACTTCCTCCATGCGGGTCGCCCAGTATCGGAAGAACCCAAACGCCAGTATTTATTTCTGTGATAAGCGTTTTTTCAGAGGCGTTATGCTGGTTGGACATATGGAGGTTTTAGAGGATCCCGCCAGCAAAGAGATGATTTGGCAGGAGGGCGATACGATGTATTACCCCAAAGGTGTTACCGACCCGGATTATTGTGTACTGAAATTTGTCGCCCAGAGCGGGCGGTACTATGCCAACTTCCATTCGGAGACGTTTGAAATCAGTCAAGGAGAAACCAACTGATGAACATACAGCAATTTTGGGAATCCGTTCTCGCCCAGGACGAGCAGAAGATCAGAACCTACTTTCATCCGAAGGTCTATGTAAACTGGCACTGTACCAACGAGCACTTCAGTGTGGAGGAATTTATCCAAGCGAACTGCGAGTATCCTGGAGAATGGGGTGGAGAGGTGGAACGGGTCGTGGAGACAGACGGGCTGACCATTACCGTGACACATGTTTACACCACAGATTATACCCTGTCGTTCCATGTTACATCTTTTATCAGGCTGCAGGAGGATAAGATCATCTCAATGGATGAATATTGGGCTGATGATGGCGATGTGCCCCAATGGCGGAAGGATAAAAAAATCGGGCAGCCTATTGTGGAGAGAAGACAGGATGGATTATAGCAAGAAAATTTCGGAACGCCTTTGGAACTTACCGGACAAGGGCGAACTTGAAAGCCGCCGAGAGCAGACCTACATTGATGACATCGTGCAAAAAAGCCATATTGAACGAGAACTGCTTTCCAGCTTGGACGGCATCAAAACCGTGTTCGATGGTGGAGCAGGATGCGGCAGGTTTTCCATCCTGCTTGCAAAACGTGGCTGCAAGGTCACGCACTTTGATATTTCCCGCCCCATGATCAGCAAAGCAAAAGAGTTGGCAGAGCAGGAGGGGGTTCTGGAGAGGATAACCTTTGTAGAAGGTGCGTTAGAAGATCTGAGTGCGTTTGGCAATAAGGCATATGATTTGGTGATCTCATTTGATGCTCCTGTCTCATATACCTATCCAAAGCAAGAGCAAGTCATCAGCGAGTTGGTGCGCATTTGCAGAAAAAGGATCATATTAAGTGTATCCAGCCGGCTGGGGTATCTGCCTTACCTGTCCAACCCTATCCAGAAAAACCAGTTTATCCTGAATCAAGACTGTGATGATCCTTTTGTGAAATGGTGTATCAGCAACAAAGCGGATGCGGTTAAAAACTTTCGATTGGATCGAACAGAAATTGAAAAGCTATGGGCAGATGGACTGATGGGCGGTGAGGATGAGATCGCTGAGTACGAACAGGGCGGTGCTCCCTGGTGTATCACCTACACGTTTATGCCGGACGAACTGAAAGGGATATTGGAACGGCTTGGCGTGCGGGACATCAAACTGGCAGGTCCGGGCGCGTACGCTCGAACCATCCCCAATGAACTATTGGTCAAGATTATGAACGATCCAAAGCAGCGTTCCGATTTTCTTGATGTTTGCTATCGGTTTGACTCCAATCCATTCGTATGCGGTATGGGAAAGGACAATCTGCTGGCAAAGGGTGAAATCAACCATCGTGGTTCTGAGAACGGAAGGAGATTTCCATGATAAACGATCAAATACGGATTCCCATCAATGGAGTGCGGCAGTATATCTCCATCCGTTCCGAGCAGGAAAGGGCGCCGTTACTGCTCTACCTCCACGGCGGACCAGGGGATACCGCCCTTCCGCTGGTTCTGAAGTATAATCGTGAGTTAGAACGCTCATTTACAGTTGCAGTCTGGGAGCAGCGGGGGGCGGGAAAATCTTATTATCCTTTTCGGCCTGACGAGACAATCACCATTGATACTTTTCTGCAGGACTTGTTGGAATTGACACAATACCTTCTGGATCATTTCCATCAGAAAAAACTTTATTTGGTCGGACACTCTTGGGGAAGTGTGTTGGGACTGCGATTTATTCAACATAATCCAGAGTATGTTTATTCCTACATCGGCTGTGGTCAGGTGGTAAACATGAAAAAGTCTTGGCAGATAGCCAGAAACTTCGCTATAAAACAAGCGAATGGCAAGGAAAAGGAGAAGCTGAAACAAATCGATCCTGCGTTTACAGGGGAAAAGTGGCTGGAGGATCTGCTGTTTCTTACCAAGCAGATTACAAAGTTCGGTGGTTCCCTGTACGGCAAAACAAATCAAAACAGTCTCATACCGCCGTTTCTGCTCTCAAAATACTATAGCCTTCCAGATCTAATCCGACGTCAAAAGGGCAGTGTCCAATCCCTCCGGCGCCTTTGGAGAGAGCTGATGGAGGTGAACTTCGAGCCTATTCTGAGTTACGAAGTTCCAGTGATTTTTGCTGAAGGACATCATGATTATCATGTGTCCTTCGATTTGGTAAAACGCTATTACGATACTCTCCAGTCGGAAAAGCGTTTTATCTGGTTTGAACAGTCTGGCCACTTTCCACAGTGGAGCGAGGCGAACAAATTTAACCAGCTGGTTACAGAACTTGTTAAGGGCAAGTTGGAGCCCTGAACAACTTTGGAATCTACCCATATAAAATTTTGCATTATCACAAATCGTCTCATTGCATAGGAGGAAAGGGCCTGATATACTTGACCCGGAGGTGACAGCTATGGCAAACGAGAGCAAAAAGGATTTCAACGCTATGCTGCATGACAGCAAGGATATGCCGAAAATCCAGACGGTTACAGACCCGAAGACGATTGAAAAATACGGCGGCACACGAATGTATTTTGCGCCGCCGATTGACTATGATAAAATCATGCGGCGGATTCCGTATGGTAAAGTGGTCACGGTAGGCGGCATCCGCGAACACTTTGCGAAACGCAACGGCGCGGATTTTACAGAGCCGATTACCGCGGGGATTTTTGTGTCCATTGCGGCATGGGCCAGTTACCAGCGGAATCACGATCCAACACCCTATTGGCGGACGCTGAAGGCGAACGGCGAACTGAACGCGAAATTTCCGGGTGGCATTGAGGCGCAGAAAAGGCTGCTGGAGGAGGAAGGCCATACCGTCATACAGAAGGGAAGAACCACTATCAGGTACTTTGTGAAGGACTATGAGCAGGCGCTCTTTGTGTTGGAATAGAATAGAAAGGGGGAACTGCCTGTTGCGTGAAAAATTGCTGATCGTGGACGATGAACCGGGGATTGTAGAAATGACGGCCAGCTATTTCGCACCGCAATACCAGGTCCTGACCGCCCGCAGCGGTGCGGAAGCCCTGGAAAAAGCCGGGGAAAGGCCGGATCTGATCCTGCTGGACATCAATATGCCGGGCATGGACGGCCTGACCGTCTGCCAGACTATACGGGACCACATCGCCTGCCCCATCCTCTTCCTGACCGCCCGCGTGGAATCCGCGGACAAAATCGCCGGGTTCCAGGCGGGGGCGGACGACTACATTGTCAAGCCCTTTGACCTGGACGAGCTGGGGGCCCGGGTGGCGGCCCATCTGCGCCGGGAGCAGCGGCGGCAGAGCGGGGGCGCGGTGCGCTTTTTCGGAGAGCTGGCGGTGGACTATGCGGCCAGGACGGCCACGGCTGGCGGACAGCCTGTCGTTTTGGCCCGGAAGGAATTTGACATTCTGGAGCTACTGTCCCTCAATCCGGGCCAGGTTTTTGACCGGGAGCGTATCTATGAGACGGTTTGAGGACTCGACGGGGAAGGCAGCAGCGATACCGTGATGGAGCATATCCGGAAAATCCGGGCCAAGCTGGCGGCTCATACGCTCCACAGCTATATTGAGACCGTCTGGGGGTGCGGCTATAAGTGGAACGGCTGAAGCATATGGGCCTGAAACGCTCCTTTGTCCTGTTGGCCGTGCTGTGCCTGCTGGCGGCGCTGCTGCTGACGGCTGGTGTTTATGCGGTATGCAGCTGCATCGCCGGCGGCTATCCCCGGGGTGGTATTGCGATCGCGCCGGACGGGACCATTACAGAACTGGAGCAGCCCTCAGCGGAGCAGGAACGTATCCTGCGTTTGCTCGGTGGAATTCAAATAGCTTCCATAGCTGTGCTGCCCGTTGGGGGGCTGGGCTTGGCCGGGGTCTTGTTTTACCAGCTGAAGCTGAAAGGCCCCATTTCCGTACTCCAGATGGGAACGGAGCGCATCCGGGCCCACGACCTGGATTTTACGATCCCGGAGGTGTCCGGGGACGAGCTGGGGCAGGTCTGCGCCGCCTTTGAAACCATGCGGGCAGAGCTGCTGCGGAGCAATCAGGAGCTGTGGCGGCAGGCGGAGGAGCGAAAGCGGCTCAACGCCGCCTTTGCCCACGACCTGCGCAACCCGATCACTGTGCTCA
>CAMWBA010000098.1 GCA_947172355.1 uncultured Bacillota bacterium
CCCCCGCTTCTTTTGGGGACTATTATAACACACCTTTATTGACGACACCATCTAGCTGACGGTTTTGGGGTGCATACGAAAGCCCGCCTGATTCCTAACAGGGATTCAGACGGGCTATTTTCTTAACAATATGGAGGTATAAGCCTATGAGTAAGCTCATTTCCTGCGAGTTCAACATAGATACGGAAAGGTGAAATATCAGGTTGAACGCGGCTTAGATGTTGCGATCGGGGAATATGCGCCGGGCAGGACAATTGTTGTCGATAAAACAACGTATCAAATGCGCCAGAGATGAACTTGACTGCGTTGGGCGATTTGCAGCAGCGTGTACTCCTTACCCAGCACAGTATTGATCTCCGCCGCGGTCATAGGGGCTTCACACAGCACAGCGGCAATACGATTTGCTATAACGGCATAGTCTTTTTTGCTGGAATTGGACTGATTCATGATTGATTTCTCCTTTTATATTTTGATGTTTTCCGTTTCACAGGATGGTCACATG
Source organism: uncultured Bacillota bacterium (assembly GCA_947172355.1). Classification (GTDB taxonomy): domain Bacteria; phylum Bacillota; class Clostridia; order Oscillospirales; family Oscillospiraceae; genus Lawsonibacter. The sequence continues at coordinate 503 of CAMWBA010000098.1, forward strand.
GGTCAGGTCTGCGGATCTATTTAAATATACCTCAAAAATATTTTTAATGTATTCTGCCATCTGAAACAAAAATTTGCAACTATGCCGACTGCTTATGGTTTTTGAGATTTGAATTTGATATAATGTCAGAATACACAGAGCAGTCCGCATAAATAATCGATTCAGGAGGAATTTGTAATGGAAAACGATCAGGATTTTGTCATCGGCGGTGACGTTTTGAAGCGCAACAACGTTTACGAAAGCGATGTGACCATCCTGGAGGGCGTCAAGAAGATTGGAGAGGGAGTCTCTTTATGGGATGTGAGAGCCTGACCATCCACACCCCCGCCGGGAACTTTGCGGAGCAGTACGCGAAAGAGAACAGCATCAAATTCGAAACGACGGCAAGATAACGGCGCTTGAGCAAAGAAAGCAGAAACGAAGGGATTTTTATGTATAACAAGTATATATTTGGCGGCGACGACAGCACCGATACCCTGCGGCAGGAGCTATTGGACGAGGCCTATGCCGGGGCTTTCTCTGGCCTGGGGGGTTGATCTTGGACGCGGACGAGATTCGTCGGGCAGACGCTGATGAGCTGAAAGAAATTGTCCGGCGGTACGGGCGCTGAGGAGGGATCCACTGTGAAACTAACTGATCCATCTCTCCGACCGCCGCCTGGGAAAACGGGTGAATGACTTCCCCGCGTTGGAGGATCAGGCGTACATTCTGGAAATCATCGACATTGGGGCCTACGGTAAAACCCGCGAGGTTTATGCTCAGTATTAGAAACTGTTGTCCATACAATCACTAAAGCAGGAGTACACCACATTACTGGCTGAGAATAAGAAGGTATATCCAGAGCAGGATGTGCGGCGGGATCAGCACCAGGAGGAGCGGTGATCTTATGTCCCCCACAGGGGCAGCAGACGCCGAAGGCGGCTTAAAAACCGGGCGCACCAGCGCCCGGTTTTACAGTTTTTTGGGGGGCGCTGAGCGCCGGCCGAGCCGAAGGCGAGACTCAGTCAGCCACCAACAAGCACGGGCCGGTATATACCGAGCCATTGCTTACCGCTGCTAAGCCGCAGACAAAACGTTACAAATCCTCCAAGGTGAATTCCGCCAGGGGATCGAAGTCGGGGAAGCGCTCGTTCTTGTAGTTCAGCAATTCAGCGGTGACGTTGGTCTTGCCGTTGTCAATGGCCAGATTCAGATACTGCATCACCTGGGCCAGGGTGGCGCTGTCCAGCGTGGCCACGACAGAGGCGTCGTCCCGCATGATCCGCCCGATGATGGTCCACTGGTCCAGCAGAGCCACGATGTGGTTCACCTGACGGGTGTATTTCTCAAAGGTGAACTTGCCCAACGTGACCAGCCCGTCCAGGTCAAGATTGTGGCGCAGATTAAGACCGCTGTCATCCAATTCCAAGTCACAGCCGGCAAAAGAGATTTGCAATATGCTGAGAGAATAATCGTAGCTGAATGAGATTCCGTGCTTCTCCTTGCCTTTGAACTGGTAGAGGGGAAGCTCAATATCCTGGTACATAGTAGGCCGGATGGCGCTCTCGCGGACCACCGGCTCCCAGACCTGGGCAAAGGGCTGCTTGATGCCGTGGTTGTTAAAGTACTTCTGCCATGCCAGCACGTCCCCCGGCTCCATCTCCATGGGGTGGGCCACCTGGATTGGCTTGTTGCCCACGGTATAGGACTGCTCCCCGCTGTCGATGGCCGCCCCGTCCCGGAGGGTAAAGGTCTGGCCGTCCTGGCTCCAGACCAGCAGGCTGGCCACCTGCCGCAGGACCGGGTTTTCTCCAAAGTAGGACGCCCGCCATTTCTTGGCCGGATATTCGGCGCCGCTCAGAAAGTCCTGGAACAGCCGGTCGCACCGGGCCTTGACCACCTTCTTGACGTTCTTCTTTATTTCCGCGAAATCGGCTTTGGCGGCCTCGTACTTTTTCGGGTCGGCCCCCTTTTTGGGGATGGACTTCACTGCCTTCCCGGCATTTTCGTCAAAAATGCGCAGGGCCAAGTCCAGCGCCAGGGTAACGGTGATGGTATTGCCCCCCAGGTCGTAAACCTTCTCTCCCTTCTCGTCCAGGCCGAAATCGGCAAGCACCGTATCCCGGAGTGTGTCCGCCTTGGTGCCCCGGAGCTTGGCGTACTCGTCCAAAGCCGTGCCTCTCGAGGTCTCGACCTTGTCCAGATACAGCATAGCCTCCCGGGTGTCACTGAGCAGCATCGCGCCCCGCGCCGTGATAATGTTGTTCCGGCCCGTTACGCCGTACCTGTACCAGTCGGCCCAGTCCTGCATCTGGCTGTTCAGGGAGACGATGCGTTTCCCATCGGCGTAGCGGCAGTAGGGGATGTACCAGGAAACGTGGTACTTGAGCAGTTGGTCCAGCAGGCCCAGCAGGGACTCCCGGTCCAGCAGCTCTGCCGCCCGGTCCGCTTCCTTTACAAGGTTCACCTGGATGTAATCTTTTTTATAGGTGCTGATGTGGGCAGGGCGTTGGTACTGCTCTGCGTAGGGCATCACCGCCGCCAGTACCGCCAGCTTTGGGGCTTTTTGGCCGGAACCGTCCGCCAGCAGAACCTCGCCCAACCGCGCCAGAACGCCCTTATGCTCCTTGTAGTGCTTCAGGAGCTGTTCCTCCTGGAAGGCGTCCTCCAGGAAGGCAAAGGGGCCGTCGGGTTCGGCGGCTTTTTTCTGTTTGGTGGAAACCAGCGGCTTGAGGATGTCCGCCGCCTTCTGGAAGCTCTTTTTCGCCGCCGCCATCTTATACAGTGCCTGGACGTGCTCGGGCGAAATTTCTTTCATATGCTCCACCACAAAATTTGCCGCCTGGACGTAGACACTGCCCTTCTTGCAGTCTGCCAGCAGCTCCAGCATGGCGGACAGGCACTCGTCCGCGGGAACCTTCTCCATGCGGCTTTTGCACAGCTCCTGAAAGTTTTTGGCCGTCTGGAAGAGATACAGCCCCGCCCAGTCCTTGGGGGTCATCTGTTTCCGCCAGGCCCCGTCGATCATCGTTACAAAGTCCGCGTTCAGCTTGTCCGCCGTCTGGAACAGCCCTTCCGGCATGTCGGGCATGGTTTTATAGAGCTTCTCGCCCGGGTAACTGACCTCGATCTTGCGGATGCTGCGGGGAAGGGCTACTCTGGTCAGTTTCTTGCAGTCAGAGAAGGCCCCACACCCGATTTCCGTGACGCCCTCCGGGATGGTCACGTTGGTCAGGTTGTTGCAGCCCATGAAGGCCCAGTCCTCAATTCTCGTAACGCCCTCCGGAATTGTCACATCCCCTTCCTTGCCCTCGGGGCAGCAGATCAATACGTCCCCCTTAAATAGGATTCCATCGACCGTGCGATACACAGAATTTCCTTTGCTGACCAGCAGTTCCGTCAGTTTCTTGCAACCCTTGAAGGCATTGTAGCCAATCTCGGTAACGCCTGCCGGGATGGTCACACTGGTCAGTTTCTTGCAGCCCTCGAAGGCCTCATCCCCGATTTCCGTGACATCCTCTGGAATCGTCATATCCCCTTCTTTGCCCCCAGGACAGCAGATCAATACATCCCCCTTAAACAGGATTCCATCTATATCGCGATATACAGAATTTCCTTCGTCAACCAGAATTTCCATCAGTTTCTCGCAACCCTTGAAGGCATCGCAGCCAATCTCGGTAACGCCTGCCGGGATGGTCACGCTGGTCAGACTCGCGCAGCCCAAGAATACCCCATCACAGATTTCTGTGACGCTTTCCGAAATGGTCACACTGGTCAGTCCCTTGCAGCCCACGAAGGCCTCGTCCTCGATTCTCGTGACGCCCGCCGGGATAGTCACGCTAGTCAGGCTCTTGCAGCCACAGAAGGCATCTTTGCCAATCTTGGTGACGCTTTCTGGAATGGTCACATCCCCGCCGGGCCCTTTGTATTCCTGCAAAACGCCGTTGTACCAAAATCCGCTCCCAATGACAAAATCCTGATTTCCGCTCATACCGCAGTCTCCTTTATAGGTTGTATTTGCCCGGGGAATACCGCCCCGAAAGAAGTTCTTTCATTATACCACATCCGAAACGCAAAAACCATATGCTGGCTGCATAGTTGCACAATGTTTTGTAAGGTGGTACACTATTTTTGGAACTTATTCACACAACAGGAGGAGACCCGCTATGACCCAAGCGGAAACGTTGGCACAAGAGGTTCTGCTGCTGTCCCGGAACACCCTTTTGGTCAACCTGCGGTTTTTGGACGCCGCCCTGAGCCAGTTTGTACTGACCCCTGCGCCCCTGCCCTTCGCCACCGACGGGCAGAACTTGTACTACGACCCCCGGCACGTCCTGCTGTGCTACAAGGAAGAAAAGGAAGCCAGCGTCCGAAACTATCTCCATCTGGTGATGCACTGTGTCTTCCGGCATATGTACGTCCACACCCTGGTGGACCAGGCGCTGTGGGACCTGTCCTGCGACATCGCGGTGGAGGAGGTCATCAACGGACTGGGGCTGTCCAGCGCCGCCGCCAAACGCCAGGAACATCAGACGGCAGAGCTGGACAAGCTCCGGAAAGAGGTCAAGCAGCTCACCACCGAAAAGCTCTACCGCTACCTCCAGGACCACCCGCCCCGGGACCTGGAGAAACTGCGGCAGCTGTTCCGGGGTGATGACCATGCTCCCTGGTATCTCCCGGCCAAAATTCAGGCCCCGGCCTGGGGCGCAGGTACTGGGGACACAGATGCCGGGGACGCAGGTACTGGAGGCGCAGACACCGGGGACACGGACGCTGGGGACGCAGATGCTGGCGAGGGGGAAGGTGGAGCAGACTCTACCAGCGGTCTTTCCGCCGCTATGGAGCAGACCTGGAAGGACATCGCCCGGCGGATGGAGCTGGACCTGGAGACCTTCTCCAAGCTCCAGGGGGACCGGGCCGGGGCGCTGACCCAGAACCTGCGGGCGGTCAACCGGGAGCGGTACGACTACACCGCCTTTTTGAAGAAGTTCGCCGTCCGGGGGGAGGTCATGCGGCTGGACCCGGACGAGTTCGACTATGTGTACTATACCTACGGGCTGAAGCTCTACCGGAATATGCCCCTCATCGAGCCCCTGGAGTACCGGGAGGTCAAGCGCATCCGGGAATTTGTGATTGCCATCGACACCTCCGGCTCGGTGTCCGGGGAGCTGGTGCAGATGTTTGTACAAAAGACCTATAATGTGCTGAAATCAACCGAGAGCTTTTTCAGCAAAATCAATCTCCACATTCTCCAGTGCGACACAAAAATTCAGGAGGATGTGAAGATCACCAGCCAGGAGGAATTTGACGCCTACCTGCAAACCATGACCGTCAAGGGCCTGGGGGGCACCGACTTCCGGCCCGTGTTCGCCTATGTGGACGGGCTGCGGCGGCAGAAGGAGTTTCAGAACCTGAAGGGGCTGATCTACTTCACCGACGGCTGCGGGACCTTCCCGGAGAAAAAGCCGGACTACGACGCCGCCTTCGTCTTTGTGGAGGACGAGTACAACAACCCCGATGTGCCCCCCTGGGCCATCAAGCTGGTTTTGCAGAAGGACGAAATTTGATTTTGTCAAATTCAAATATTTTTCAGGAGGAATTTTACCATGGAAAACAAGCAGGATTTTGTCATCACGAAGGGCGTTTTGGAGGAATACAAAGGCCCCGGCGGCGATGTGGTCATCCCGGAGGGCGTGAAGGAAATTGGCCCGGATGTCTTCTGTGGCCGCCGCCTTCAAAGCGTCACCATCCCGAAGAGTGTGAGGGAAATCAGCAGCTATGCCTTCGGGGAATCCAGCCTTCAAAGCGTAACCATCCCAAAGAGTGTCCGGTCGATTGGAATGAGTGCTTTCCGCGATTGTGAGAACCTGACCAGCGTGACGTTTCAGGACCGGGAGGACGCGGTAGGAATTGAGCTGAACATATTCTATGGTTGCCCCAACATTGCCAATGTCACCATCCCCAGATGCATCGCGGGAATCGCCCATGTGCTTTTCGAGGACACTCTATGGCTCAAAAAATTGGGGGAGTTTGCAGTCCTGGACCATTTTCTGATCAAATACCAGGGGAGAGAAACGAACGTGGTCATTCCGGAGGAGATCGAGGAACTGGGCTGGTATTCGTTTGCTGACTGCGAGAGTATAGAACACGTTGTCATTCCGGAGGGTATCACGGAAATCGGTCATGGCACGTTCAGGAGATGCAAAAACCTTCAAAGCGTGACCATTCCAAAGAGCGTCGAGGAGATCGACAAGTCCGTATTTGAGGACAGCCGCCCGGCAATCATCGCGCCCCATATCCCCATTGATGATTTTGCGCCGAAGAACAAGCCTGGGGCGTGTGCGGGTTTTGCCAAAGCGTATCTGGACGGCGCGGAGCTGGATGAGGAGATCAAAGCGGGCTACCTCAAGTACATCAAGGGCCAGAGAAAACGGCTTTTCCCTGTGGCAATCCAGCACGAGGAGCTTTTGCGTCTCATGTTTGCCGAGAAGATAATTCCCCGGAAGGATATCGACCTACTCCTGGAGGAGTGTGACAGGCAGAACAATATCGCGGCCAAGGCGGCGGTGCTGGACTATGCGGGCAAAAACCTCAAGCCTGTGGACCCGCTGAAGGAGTTTAAGCTGAAAGACCTGTAAACGGAGGTTTCCCCATGAACATCAAACAAGCCAAAACCCAAATTCAGAACGCCATGACCGCCTATTTCACCAAGGACAAATTTGGAAATTACGTCATCCCCATTGAGCAGCAGCGGCCCGTGTTCCTCATGGGCCCTCCGGGCATCGGCAAGACGGCCATCATGGAGCAGATCGCGGCGGAGCTGGGGGTGGGGCTGGTGAGCTACTCCATGACCCACCACACCCGCCAGAGCGCCCTGGGCCTGCCGTTCATCGTCCGCAAGACCTACGGCGGCAAGGAGTACGACGTGTCCGAGTACACCATGAGTGAGATCATCGCCTCAGTCTATGACCTGATGGAGGACACGGGCACCAAAGAGGGCATCCTCTTCCTGGACGAGATCAACTGTGTGTCCGAAACCCTGGCCCCCTCCATGCTCCAGTTTTTGCAGTACAAGATTTTCGGCCGCCACAAGATCCCGGAGGGCTGGATCGTGGTGACGGCGGGCAACCCGCCGGAGTACAACAACTCGGTCCGGGAGTTCGACATCGTCACCTGGGACCGGCTCAAGCGGGTGGACGTGGAGCCCGACTTCGACGCCTGGAAGGAGTACGCCTACAGCCGCTCCACTCACCCCGCCGTCATGACCTATCTGGAGATCAAAAAGGGGGACTTCTACCAGGTGGAGACCACCGTGGACGGCAAGCGGTTCGCCACCGCCCGGGGCTGGTCCGACCTGTCGGACATGATGCGGCTGTACGAGCAGCACGGGCTGACCATCGATGAGGACCTGGTGGGGCAGTACCTGCAAAACCGGAAAATCGCCAAGGACTTCGCCGTCTACTACGATCTGTTCAACAAGTACCGCTCCGACTACCAGGTGGATAAAATCCTCTCCGGCAAGGCGGATGAGTCCATCAAGGACCGGGCCCGGAAGGCGAAATTCGACGAACGGCTTTCCTTGCTGGGTCTGCTGCTGGACGGAGTGACGGAGCATCTGCGGGCGGTGTGCGCCGTCGAGGCGATCCAGACGCAGCTGTTAGAGGCGCTGCGAGCGGTGCGGACGGAGTTGGCCAAGGCCGGGGCGGACCCGTCCAAGCTGCTGGAGAAGCAGATCAAGAGCCAGCGGGCAGCCCTGGCTGCTGGGCGGCGGGCGTCCTCCATGAGCCGGGAGGCCCAGGCCGCGCGGGAATCCCTCTGCGCCATTCTGGAGGACCAGCGGGCCATGCTGATGAAGGAGCGCCCCGCCGATGCCAAAGCCGCTTTCTCCCTGCTGAAGGGGGACTTCGACCAGCGGTTGAAAGATCTGCGCAAATCCGCCGGGGACGCCGGGAAGAAACTGTCCAACCTGTTCCACTTCTGCGGCGGGGTGTTCCCCGACGGGCAGGAGCTGCTCATCCTGGTCACCGAGCTGACCATTAACCCCCACTGCGCCCGGTTCGTCGGACGCTACGGCTGCAAAGAGTATTACGCCTGCAACAAAGAATTGCTCTTCTATGAGCGGCAGCAGGAGATCATTCAGAAAATGGAAGAACTTGACTGGAGTCTGGACTGAATTTGAAAGTCTGCAAATAAAAAGTCAAGGGCAAATTTGCAGAAAAGCAAAAAAGAATGAGGTGATCGAAAAGGGCACAAAAGTAAGGCCGCCACCGTAGTGCCGGCCTGTCAAGCCGTATCCAGCAATGCTTAGGAATGTCCTTCAGGATTAGGTGTAGGATTCCCTTCCAGGGTGGCCAGATACTCCTTCACCCTGCCATAGTAGATGCGCAGGAACTTATTGGCTCCAGCAGTCATGTAAACCAGATAGGGCTTGCCCTCGGCGCGTTTCTTGTCCATGAACTGATACACGGGATCATCCTGGGGCTTGGTCTGGATGAGGCAGTCCATCACCAGGAACAGTGCCTTACGCAGCTCGGGCGAGCCGCTCTTTGAAGTGCGCACGCTCTTGGCCTCGTGGGTGCCGGACTGGTTGGCGCCGGGATCAACACCGGCAAAGGATGTAATGGCGCTGCGGTGGGCAAACCGGGTCACGTCCCCAATCTCTGCTATGAGCTGGGGGCCGAGGGTGTTGCCCACACCGTGCATGGCCATCACCACAGGGAACTCAGGGAGCTGGGAAGCAAGTTTCAGCATCTCGGACTTGAGGCGCTCCAGCGTGGCGGAAACGGCGTTGAGGGCGTCAATGGCCTGCCGAACCAGCAGCTTGGTCATAGCGTCCTTGGGCAGCATGGCGATCAGGTCTTTGGAATGCTCGTAGATTTCCTCAGCCCTGCCCGCCCTGGCCTGATACCTGTGCTGCCTGCACCACTTGGCATACCGCTGCACAAAAGCAGTCTGGCTCATGCTCCGCACGCAGTCCACATGCCAGAAGGACGCGGCAAAATCCACCCATTTCTGTGTCCCGTCCTCCCGCACAGGGCTGTCGAACAGGGCGTTCACGCCGGGATAGGTCTGATCCAGAAGGGCAATGAGGTTGTTCTTCATCATCGTCTTGGTCTTGGTGTAGAGGCTGCACTGCCGGTTCAGCATTTTCAGTTGGTAACGAATCGTATCCATGGGTGTATGTTGACGCAATTCGACCCATCTGTCAAGGGCGTATCCCGCGATTTTCTTGGCGTCAGCCTTGTCGGTCTTCACATGGCGCAGGCTGTTTCCCCCGCCATAGTCCTTGATGAGCTTCGGGTTTACCGCGCTGACGTACAACCCCGCATCATGAAGGAACTGGGCGATTTGCTCGTAGTACCGCCCGGTGTGTTCCATCACCACCCGCGTCTCACCGTCCAGGCTTTTCAAGTAGTCTGCCAGCTGCTTGAGTTCACTGCCGGTGTGGCGCACCTCAAATGGCTTTGCCACGGTCTCGTTGAAGGGGCGGCGCACCGCTACCATGCTTTTCCCCTTGGAAACATCGATCCCTGCCGCGTTCATTGTGCAACACTCCCATTGTAGATTTGATTGGCGCCCAGCCCTTCCATCATTGCCGATTCTATCTATTTGATGACACGGACGCACCAGGCCGGAGCGGTGCTGCCCCAGCGAGACGGCTCTACCTGCATAAATCGAACGCTGCGAATGAGAGGCTGGCTGACG
>CAMWBA010000099.1 GCA_947172355.1 uncultured Bacillota bacterium
GGACGGCCGCACAGGTCCATGGTCCAGCTCTTGAACTTGGGGAACTGCTTGTGCTTGATAACGGTTGACATATTGATTCTCCTTTTTATCAGTATTCCCGGAGCTTAGACTGCCCTTTAGCACTTGAATGCGGGAGCGGCACATCTGTGTTGTCACGCTTTGCCTGTTCACGACGCTCCCCTTCCCTCCGACTCGGGACACAAGCAGCCGGGCCATTGGCCCTGCTTGGTTTGAATCCCTCGCTCCGGTCCAGGGTCGCTGCTCACAACGGCTCAGGCGCTTCGCTTCCATATTCAACTGCTAAAAAACCAGAAAAAACGCCGGGGGTATATGCGAACATAGGGCGGAGCGCAAGCACGCCCGCCCTATGCGGCAATCTTTACTTACGGATGCCCAGCTTGGCAATGATGGCGCGGTAGCGCTCGATATCCTTGGCCATCAGGTAGTCCAGCAGCTTGCGGCGCTTGCCGATCATCTTGTACAGGCCGCGGCGGCTGTGATTGTCGTGGATGTGGACCTTCAGATGCTCGGTGAGCTCGTTAATGCGGGCGGTGAGAATGGCAATCTGGACCTCGGGGGAACCGGTGTCGTTCTCATGGGTGCGGTTGGCCTCAATGACGGCCGTCTTTTCGTCCTTGCGGATCATGGAAAATTCCACCTTTCAAATGTTCTGTCCAAAAGCCGGGCAGCGGGCGGGTGTGTCCCCGCGCACCCGCGCGGGCCGTATCCCAGCAGCCAGGCAATGGATGCGGCACAGATGCTGTGCCCGGTTAATATATCATAGTTTTTTCCGGATGTAAAGAAAAAAGTCTGATATTTCAAGAAATTTTTTCTAATTTCTCTCTTCCGGTTCTTTTCTAGTTGGAAAAGGAATCAAATTAGTAAACGGAACCTCTTCCGCCATAGACAGTTGTAACTCTTCCAGCTCACGCATGGCCTCTTCCGCAATAGAACATATTGTATCCAGGCAAGCGAAGGTCTTGCAATATAACTCATAATATTGCTGTGCGCTCAGCATGTGTTCTTCATGTTCCATAAGGACCCTCCATTTATACATAACGATTATTTTCGACAATCATATAATACCAAAGACACGGAAAGACTGTCAAGCGTTTTGATTTTCTTTGATATACAATGATTGTCAAAGGGGGGCGTTTGCGTGGATAAGACCCAAACACAAATCAGCTTTCGCGTAACGAATGAGTTTAAGGAACGGCTGGAGGTGCAGGCGCGGAAAGAGCGCCGAAGCGTCGCCAGCATGGTCCGTATCGTGATGGAGGATTACCTTGCCGAAAAGGAGAAGGAAACAAAATAGTTGGACAAACAGCTCGCCGGGCGTTATAATGAGGCAAAGGGGGGAACCACTATGCCGAAAATCGACGCCCAGCTGGGCATCCGGGTAACCAAGGACCTAAAAGCCCGCCTTACAGCCCAGGCCAAAAGCGAGATGAAAAGTGTCTCCGCTCTGGTGGTTCAGGTCATGGAGGAGTATTTGAAATCCAAGGGCAGCGGAACGCAGAGCTGAACCACACGTTATCCGCAGAAAAGTACTCGCCGGGATGTGATATCCCGGCGGTTCTTTTACTGTTTCATAGCCAGGAGGGTTCGGGCCACATTGTCCGCCCACAGCCGCCCTCCGGCGATGGCTTCCGAGAGAGTATTGCCGTGCCCGCCTACCTCCACTAAGATGGAGCCGGGGGAGAGCTGCTGATTGTACCGGCTTTTGCGCAGGACGGTGGGCCGGACCAGGCTGGCATAGCCTTTCACCAGATTCTCCTGCAAGCGCAGGGCAAAGGCCAGGTTGTCCCGCCAGCGGGGGTGCTCCGCTCCGCCGGCGTCGGTGCCCAGCACCATCATCACTTGGGCCACCTTTTCCCCCGCCTCCACGGAGACCATTTTATAAATCTCCCCCTCGCTGCCCACCAGGGCGTCCCGATGGACGTCAAGGACCACCTTAATAGTGGGGTACCGCTCCAGCCACTGTTCTACCACCACGTTAGACCGGTCGTAGGCCCCGTTATAGGCGGGGTAGTCGCATAGGGTAGCGTCGTGAATCACCTGGAAGCCGTAAGCCCGAAAGACGGTGGCCATCTCCTCTCCCACCCGCACCACATTGTGGGTACAGTCGGTGGTGCGGTAGGGGTCGCTCTCCTCATAGGTGTCGCCGTCGGTCATGGAATAGGCCTCGCTGCCGTGGGTGTGGACAATCAAAATCTGCGGTCCATCTCCCAGTGGGACGTCCACCGTTCCCTCTTGCAGCAGGGAGGCATCCAGCTCCAAGCCGGTCCGGTTATATACATACACTCCGCTGTCAGACAGGTATTGGCTGCCCTCTTTGCCCCGGCCGGTCATCTCCACAATGCCCTCGCCAGTGTCGGGGGGCTGGAGGTCGGGCTTGTCGAGATCCTCACCGTCATCGGAGTCAGGGAGTTCCGGGCGCTCCGGTTCCTCCTGCTCTCCCAGCCGCTCCAATACCGCCTGCTCCCCTGCAGCCAGCAGGGGAGAGGCGTCCAGCAGCAGACGCCCCCAGCCGGTCAGCCTCCCTCCGGCGCCGGGAAGCTCCCCCATCTGGGCGGCCAGCAGCGCGGCTGCCCAGGCCGGCTCCTCCCCCCAGCCGGTCAGCCGCTTTTCCGCGTCCCCAAAATCCACGGTCAGGCTTGCTCCCCAGCCAGCGACCAGCATTAGCCCCAGCGCCACCCCCCGGCGCAGGGCCCGTCCCACCTTGTTTTCCATGGTATCACTCCTTGTCCTGCGTAAGCTGCTGTTATATTCAGCCTATGAAGGACAAAGGGCGGATATGTCACCCTTGTGTTTTGCGGAAAAAGATAGTATAATAACAGGATAAAATAGCGCCCTCTGGAGGTTTTTATGGAACGTACCACCCTTATCTCCCCCGCTCAGATGGAACAGCAGCTGGAGTACTGCCGGGCGGTGGCCCAGCTTTCCGCCCAGTGGCCCGGGGGAAAGCCCCTGGCCTTTGTCGACACCTATGGCTGCCAGCAGAACGAGGCCGACTCCGAGCGCATCCGGGGCTATTTGGCGCAGATGGGTTTCGGCTTTACCGCTGACGCGGAGCAAGCCCGCATCATTGTCCTCAACACCTGCGCCATCCGGGAGCACGCCGAGCAGCGGGTGTTCGGCAGCGTGGGCGCGTTGGTCCACACAAAGCGCCGCCGCCCGGATACCCTCATCTGTTTGTGCGGCTGTATGGCTCAGCGGCCCCAGGTAGCCCAGAAAATCAGGACTTCCTACCGCCATGTGGATCTGGTCTTTGGACCTCAGGCTCTGTGGAAGTTCCCCGAGATGATCCACGGCCTCCTCACCCAGCGGGGGCGGACCTTCTCCATCGCGGACGAGGCCGGCTCCATCGCCGAGGGCATCCCGGTGGTTCGTCAGGACAGGATCAAGGCGTGGGTCTCCATTATGTACGGCTGCAATAATTTCTGCACCTACTGTATTGTCCCCTATGTCCGGGGGCGGGAGCGGTCCCGTAGGCCCGAAGATATCCTGGCCGAAGTGCGCCAACTGGCGGAGGAGGGCTATAAGGACATCACCCTGCTGGGCCAGAACGTCAACTCCTACGGCAAAGACCTGGCTGAGCCTATGGACTTTGCTGATCTGTTGGAGGCGGTGAATGCCATTCCCGGAGAGTTTCTTATCCGGTTTATGACCTCCCACCCCAAAGACGCCACCCAAAAGCTCTTTGCCGCCATGGCCCGGTGTGAAAAGGTGGCCCCGGTGCTCCACCTGCCCTTCCAAGCGGGGAACGACCGAATCCTCCGTGCGATGAACCGCCGTCACACCCGGGAGCAGTACCTGGAAAAAATCCGGGCCCTCAAAGCCCTGATCCCCGATATTGTCCTCACCTCCGACGTTATTGTGGGCTTTCCCGGGGAGACCACCGAGGAGTTTGAGGACACTCTGCGCGTGCTGGAGGAGGTGCGCTTTGACGCTTTGTTCACCTTCCTCTTCTCACCCCGCCCCGGCACCCCGGCGGCAGAGATGGACGACCCCATGCCCCGGGAGGAGAAGCTGTCCAATTTCAACCGCCTCACCGCCCTCCAAGACACCATCTCGGAGGAGAAGCACGCCGCATACATCGGGAAAACGGTGCGCTGCCTGATGGATGGACACAGCGACGATGCCCGGTATGACCTCACCGCCCGCACCCCCGGAAACCGCCTGGTGCGCGTTGTGGGCGACGTGTCCGCCCTGGGCCAGTTTCGGGATGTGAAGATCACCGGGGCTAACAAGTGGTCACTGTTTGGAGAGCTGGTGTAATTCCTTTGTTCCCTCTGCCAGCTTCCCCGGCATCTCCCTTGCCTGGGGAGCCCTCCGCCTGCGGGCTGGACGGGAACGTGTTTACAATTGAGAGAAAGAAGGGTTTTCCTATGCCGGAGATCACCCCTATGATGCAGCAATATCTGGATATCAAGGCTCAAAACCCGGATTCCATTTTGTTTTTCCGGTTAGGAGACTTTTATGAGATGTTCAACGAGGACGCCAAACTGGTGTCCAAGGAACTGGACCTGACCCTGACCACCCGGGACCGGAACAAACCGGCAGACCAGCGCACCCCCATGTGCGGGGTGCCCTACCACTCCAGTGACAGCTATATCGCCCGGCTCATTGCCAAGGGCTATAAGGTGGCCATCTGCGAGCAGACCGAGGACCCCGCCCAGGCAAAAGGACTGGTGGACCGGGATATTATCCGGGTTGTCACGCCTGGAACGGTGATTGCCTCCTCCATGCTGGAGGACAGCAAAAACAACTACATCTGCGCCGTCTATGCCGATTCCGCCGCCTACGGTCTGTGCCTGTGCGACATCTCCACCGGCGAGGTGTATGCCGCCGCCTTTCCGGCAGGAGAAGAGGGCTTCGGCCATCTGCAAAACGAGCTGGCCCGGTTCCACCCCGCCGAGGCGGTGCTCTCCTCAGGCGCCTGGAACTTAGACGGATTGGTGGACTTCCTCAAACAGCGGCTGAGCTGCCTATGTGAGAACGGAGGCGAAGCCCGGTTCCGCATTGGGGCCGCCCAGCCCCTGGCGGAAAAGCAGTTCAAGACCGGCCTGCGCGACGTTCCGGCTGGAGACAGCGCGGCAATTCAGGCCGCCGGAGGGCTTCTGGCCTATCTCTACGAGACCCAAAAGACCGACCTGAGCCACATCTCCGCCCTTACCTATTACCGGCTGGGCCAGTTTATGGAGCTGGACCTCACCGCCCGCCAGACGCTGGAGCTGACCGCCACCATACGGGGCAAGGAGAAGCGAGGCTCTCTGCTTTGGGTGCTGGACCGGACCAAAACCGCCATGGGCGGACGGCTCCTCCGGGGCTGGCTGGAACGGCCTCTGCTCTCCCCGGCGCGGATCGCCCGGCGGCAGCAGGGGGTCGCCGACTTGGTGGAGGATGTCATCATCCGGGAGGAGCTCTCCCTGGCCCTCCGGGATGTCACCGACCTGGAGCGGCTGGCCGGCCGGGTGGTCTACGGCTCCGCCGGGTGCCGTGACCTGGCTGCTCTGTCCGCCGGACTGGGGAAGCTCCCCCACATTCGGGAACTGCTGGAGCACTGTCCCTCTCCGCTCCTTCAAGAGCTGCGGGAGCAGCTGGACGACCTGCCTGAGCTGCGCCGGCTGCTGGACCGCGCCCTGCGGGACGAGGAGGAAAAGGTCCTGCCCTTCTCCGTCCGGGAGGGGGACTTCATCCGCACCGGCTACAACGCAACCGTGGACGAGCTGCGGGACCTGCTCACCAATGCCAACGGACGCATCATCGACATGGAGGTGCGCACCAAGGAGAAAACTGGTATTAAAACCATGAAAATCACCTCCAACAAGGTGTTTGGATACTACATCGAGGTGGCCAAGTCTCAGACCGCTCTGGTCCCGGAGGATTGGGTGCGCAAGCAGACCACCGTCAACGCCGAGCGGTACATCTCCCAGGAGCTCAAGGAGCTGGAACACGCCATTCTCTCCGCCCAGGATCAGGTGGTTGCTCTGGAATACCAACTGTTTTGTGAGCTGAAACAGGCCGTCTGCGCTCAGGTGGACCAGATCCAGCGGACCGCCGCCGCCTTGGCCCAGGTGGATGTGCTCCACTCCTTCGCCGCAGCGGCCGCCGCCAACGGCTATTGTATGCCCCAGGTGGACAGCTCCGACGCCCTCACCATCGTGGAGGGCCGCCATCCGGTGGTGGAAAAGATGCTCAAGGGGACCCCCTTCGTCCCCAACGACACCCACATGGACGGCGGGGAGGACCTGGCCGCCATCATCACCGGCCCTAATATGGCGGGCAAGTCCACCTATATGCGCCAGGTGGCCCTGATCGTCCTCATGGCCCAGATGGGCTCCTTTGTCCCCGCCCGCTCCGCCCATATCGGGGTGATAGACCGGGTGTTTACCCGCATCGGAGCCAGCGACGACCTGTCCTCCGGCCAGTCCACCTTCATGGTAGAGATGACCGAGGTGGCCGCCCTGCTCAACCACGCCACCCGCAAGTCTCTGCTCATTCTGGACGAAATCGGCCGGGGCACCTCCACCTATGACGGCATGGCCATCGCCCGGGCGGTGCTGGAGTACTGTGCCGACCTCAAGCGGCTGGGGGCTAAGACCCTCTTTGCCACCCACTACCACGAGCTCACCGCCCTGGAAGGGGAGATCCCCGGAGTGAAAAACTACAACATTGCCGCCAAAAAGCGGGGAAGCGACGTGATTTTTCTGCGGAAGATTGTCCGGGGCGGGGCCGACCAGAGCTATGGCGTGGAGGTGGCTAAGCTGGCCGGAGTGCCCGACCGTGTGGTCAAACGGGCCCGGCAGATTCTGGAGGAGCTGGAAAGCCAGGACTGGCGTCCCACCCCTGCGCCCTCCGCCCCCGCCGCGGGCCAAGTCTCTCTGGGCGACCTGGGCGGGGAGACCGTTTTGAAAAAGCTGCGTATGACGGATGTGAACATTCTCTCTCCCATCGAGGCATTGAATCTGCTGGCAGAGCTGAAGCAGGACCTGAACGGAGGTTAGGTGCCAAGGGCCTCCAGCATCAGCTGTGCCCCCAGACGAAAGCCCGCCTGGTAGCATTGGAACATCTGCCGCTCCGCCTGCGCTCCCTCCAGCTCCAGAAGGCGGTCGATCCACTCATCGCCAAACACACCCTGCACCTTGTCCAATTCCACACAGATTTTTTTCCATAATTCCTGTTGCTCCGCGCTCGGATTTGGAGTAATATCATATCTCCCTTCAAAGAGCTCCCACAGAATATTTTTCATGTTGCACCTCCAACCCAGTACCTTTTAAGAGTACCTTTAGCGGTATTATAGTCCCTTTTAAAGTAACCTGTCAAGGGGTATTGTCATGTTTTCTAAGAAACTTTTCGGACAGCGCGTCTTTGAATTGCGCAAACAACATAATGAGACACAATCCGCTTTGGGTGAATTGCTTGGTGTGGGCAAAGGACACATCAGCGAAATTGAACGAGGCAACCGAACTACTTCCGCCGAGCGAATTGCTCTCATCTGTGAGCACTACCAAGTGTCCTCCGATTACCTTCTGGGACTTAGCGACGACCCCACGCCCAGGAAGGACCAGGGCCGCACCTGACACACAAAGGGGCAGGGCGGGGGCTTGCCCCGGCCCTGCTGGCATCATCCCATTCCACACCAACAAAAGGAGGAACCTCGTTATGAAATCGCTCAAGCCGCTCCTTTTCCTGGTTTTGTGCCTTGCGCTCACCGCCTGCGCCCCCAAGGAAAAAGCCCCCGAACTGGATCTGGACTACATCGCCGGCGCGCTGACCAGCAGCGGCTATTTTCCAGAACCCCTGGAGGCCCAGGACCCGGAGCTGGTGCCTGGGCTGCTGAATCTCTACGAGGACCGGATCAGCGCCAGCCCAGAGGATATCGCCCAAGCCCGGTTCACCATGTCCCTGGGGATGGTGGCCGACCAGTTTATTTTGCTGGAGGCCAAGGACCACGCCGCCTCCGAGCGGCTGGAGGCAGCACTGGACACCTACGCCCAGGATCAGAAATCCGCCTATGAATTTTATGCCCCCGGCCAGGCCGCCCGGATGGATGACCCCATCCTCGAGCACGCGGGCAGCTACCTTCTCTTTGCCGTGGGGGCGGACCGAGACGGCCTGTCTGAGCTGTGCCAGCATCTGATGTCCGGGGAGGAGGTAGACCTGGCCGCCTTCCAGCCGGACATCTCCGCCCCCTCCGAACCCGAGCCCTCCGGCCCTGCCGCCTCCGAGGAGCCTCCTGCTCCCCTCACCGACGCGGATAAGGCCGCCGCCTATGATGCCGCCATGGACTACTATCTGGGCACCGCCTTTGAGGTCCAAACGCTGACTGAGATCAGCCTGCCCGCAGGCTGGGAGGGGGAAGTTGCCTTCCGGGTGACCTGCTCCAAGGGGGGCATGAAGCAGGATCCGGACCGGACCATCTCGCTGGAGCGGAAGGACGGGGCCTGGACGGTAGTTTCGGAGGGATACTGATATGAAACCTCCAAAATCCTATGAGGCGCTTTTGTCCTGCCTCCTCCTGGCCCTGGGCGCTGTGTTCACCCTGGTGGGACTGGTGGGAAATGCCCTCTCCATCCCTGTGCACAATGGGGATACCCAGGACTTCGCTCTGTTTGGTCTACCCCTGCTGGTGTTTGGGGCGGGCCTGCTGCTGTGGAGCCGGCAGAGGGAACGGGGCTGGGAGCGCCTGCGGGCAGAGGGCCAGGCAGTCCCGGGAAAACTGGTGCCCGGAGCGGTCCGCCATCACCGTTACGTCAGCTTCGGCAGCGATGGACTTCACAAACGAAGCCCCTGGACGGTACTTTGCATCTATCGTTGGGAAAACCGGACCTACTCGGTCCGCAGCCAATTTCTTTGGAGCCCGCCCCGGGAGGACGGTCAGCCCACCATTTATATCGACCCGCTGCATCCAACCCGGGCCTGGATCGACCCGGAGTCTTTGCAATATGAGAGAACATGAGGTGAACCATGCCAACTATCCAAGTACTAGACCCCCATGTAGCCGACCTGATCGCCGCCGGCGAGGTGGTGGAACGGCCGGCGTCGGTTGCCAAGGAGCTGATGGAGAACGCAATTGACGCAGGGGCTTCCACCGTGACGGTGGAGATTGCCCACGGCGGGCTGACCTTCCTCCGGGTAACCGACGACGGAAAGGGCATTCCGCCTTCGGAGCTGGAAACCGCCTTTCTTCGCCACGCCACCAGCAAGCTGCGCACCGAGTATGATCTGGAGGCCATCGGCACTCTGGGCTTCCGGGGGGAGGCCCTGGCCGCCATCGCCGCCGTCTCCCGCATTGAGGTGCTCACCCGCACCGCGGACGAGCCGCTGGGGGCCTCCCTAGCCCTGGAGGGAGGCGCATCCGGCGGGGTGGAGGAGGCAGGCTGCCCCCTCGGCACCACCATGGTGGTGCGGGACCTGTTCTTCAACACCCCCGCCCGGCTGAAATTTATGAAAAAGGACGCCGCCGAAGGGGCCGCTGTCTTTGCCGTGGTGCAGAGAACCGCCCTTTCCCACCCGGAAATCTCGGTAAAATTTATCCGGGACGGCAAGCAGGAACTGCTCACCCCTGGAGACGGCCAGCTGAAATCCGCCGTTTACTCCGTGTTGGGCCGGGAGCTGGCCCTGGGCTTTCGTGAGGTGAAGTCCGCCGGGGAGGAACTGTCGGTCGCCGGGTTTGTATCCATGCCTGCCTGCTGCCGGGCCAGTCGCAGCTGGCAGTTCTTCTTTGTCAACGGCCGGCAGGTGAAGTCCCCCCTGATGATGGCCGCTTTGGAGGAGGCATATAAGAATCAGAAGATGGTGGGAAAATTTCCCGGCTGTGTCCTCCACCTCCAGACCAAGCTCAGCGCGGTGGATGTAAACGTCCATCCCGCCAAGACCGAGGTGAAGTTCGGCGGGGAACGGGCGGTGTTCTCAGCGGTGTATCACGCCGTCCTGTCCACGTTGGAGGGGGATGCCTCCCGCCCTCAGGCGGTGCTGAAAAACACCCAGCTGGCCGGAGTGCGCAGCCAGGATATAGTGAGTGAACATCAACTGCGGATTCCAGCCGGCGCGGCCGCCTCCTCCCGTCCGGCGGACGGCAGGCCAGCTCTCGGCGGCAAGCCGGCGGACGCGCTGGTCCCTGGCCCCCGTCCCATCG
>CAMWBA010000100.1 GCA_947172355.1 uncultured Bacillota bacterium
AGTGGGAGACAAGGAGAAAGTAGTCCACAAAGCCCCTCTTGCGGCTCATATCCATCTCATACTCCAGCTGCTTGAAATACTCCGGCGGCTGGTCCGGATAACGCCGGACAAAGCCGTCTTGGCACAGCTTACGGAAGTAGGCCTCCCCGTCGGTCCAGCCCTCGGGGAGCTGGAACAGGGGCAGGTGGTACTTGCCAAACTCAAACTCCACATTGCACAGCTGGGCAATTTTGGCGGTGTTTTCCAGCGCCTCGGGGTGGTCCGGGAAGAGGGCGGCCATCTCCGCCTCTGACTTGACAAAAAATTCGTTCCTCTCAAACCGCATCCGGCTGGGGTCCTCCAGGGTCTTGCCTGTCTGGATGCACATGAGAATGTCCTGGGTCTCCGCGTCCTCCCGGCGGAGGTAGTGGGCGTCGTTGGTGGCAATCAGGGGGATTCCGGTCTCCTGGCTGAGCCGGATGAGACCCTGGTTGACCTTCTTTTGGTTGGCCAGACCGTGATCCTGGAGCTCCAGATAATAGCCGTCCTCCCCAAAGAGGGTGCGCATCTCCAGCGCCAGCTCCTTCGCCCGGTCATACTCCTCCGCCAGCAGCAGCCGGGGCACCTCCCCGGATACGCAGGCAGAGCAGGCAATCAGCCCGCCGCAGTGCTCCCGCAGCAGGTCCATGTCGATACGGGGTTTGTTATAAAACCCCTCCAGATACCCCTGGGACACCATATAGGACAGATTGCGGTAGCCCTCCTCGTTCCGGCACAGCAGCACCAGATGCCGGGCCTTGTAGTCCAGCTCCCGAACCTGCTGGAACCGGGTCCGGCCCAGAGGCGCCACATAGACCTCACAGCCAATGATGGGCTTGATGCCCGCATTTTTACAGGCCCGGTAGAAGTCGATCACCCCGTACATGCAGCCGTGGTCGGTGATGGCCACCGCCTCCTGGCCCAGCTCCTTCACCCGCTCTACCAGCTTCTTGATGCGGCAGGCCCCGTCCAGCAGGGAAAATTCCGTATGTAAGTGTAAGTGGACAAAGGACATGGTGTGTTCCCCTTTCTTTCTAGTTCACTCCAACAGGTGCTGCCGGATAAATTCCAGTATGGCCTTGCGCCTCCTACTCCGACCGTGCGGCCTCCTCCAGCGTCTCCCCGGTCAGGCGGTACACCGTCCACTCGTCCATGGGAGCGGCGCCCATTTTCTTGGTGTAGAAATCAATGGAAGGCCGGTTCCAGTCCAGGCAGGCCCACTCCAGCCTGCCGCAGCCCCGTTCCGCCGTGATTCGGGCCAGCTCCTTCAGCAGCGCCTTGCCGTACCCCTTCCCCCGCTCTTCAGGCAGGACGAACAGGTCCTCCAGATAGATGCCCGCCCGGCCTAGGAAGGTGGAAAAGTTGTGGAAGAACAGGGCAAAGCCCACCGTTTTCCCCTCCGCACCGGCGAAGATAACCTCCGCCTTTTTCTTCTCAAAAATCCACTCCCGCAGCAGCTCCGGAGTGGCCACCACCTGGCCGGACATGTGTTCATAGTCCGCCAGGGCGCGGATAAAGCTCAAAATCAAGCCCTCGTCCCCGGGGACGGCGGGGCGAAAGGTACACGCCTGCATCCGTTTTTCTCCTCCTATCGGTATATCGCCGGGGCGGCCTCTGGCCGTCCCTCCTATGGTGCATATTTGCCCCAAAAGCCGTGGTCTGCCCACTTTTCAACGCGGGCAATGACCTCGGCCTTTGCTCTGGTCTCCACCCGCTCCAGCGGCCGCTCCCAGTTCTGATCCTTGACCAGCAGTAAAAGATAGTGCCCCTCCGGGTCATAGCTGGGATACCAGCCCAGGTCGATGGTCAGCCCTGTCCTCTCGTGATACAGCTGCAGCAGATCTTCATGAAGCTCAAAGGCGTCCTCCGGCCCGTGGAGGGCCATATCATACTCGGTGAAATCGTTCCACCGCACCGTCCACCCCGTCTGAATCCGCATCGGCTGCAATTGGTAGGTCATAGGGTCACTTCCTCCCCAGCTCCACCAGCTTGCGCAGGCGGTGGTTCAGCGCCGACTTGGTGATGGGCGGGTCGCACCGCTGGGCCAGCTGGGCCAGGGTATCCTCCGGGTGGGCCAGGCGCAGGGCGGCCGCCTCCCGGAGCTTGTCCGGCAGGGTGACCAGGACGCCCGCCCGCTCCAGGCGGCGGATGGCCTCCACCTGGGTCATGGCGGCCTCCACCGCCTTGTCCAGATTGGCGGCATCACAGTTGGTCTGCCGGTTCACCTTGCCCCGCAGGTCCCGCTCCAGTTTGGCGTTCATCACCTCCATAGCCGCCAGCGGCGCGCCAACACAGGTGAGAAAGTCTTCCATCTGTTCGCTCTGCTTGAAGTAGATCACCGCATTCCCCTTGCGCTGAGCGGATTTGGGCGCTTGGTCCAGCTCCCGCATCAGGGCCAGCACCTCCCGGCTGACGCTCTGGTGGGAGGTGGCCAGCTCCAGATGATAGCCCTTCCGGGGATCGGTCACCGATCCCCCCGCCAAAAACGCCCCCCGCAGGAAGGCGGCCCGGCAGCAGTCCTCCTCCACCACTGCGAAGTTGAGATGGAGGGCCAAGGCCCTGGGGCTGGTGCCGAAGCTCTGGTACAGCACCGCCAGCTTTTCCGGGTCGTCCAGGACAAAGATCTGCTTGCCCTCCCCCTGGGGCAGACGGTCGAAGGTGAGTTTGAACGCCTTTTTAAACAGCGCGGGCAGCCGCTGGGCAAAGGCTCCGTTCTCGGTCACAATCCGAACCTGCGACGCGCTGAACGTGTTGCAGTAAAGCAGCACACCGTATGCCTCCGCCTGGGCGCAGCACTTTCGGCTCAGAGGGACCCGGCACAGCTGTGTTTTTACATCTCCCGCAAAGGACATAGCTATTCCTCCAAAATATACCGCCGCTCACCCCGGAAAATGCGCACCGCCCGGTCCCGGTAGACCTCTAGGATCGCCTGGGCCAGCTGGTCCGGGTCGTGGCGGGCATAGCTGCCGTCCTCACTGGCCACCGGCCGCTCCACCAGCTCCAGCCCCAGCTTTGCAATGCGCTCCCGGTCCACATTGAGGGGAACGGCGTCCTCCTCCCGATACTTCTCCAAAAGACCGGGACGCACCGGGGCGGTGTTGGCCAGGCACAAATCCAGCAGGCCAGGCGCGCCGTGGACCAGCAGGGCCTCCAGGTGGTCGGCGGCGGTGTAGCCCTCGGTCTCTCCGTCCTGGGTCATGATGTTGCAGATATAGATTTTCGGCGCGTCCGCCTGGGCTACCGCCTGGGCCACCCCCTCCACCAACAGATTGGGGATGACGCTGGTATACAGGCTCCCGGGACCCAGCAGAATCAGGTCGGCCTCTCCAATGGCCTCCAGGGCGGCGGGGGTAGCCTTGGGGTGCTCCGGGAGCAAGTTTACATGGTGAATGCGGCAGTCCTGCTCCTTCTTGACGGCGGCAATCTGAGACTCCCCCACCACTCGGGCTCCGTTTTCAAAGACAGCCTCCAGCTGTACATCCGCACTGGTCACCGGAATGACCTGGCCAGTGATGGCCAGGACATGGCTCATCTCGGACACCGCCTCCTCAAAGGACCCGGTGATGCCGTTGAGGGCGGCCAGAATCAGATTGCCGAAGGACTGCCCCGCCAGCGTCCCCTCGGGAAAACGGTAGGTCAGCAGCTGTTCCATGATGGGCTCGGTGTTGGCCAGGGCCTCCATACAGTGGCGGATGTCCCCCGGCGGGGGCATCCCCAGGTCCTGGCGCAGCATCCCGGAGCCGCCGCCGTCGTCCGCCACCGTGACGATGGCAGTGAGGTTTTTGGTGTATTTTTTCAGCCCCCGCAGCATGGTGGACAGCCCCGTCCCGCCGCCGATGGCGACAATCTTCGGCCCCCGCTCCCACTGCGGAAGGGTGGGATATCCTTCATTCATCCGTTTTCCTCTCTTCCGGCTCCGGCCAGTCCGGACGGTTCCGGCTGCGCCAGACGCAGATGTACTCCATAAATTCGCTCAGTCCCCACTTGTCCGGGTCATAGGGGGCCTCGGAACCGCCGCAGGCGTTCTCTGCCACGCCTTTGGCCTTCCGGCAGGCTATGTTCCCATACAGCTGTTCAAGCTCGGTCATAGCCGCCCGCTCCCTTCTTCAGTTCGTCCAGCAGGGCCGATTCCCGCTCCCGGAGCTTGTCATGGACCTCAGAGACGTTCAGCCGCTCCAGGGCCTGGACCACCGCTTCCGGGAAGCTCCAGCCCGCCTCCCGCCAGCTCTCCAGCGCGTTCAGCGCCATGTTCCGGTTTCTGATGACCGGGGCCTCCAGGGCGGTGAGCGCCAGCTCCAGCCCCCGGCCCGGGAAGGGCTTCAAAAACTGGACCGTGTAATCCAGCCAGTTGTAGCGCGGCTCCTCCGGGGGTGCGAAGGTCCAGTCCTTCGGGCCGGTGGCCAGCTCGCGGGGCAGGTTTTTTTCGCACACAGCCAGGGCTCGGTCCACCCAGAGCTCCTGCTCCGGGGCTAGGATCAGGTACAGCTGGCTGTATGTCCCGGCGAAGTCCCGCTCCAGCGCCTCCAGCAACTTCTCCTGCCAGGCCAGCCCCAGAGCCGCGGCCAGGGAAAAGCCCTCGCCCCGCTCCAGGGCCTGCTCCACCGCCCTCCGGCTGGCCTGGGAGGCAAACAGCGCCTCCGCCCGAGTCCGGACCTGGGACAAATCCAGCTCATCTTCCGCCGCAGCCGATAAAATGCCACGAACCACATTCAGAGCACCCAGTGTAAGCTCCGCCCGCTCCACCTGGGCCATGTAGGCCAAAAGAAGCTCCTCCGCGTCCTCCATCCGGGAGATATTCGAGACAGGGCCCTCGTCCAGCAGGGCCTGGATCAGCCCTCCGGCGGCATCCAGCTGCGCCCGGGAGAGGGGCTCTTGCTCCAGCCGCTCACGCAGTCCGCCCCTTTGGGCACAGGCCAGGGCGGTGTAGGCGGGCAGGACGTCGTTGTCCCAGCCCTCGTCCAGCAGCCAGGTTTTCATTTCCTGGCTCACCGGCTCCAGCTCCCGGACGGCGTGGACCCGGCCCCAGCCACGAACCTGTTTCGCCATCGCGAACAGCTCCTCGTCCTTGTTCTCCCAGCGGCAGGCGACAAAAACACAGTACAACGTCAGCTCGTCGGCCAGGGCCAGAGTGCGCACCGTCTCCCTCCACGGTCCCTGGGCGGCGGCCAGCAGCTCCAGCACCGACAAGGCGTATTTCACCGCCCCCAGGCTGGCGCTGTGAAGGAGCACCGCGTTGGCAAACCCAAACAGCCGGCCGGCGTCCAGCTCCTCCCGGTGGTCGATGATCCAAGTTTGAAGGCCGTCGATGCAGCCCAGCACGGCTTCGCGCTCCCCAAAGCAGGCGGACAGCTCTGCCTCCGCCGCCTCATAGTCCGCGCCCCCGGAGGCCAGACCGGTAATTTCCTCCAGTTTCTCCAGCAGCTCCCGGTCTCCGCCGCTCCCGGAGTGGTAGAATACAATGCCGTCCTGGGCCCCCTCGGCAAAGCGGATGGCCTGGGGGTCGTCCGGCTTCTTCTGAATCGAGAAGTCTTTGGGCAGGGTCCCGTCCGGCTGGACGGCGGCCCGGATCTGGTCGTAAATGGATGTCATGGGAAACCCTCCTAATTCCGGCCCAGGTCCCGGTGGCTCTCCGCCACCGGCCAGCCTTGGGCCTTGATCTTCTCCCCCAGAGCGTGGGCAATGGCCACCGAACGGTGGTGGCCCCCGGTACAGCCAACAGAGATGACCAGGGCGGTCTTGCCCTCCTCCTCATACCGGGGCAGCAGCCAGCCCACCAGCTCCCACAGCCGGGCCAAAAACTCCTCGGCTTGGCCGTTCTGGAACACGTAGTCCCGCACCCCGGCGTCTAAGCCGGTGAGGGGACGCAGCTCGGTCACATAGAAGGGATTGGGCAAAAAGCGGGCATCAAAGATCAGGTCGGCCTCCATGGGCACCCCGTGTTTGAAGCCAAAGGAGGTCACCCGCACCTCCATCCGCCCCTCGGCCGTCCCCGCCCGACCGAACATCTGCCGCAGTACCCCTTTCAGCTTGGCGGCGGACAGGTTGCTGGTGTCCACAATCTTGTCCGCCCGGTCCCGCAGAGGGGAGAGCATACGCCGCTCCAGGGCAATCGCTTCCTCTAAGCTGTCCGCCTCCTCCGCCAAGGGATGGGATCGGCGGGTCTCCTTGTAGCGCCGGATGATGGCGGCGTCTGCAGCGTCCATGAACAAAATGCGGTAGGGGCACTTCATCTGCTCCAGAGCCTCCAGCGCACGGAACAGCCCGTCAAAGCTGTGGCCGGCTCGGATATCGGTGACCAGGGCCACCCGGTCGTACTCCCCAGCCCCCGCCATCCCCAGCTCGGCAAACTTGGGGATCAGAGGGGCGGGCAGATTGTCCACGCAGAAATAGTCCATATCCTCCATAAAGGAGGCCGCTTTGCTCTTTCCCGCTCCGGACAGGCCGGATATGATGACAAATTCCATGAAATCACTCTCTTTTGTGTCATGTTTTCAAGGGCAAGTTCCGTTCCTTCTCCACCAGAGGGAGAAGCGCCGCCAGAATGGCCTCTCCCAGTTCCTCAAGGCCAACCCCATCCTGGAGTACCGTACAGGGCTCCAGCTCGGGGACAAAGCCCCGCTCGGAGCGGCCGTCCCACCGGGTAATGGACAGCTGTGTCCCTCTCAGCGTCACATCCACCGAAGAGGAAGCCGCTTGAAAGGCTTTCCAGCTCCGGAGGCCCGGCTGGAACCAGTAGCCCTTGGCCTCCGGGTCATACTGGATGCGCCCCGCTTTCAACTCGTTCAGCAGCTCCAGCACCGCCGCGCCCAGCTCCTCCGCCTGGGGCGGCCAGGGCAGCTTCCGGGCCGCGTGGGAGGCGCATTTGATGCCCACCGTGGGCACCAGCAGGGTGGTTTTCTCCCGGACGGCGTAAATACTCACCGGGTACCGTTCACTCAGCTTCATTTCAGCACCCTGACCTCCATTTCCAGCTCCACGCCGGTCCGCCGGAGGACGGTCTCCCGCACCTGCCGCACCAGCTCCAGCACGTCCGTGCAGGTGGCCCCGCCCCGGTTGACCACAAACCCGGCGTGCTTCTCTGACACCTGGGCTCCGCCCACCGTCAGGCCCTTCAGCCCGCACTGGTCAATGAGGGCGGCGGCGAAGTGTCCCGGCGGCCGCTTGAATATGGACCCGGCGCTGGGGTACTCCAGGGGCTGCTTGGCCTGCCGCCGCCGGGCAAAGTCCTGCATGCGGGAGGCGATCTCCTCCGGGTCGCCCGGCGACAGGCCGAACACCGCCTGCGTAATCAGCCAATCCCCGTTGGAAAAACGGCTGTGCCGGTAGCTCAGGTCACAGTTCTCCCCAGAAAACAGAGTTTCTCTCCCGTCCGGGCCCAAAGCGGCCACCTGGAGCAGCACCTGGGACATTTCCCCTCCGTAGGCCCCGGCGTTCATGGTGACCGCCCCGCCCACGCTGCCGGGAATCCCCTGAGCAAACTCCAGTCCGGTCAGCCCCCGCTCCTGCGCCTGCCGGGACAGCCGGGACAGCAGTACCGACCCTCCGGCGAGCAGGTGGGCTATCCCATCCGATGGGCTGACGGGGGTGGCAAAGATATTCTCAAACTCCCCCGTCAGCTTGACCACTAAACCGGGATAGCCCTGGTCCGCCACCAGCAGATTGCTCCCATTTCCTAGGAAGAAGGGCTGAATTTCCAGCTCCCGGGCGTCTTTCAGTACCATTTTCACCTCGTCGACCGACTTGGGCAGCACCATCAGTGCCGCCGGTCCGCCAATGCGGAAGGTGGTATGCTTCGCCATGGGCTCGTTCACCCGCAGCTCCAGCAGCGGGTGCCGCTCTCGCAGCAGTTTCTCCAGTCGTTCCATAGGCCCTCCCAATCTGAGAATGGTGTATCATCTGATTATAGCAAATTTTTGCGGAAAATAGAATAGGATTTGAAAAAATAAGGCCCGGGCTGTGCCCGGGCCTTCCGCCGCCTATACCAGATTGCACAGCAGGGCCGCGCCCACTACGCCGGCGTCATTGCCCAGGGACGCCTTCTCAATGCGGGTGTGGTTTGTCTTGTCGAAGCAGCCCCGCCAGACCATCTCCCGCAGGGGGGCCAGCAGCAGGTCGTCCTCCGCATTGCTCACCCCGCCGCCCAGACAGATAATCTCCGGCTGGAGAATGTTAATCAGGTTTATCATGCCGATGGACAGCCCATCCAGATAGTTGCGCAGCACCCGTTTCGCGGCCGCGTCGCCCAGGCGGGCGGCCTGGAAGGGGGTGCGGCCCTGGACCTTGGACGGGTCGCCCTCCACCAGCTCCCACAGCTTGCTCTCCCGGTCCCGCTCCATCTCCAGCTGGGTCAGCTGGATCAAGGCGGTGGCGGAGCCGTACCGCTCCCAGCAGCCCCGGCCGCCGCAGCCGCACAGAATGCCGTTGGGCTGGATGATCATGTGGCCAATCTCCATGCCAGAGTTGGCAAAGCCGGTGAACAGCTTGCCGCCGCACACCATGCCGCCGCCAATGCCGGTGCCCAGGGTGACCATCACCGCCGGGTCGCAGCCCTTCGCCGCGCCGGCCCAATACTCGCCCACCGCGGCACAGTTGGCATCGTTGCCCAAAAAGACCGGCACGTCCCACTCCTCATGGAACATCGCCCGCAGAGGCACATTCTTGTCGCGAAAGGGCATGTTGGGATTCTGGACAAAAAGACCCGCTTTATTGTCTACCACGCCGGGCAGGCCGATGCCGACCGCCTCAATCCGGTCAAAGCCAATGCCGCCCACCTCGCACAGCCGCTGGGACAGCCGGACCAGCTCCGCGCCAAACTGCCGGGCCGTCATATCCTTGACCACCGGCGTGCTCACCTTGTTGATGATATGTCCGCTCTCTTCCACCAGGCCGGCCACCAGATTGGTGCCGCCTACGTCAATCCCGATATAATACATTACCCTTCTCCTTCCGCTAGTTTTTCCTGGAACAACCTGTCCATCCGGTTGGTCAGTTCCTGGGCCGCGTTGTGCCCCATCTTGCGGTTGCGGTTGTTCATAGCCGCCACCTCTACAATGCTGGCCAGATTCCGCCCAGGCTTAACCGGAATTGTGATGGCGGGCACCTTTACACTTAAAATCTCGGTAAAGTGGGATTCCAGTCCAAAGCGGTCATACACCGCCTGGTCATCCCATGGCTCCAGATTGATCACCAGGTCAATCTCCTGGTCGGGCTTGATGGCCCCCATCCCCAGCAGACGAACAATGTCAATCACACCGATTCCCCGCAGCTCCATGTAGCCCCGAATCAGTTCCGGGGCGGTGGCCATCAGGGTATGGCGGCTGGTCTCCTTGATTTCCACCGCATCGTCGGCCACCAGGCGGTGGCCCCGCTTCAGCAGTTCAATGGACACCTCGCTCTTGCCCACGCCGGACTCCCCTTGAATGAGAACACCCTCGCCATAAATTTCCATCATCACGCCGGATCGGGTGATCTGAGGGGCCAAATGGTTGTACAGACTGCCGATCAGCGCACTCATAAAGGCGGAGGTCTGGAGCGAACTGCGCAGCACCGTCCGGTCATGCTTGTCCGCCATCTCCAGACACTCCGGGAAGGGCTCCAGTCCCCGGGTCAGGATCAGGGCCGGAACCGGATAGGCCAGCAGCCGGTCAAAGCTCTCCCGGCACCGCTCCGGCGTCAGGTTGCTGAGATAGGTATTCTCTGTCAGGCCAATGAGCAGCAGCCGCTCGGTGTCGAAGTGCTCAAAAAATCCCGTCAGAGGCAGGCCGGGACGGTTGATGTCCAGCGCCCGCAGGGGAACGCGCTCATAATTTTCGGCGCCCCGCAAGACCTCTAGGTTAAATTCCTGGATGATCTCGCCCAGTTTTACACTTGTTTTTTGTTCTGACAATGAAGACCACCTCACTCATGATAGCTGCTCCCAGTATAAACCAAAACCTCTGTTCTGGCAAGAAAAAGGATTGGCTGGATTGAAAAAAAGTTCTTGCATTTCGTCGGGATATCTGGTATTATATCTGTCGAGGCTTTTTTGAATGTATTTTCCAAAGATTCTCATAGATTCTCATAGCGAGGAGGTAAGCAACATGGCCAAATGCGAATTCTGCGACAAGGGCGTGACCTT